>NZ_LT607752.1:6323756-6667512 GCF_900090265.1 Micromonospora rifamycinica
CGCCGGGGAGGAGGAGGTCACCGCGAACCCGCGGGCCGCGTCGGTGCGGTTGCGGGCCGCGGAGCGACTCGACCCGACCACCGGGCCGTCGGGGCGGACCGACCGCGAACGGTCCCGCCGACGGGTCAGGGCGATGCACCAAGCGGGAACGGGGTCGACAGCGGGTTCCACAGTGGACCACGGGACGACGCCGGGGGACGGCAGGACGGACGAACAGGGGGAGGGGACATGAACGTCAACAAGCGTGACGGCCGCGACGCGGTCGTCGGGCAGCGCGCACCGCGGTCGGGGGGCCGGACCACGGCGCAGCGCACGACCCGTACCACGACGCCGGCGGACCTCGCCGGTCGAGCGGGGGAGACGCGCCGGGGGGCGCGCGAGTTCCCCACCCAGGGCAGTGCCGCGTTGCGGCCGGCGGAGCAGCCGGCCACCCGTACCGCCACCGCCGGCACCGGGTCGCCCCGGCTGCGGGTGGCGCCGCCGCCGCCGGTCCGGGTGCCCCGGGCACCGTTCGCCGCGCTGATCGTGGTGCTCGTGGTCGGCGGGGTGCTGGGCATCCTCGCGGTCAACACGAAGATCAACGAGAACGCCTTCAAACTCCAGCAGCTCCAGCAGCAGCAGGCCCGGCTCGACGTCGACCAGCAGCAGTTGGAGAAGCAGATCGAGGAGGCCAAGGAGCCGGGCAACCTGACCGCCCGGGCCCGCAAGCTGGGTCTGGTGGAGGCCGGTGAGCCGGCGTACATCCGGCTGCCGGACGGTCGGCTGATCGGCGTGCCGCAGCCGGCCGACGGGCAGCCGGCGATCACCAGCCAGCAGGGCAACGGGGGGTAGCACCCGTGCCGCCGAGATCGGACGAACCGCGCCGGGACGCCACGGGCTCCCGGCGCGGTGCGGTTCGTGGTGGGGCCGCCCGGGGCGGCGAGCCGCGAGCCGGGCAGCCCCGCACCGGGGAACCCCGCACCGGGCAACCCCGGGGCGGCGAGCCGCGCACCGGCGACCCACGGCCGGGGGAGTCCCGGGGCGGGGACACCGGCGGGATCTCCGACGCGCGGGCGTACACCCCCCGGGGCCGCACCATCCGGGAGAGCAGCGAGGACCGGGGCGGGCAGCGGCGCACCCCACGCGCCGGCCGCTCCGGCGACCCGTTCCGCCCCGCCCTCCAGGTCCTCGACGGCGGTCGGGCCGCCGCCAACCGGAGCGGCCGCCGGGAGGCCGCGCCGACCGGTCGTACCGGCGTCATCCGGACCGTGCCGCAGCGCGTCGCGCCCGACGACGACGAGTTCGCCGAGCCGCCCGCCCCGCGCCGCCGGCCCGGCCGCAGCGTCCCGCGCCGGGGTGACCCGCCCGGTCGCGGCGCCCCGCGCCGCACCGAGACGCCCCGGCGTACCGACCGACCGGCCGGGCGACGACCGGTGCGCAAGCCACGCCGCCCGCCGAAGCTCGCCGAGCCGCGTCGCCGGCTGCGACTGGGCACCGTGCTGGTGCTGGCGATCTTCGCGGTGATCGGCATCCGGCTGGTCGTGCTGCAGGCCGTGGACACCCCGGCGTACGCCGGGGGCGGCGTCGACAACCGGCTCACCCGGATCGACCTGCCGGCCCCGCGCGGCTCGATCCAGGACCGCACCGGTGCCCCGCTGGCCCGCAGCGTCGAGGCCCGGTACGTCTTCGCCGACCCCACCATGGTCAAGGACCGCACCGAGACCGCGAAGCTGCTCTCCCCGCTGCTCGGCGTCCCGGTCTCCGAACTGGCCGACAAGATGAAGCGTCGGGGCAACCTCCAGTTCCGCTACCTGGCCCGGGGCGTCGACGTCGCGCAGGCCAAGCAGATCGAGGCGCTCGACCTCGCCGGCATCGGCACCCACCGCGACGAACGCCGCGAGGTGCCCGGCGGTGACCTGGCCGCCAACCTGGTCGGCTTCACCAGCCAGGACATGGACGGGCTGGAGGGCCTGGAGGCCCGCTACGACGACCTGCTGCGCGGCCAGGACGGCCGGCGGGTGTACGAGGCGGGGCTGGGCGACCTCAACGCCCCCATCCCCGGCGGCTACAGCCAGACCACCGCCCCCAAGCCGGGCAGCTCGCTGGTGCTCACCATCGACCGGGACCTCCAGTTCCAGGTGCAGCAGATCCTCAGCCGGCAGATGGCCCAGACCCGGGGCGCGATCGGCGCGGCGGTGGTGCTCGACGTCAAGACCGGCGACGTGCTGGCCCAGGCGAGCAACCCGACCTACAACGCGGCCTCGCCGGAGCAGAGCCGACCCACCGACCGGGAGGACGCCGCCTCCAGCTTCGTGGTCGACCCGGGGTCGGTGCACAAGGCGATCACCTACGGCGCGGCGTTGCAGGAGGGCGTCATCACCCCGGACAGCGCCTGGCCGGTCGCCAACACCATCACCCGGGGCGACGTGACCTTCCGCGACACCCACCCGGCCGACGGCAAGAAGCTCAGCGTGGCCGGCATGCTGGCGTACTCGTCCAACGTCGGCACCATCGAGATCGGCGACCGGCTCGGCCCGGACCGGCTGATCGACTACCAGAAGCGCTTCGGGCTGGGGCAGCCCACCGGCGAGGGGATGCCCGGCGAGGCGTCCGGGCGGCTGCTCCCGGCCGCGCGGTGGAGCGGCTCGTCGTACGGGTCGGTGCCGATCGGGCACAGCGTGGACACCACCCCGTTGCAGATGGCCGCCGCGTACGCCGCCATCGCCAACGACGGCACCTACGTCCAGCCGCACCTGATCAAGGAGGTGGTCGGGGCGGACGGCAGGCGCACCCCGTCCGCCGCCCCGGTCACCCGCTCGGTGCTCAGTCCGCAGAACGCGGCAGCCCTGCGTACCCTGCTGGAAGCGGTGACCACGGTCGACGGCGCGACCGGCCTGGCCGCTGCGGTGCCCGGCTACCGGGTCGCCGGCAAGACCGGCACCGGGCTGCGCTACGTCGACGGCAAGGAGCAGCCCGGCGAGGTCGGCTCGTTCATCGGGATGGCGCCCGCCGAGGCGCCCCGGTACGTGGTGGCGGTCTTCGTGTGGAACCCCGAGGGCGGTGGCGGCGCGGTCGTCGCCCCGGCGTTCCGCGAGATGATGGGCTTCACGCTGCGTCACTACCGGGTTCCTCCGTCGCGCGGGAAATCCCCCAACTTCGAGGTCTTTCCGCGCTGACCGGGAACGGCGGGACATCATCGGTGAGTGCCGACGAACCACCGGGGCGGCTGTGCGGCCGGAACCGGACGACCGGGTAGGGTCTGACGCCGTGCCCGGCAATCCACGCCCCCGTACCGTGCCCGGAGTCCGGCTCGGCGACCTCGCCGACCGGCTCGCCGTAGCGCCGCCGGCCGACGCCGCCGAGCTGGTCGTGACCGGGGTGACCCACGCCAGCCAGGAGGTCCGACCCGGCGACCTGTACGCCGCCCTGCCCGGTGCCCGTCGGCACGGCGCGGAGTTCGCCGCCGGGGCCGCCACGGCCGGCGCGGTGGCCGTGCTGACCGACCCGGCCGGCGCGGCGGCGGCCGGCGCGGCCGGGCTGCCCGTCCTGGTGACGCCCGATCCCCGGGCCGTGCTGGGCGAGCTGGCCGCCGCGGTCTACGGCGACCCGACCGACGGGCTCACCGTGATCGGGGTGACCGGCACCGCCGGCAAGACCTCGACGGCCTACCTGATCGAGTCCGGGCTGCGCGCCGCCGGTCACGTCACCGGCCTGATCGGCACCGTGGAGACCCGCCTCGGCGACCTGGTGACCGACAGCGTCCGGACCACCCCGGAGGCCACCGACCTGCACGCCCTGCTCGCCGCCGCCCGCGAGCGCGGGGTGACCGCGGTGGTCATGGAGGTGTCCAGCCACGCCCTGGCGATGGGGCGGGTCGGCGGGGTCCGGTTCGCCGTCGGCGGCTACACCAACTTCGGCTCCGACCACCTCGACTTCCACGCCGACACGGCGGACTACTTCGCCGCCAAGGCCAGGCTCTTCGACGGGCGTTGCCGGGTCGAGGTGCTCAACCACGACGACCCGGCGCTGCGCCCGTTGTTCCGGCCGGCCACGGTCAGCTACTCGGCGGCCGGCGACCCGACCGCCACCTGGTGGGCCGACCGGGTCGGCGGCGAGGGCTACGCCCAGCGGTTCACCGCGCACGGCCCGGACGGCCTGGAGCTGCCCGCCGGGGTGGCGCTGCCCGGCCGGCACAACGTGGCCAACGCGCTGCTCGCGGTGGCCAGCCTGGTCGCCACCGGGGTGGACCCGGCGACCGCCGTCGCCGGGGTGGCCGCCTGCGGCGGGGTGCCCGGCCGGCTGGAGCTGGTCAGCGGGGACGCCCCGGTGCGCGGGGTGGTCGACTACGCGCACAAGACCGACGCCGTGGTGGCCGCCCTGGCCGCGCTGCGCGGCACTGGCACCGGTCGGCTGATCTGCGTCATCGGCGCCGGTGGCGACCGGGACCGGGGCAAGCGCCCGGTGATGGGCGCCGCCGCTGCCCGGGGGGCCGACGTGGTGCTGGTGACCGACGACAACCCGCGCACCGAGGACCCGGCGGCGATCCGGGCCGAGGTGCTGGCCGGGGCGTACCGGGCGGACGCCGGTGCCCGGATCGTCGAGGTGCCGGGCCGGCGGGAGGCCATCGCCGAGGCGGTCCGGCTGGCCGAGCCGGGGGACGTGGTGGCGCTGCTCGGCAAGGGGCACGAACGCGGTCAGGAGATCGCCGGCGAGGTGTACCCGTTCGACGACCGCACCGAGCTGGCGGAGGCGCTGCGCGTCCGCTTCGGCGACCTGGCGGGTCGACGGTGATCCCGCTGAGCCTGGCCGAGGTGGCCGCCGCGGTGGGCGGCCGGCTGCACGCCGCCGACCCGGACACCCGGGTCACCGGCCCGGTCGAGTTCGACTCCCGCAAGGTCGCCGCCGGGGCGCTCTTCGTGGCCTTCCCCGGCGAGCGGGTCGACGGGCACGACTACGCCGCCGGTGCGGTCGCCGCCGGTGCGGTGGCGGTGCTCGGCACCCGGGAGCTGCCCGGGGTGCCGATGGTGCTGGTGGACGACGCGCTGGCCGCGCTGGGCCGGCTGGCCCGGGCCGTGGTGGACCGGCTGCCGGGGCTCACCGTGATCGGGCTGACCGGATCGTCGGGCAAGACCACCACCAAGGACCTGATCGCCCAGCTCGCCGTGCGGCTCGGCCCGACGGTGGCCCCGCCCGGGTCGTTCAACAACGAGCTGGGCCACCCGTACACCGCCCTGCAGGCCACCGCGCAGACCCGGTACCTGGTGATGGAGAAGGGCGCCCGGGGCGTCGGGCACGTCCGTTACCTCTGTGACGTGGTGCCGCCGCGGATCTCGGTGGTGCTCAACGTCGGGGTGGCGCACCTGGGCGAGTTCGGCTCGGTGGAGAACATCGCCCTGGCCAAGGGGGAGCTGGTGGAGGCGCTGCCGGCCGACGGGCTGGCGGTGCTCAACGCCGACGACCGGCTGGTGGCGGCGATGGCGTCGCGCACCGCCGCCCGGGTGGTCCGCTACGGCGAGTCGGCCGACGCCGACGTGCGCGCGGTGGACGTGACCCTGGACGGGCGGGGGCGGCCGGCGTACACCCTGGTGACCCCGGAGGGGACCGCCCCGGTGCGACTCGGCCTGACCGGCCGGCACCAGGTCTCCAACTCGCTGGCCGCGGCGGCGGTCGCCCGGGAGCTGGGCATGCCGCTGGCCGAGCTGGCGGCGGCCCTGGGCGAGCTGGGGCTGGTCTCCACCCGCCGGATGGACGTCTTCACCCGGCCGGACGGGGTGACCGTGATCGACGACTCGTACAACGCCAACCCGGCCTCGACGGCGGTGGCGCTGCGGGCGCTGGCCGGGATGCACCGGGGCGGGCGGACGTTCGCCGCCCTGGGCTACATGGCCGAGCTGGGCGAGTACGAGGACGAGGGGCACCGGGAGGTCGGCCGGCTCGCGGCCGAGCTCGGTGTCGACCGGCTGCTCGTGGTGGGTGAGCCGGCCGCGCCGATCCACGAGGGCGCGACAGCGGTAAGTGACTGGGGAGGAGGGTCGGTGCTGCTCACCGATCAGGCGGCGGCCGTCGAGGTGCTGCGCAGCGAGCTACGACCGGGCGACGTCGTCCTGGTGAAGGGCTCCCGGTACCGCACCTGGGAGGTGGCCGACGCGCTGCGTGCCGACGGCGAGGGTGCCGGGGCCGGCGCGGGGGGTGCCGCGTGAGGGCGGTCATCGTCGCCATCGGGGTGGCGTTCCTGGTGTCGCTGCTGGCCACGCCGCTCGCGATCAAGGTGTTCGCCCGGCTCAAGGCCGGTCAGCCGATCCGGTCGAACCTCGGGCTGGCCAGCAACGAGGGCAAGAAGGGCACGCCGACGATGGGCGGCGTGGTGTTCATCCTGGCCACGGTGATCGCCTACGTGGCCGGTCACCTCGCCCTGACCACCCTGCCGGACGCGCAGATCGCCCAGGTCGAGCCGACCATCACCGCCCTGGTGCTGCTGGGGCTGATGGTCTTCTCCGGCGCGGTCGGCTTCATCGACGACTTCCTCAAGGTGCGCAAGCGGCACAGCGGCGGGCTCAACAAGCGCGGCAAGCTGTTCGGGCAGATCCTGGTCGGGGCGGCCTTCGGGGTTGTCGCGCTCTACTTCCCGAGCAGCATGACCGACGCCAGCGGCGCGACGACCAACACCGAGACGGTGGGCAGCACCACGCTGAGCTTCATCCGGGACATCCCGGCGCTGGAGATCGGCAAGGTCGCCTCGGTGATCGTGATCATCATGGTGGTGATGGCGGCGACCAACGGGGTCAACCTCACCGACGGCCTGGACGGGCTGGCTACCGGCGCCTCGGTGATGGTGCTGGCCGCGTACGCGCTGATCGCGTTCTGGCAGTACCGGCACTGGTGCGCCGACCCGACGTACACCGCCAACCCGGACAACTACTGCTACGCCGTCCGGGATCCGCTGGAGATCGCGTTGATCGCCGGGGCGGCGGCCGGGGCCTGCGTGGGCTTCCTGTGGTGGAACACCTCGCCCGCCCGGATCTTCATGGGCGACACCGGCGCGCTGGGCCTCGGCGGCCTGATCGCCGGGATGGCGATGTCCACCCGGACGGTCCTGCTGCTGCCGATCCTCGGCGGGCTCTTCGTGATCATCACGATGTCCGTGGTGATCCAGATCATCTCCTTCCGCACCACCGGCAAGCGGGTCTTCCGGATGTCCCCGCTGCAGCACCACTTCGAGTTGGCCGGCTGGAGCGAGGTCAACATCGTGGTCCGCTTCTGGATCATCGCGGGCATCGGGGTGGCCATCGCGCTGGGCCTGTTCTACAGCGACTTCCTGGCCAGCATGGGCTGACCCCGGGCACCGGGGCGGTCCCGCGACGGGTCACCGCCCCGGCCCCGGCCGGGGTTTCCCCTACCCGAGGGGCACCCGATCCGCATTTCGACACGCCGACCGGCACGAACGGCCGGAACCAGCCGCCCGTAGCGGCGATGATGGGCGGGTGGGGGAGGACCGAGGCACCAGCACCGGCACGACGACCCAGACCCAGCCGCGGCGGGTCGCGGGCTCGGGGCGTACCACCGACCCGCCCGCAGCGCTGGCCGGGCTGGGACCGGCCGGCGGCCTGGCGGCGCTGCGCGGCCTGCTGGCCCGCCCGCTGGCCTCCTACTACCTGCTGCTGTCCAGCGCCGGCCTGCTGCTGCTGATCGGCCTGACCATGGTCTTCTCGGCCACCAGCGTGCGCGACTACGCCGAGGCCGGCGACGCGGCCGCCTCGGTCACCAAGCAGGCGATCTTCGCGGTGATCGGCATCGTCGCGTTCTGGGCCTGCCAGCGCCTGCCGGCCAGCACCTTCCGTTCGCTGGGCCGACCCCTGCTCGGGGCCGCGGTGGTGCTGCTGCTGGTGCTCAACCTGCTGGTGGCCCTGGACGCCCTGTTCGGGCTGGCCTCCCTCGGGCCGCTGCGGGCCAACCTGCTCTGGCTCTATCTCGGGCCGATCCAGGTGCAGCCCGCCGAGCTGGCCAAGCTGGCGCTGGTGCTGTGGGGGGCGCACGTGATCGCCCGCAAGGGCGCCGCGCTCGGCTGGTGGAAGGAGCTGGCCACCCCGCTGTTCCCGGTGGTCGGCCTGCTCTTCGTCCTGGTCGGCTACAACGACCTGGGCAGCATGCTCTGCCTGCTGGCCATCGTGGTCGGCCTGCTCTGGGCCGCCGGAGTGCGGTTGCGGGTCTTCGCCGCGCTCTCCGCGGTCGGCCTGGCGGGGATCGGACTGCTCGTCGCGGTGGCCTCGCTCGGCGCCGGATCCGGCGCACGCGGCCAGGAGAACTACCGACTGGCCCGGCTCACCTCGTTCCTCGACACGCCCGACCCGGCCAAGTGCGTCGAGGACGCCTGCTGGCAGATGGTGCAGGCCCGCAACGCCATCGAGCACGGCGGCTGGTTCGGTGTCGGGCTGGGCAAGAGCAGCGTCAAGTTCGGCTGGCTGCCGGCCGCCCACAACGACTTCATCTTCGCCGTCATCGCCGAGGAGTTGGGCGTGGTCGGCTGCACCGTCATCCTGGTGCTCTTCGCCGTGCTCGCCTACACCGGGCTGCGGATCGCCCGCCGGGTCGCCGACCCGTTCCGCCGGCTCGCCGCCACCGCCGTCACCGCCTGGCTGGTCGGCCAGGCGGTGATCAACATCGGCGGGGTGACCAAGCTGCTGCCGCTGACCGGGGTGCCGCTGCCGTTCATCTCCGACGGCGGCAGCGCGCTGGTCGTGACCCTGGCGGCGGTCGGCATGCTCGCCTCCTTCGCCCGCGCCGAACCCGACGCGGCCCGCGCCCTGCACGCCCGTCCGCCCGCCCGATGGGTCCGACTAGTCTGGGCCCCGTTGCCGCCGCTTCCCGGCGCGCGGAGCCGACCGGCGCCGCCGTCGGCTGCCCCGGGGTCCGTGCCCCGGGCGCGCGGGCGGCGACCCGACGATCAGGCCGCACCGCGCGGCGTCCGGCAGGACCGGACCCGGGGCGGGACGGCGAGCGAGAGGAGACGCTGATGGGTCCGCTGCGTTCGGTGGTGCTCTGTGGAGGGGGCACCGGTGGGCACATCTACCCGCTGCTCGCCTTCGCCGACTGCCTGCGCCGACACGACCCGGGCGTCCGGATCACCTGCCTCGGCACCCCGAAGGGGCTGGAGAACGAGCTGATCCCGCCGGCCGGCTACGACCTGCGGCAGATCCCGGCCTACCAGCTGCCCCGCTCGGTCAACATGGGCCTGGTCCGCACCCCGGACCGGATGTGGAAGGCGGCCCGCGCCGCCGGCAAGGTGATCGACGAGGTCGCCGCCGACGTGGTCGTCGGCTTCGGCGGGTACGTCTCGGTGCCCGGCTACCTGGCCGCCTGGCGGCGGGAGATGCCGATCGTCATCCACGAGGTCAACGTCCCGCCGGGGGTGGCCAACCGGCTCGGCATGAAGTTCACCAAGAACCTCGCGGTCGGCTTCCCGCACCAGCCGGCCCAGTCCGAGGTGCTGCGCGACGCCCGGGTGGTCGGCGTGCCGCTGCGCCGGGGGATCGCCGGGCTGGACCGCAACGCCATGCGTGCCGCCGCCCGCGCCCACTTCGGACTCCGCCCCGACCTGCCGGTCCTCTTCGTCGCCGGTGGTTCGCAGGGGGCCCGGTCGATCAACCTGGCGGTCTCCGGCGCGGCCAAGGAGCTGGCTCGCAACGGGGTGCAGGTGCTGCACGTGATGGGCGCCCGCAACGAGCCGGTGCCGGTCCCGACCGACCTGCCGGTGCCGTACGTGGCGCTGCCCTACCTGTCCGAGATGGAGCTGGGCTACGCCGCCGCCGACCTGATGCTGGCCCGGGGCGGGGCGATGACCTGTGCCGAGGTGGCCGCCATCGGGCTGCCCACCATCTACGTGCCGTACCCGCACTCCAACCAGGAGCAGAAGCGCAACGCGCTGCCCGTGGTGGAGGCCGGCGGCGGGCTGCTCGTCGACGACGCCGAGCTGACCCCGGCCTGGCTGGAGCGCACCGTGCTGCCCCTGCTGCGCGACCCGCAGCGGCTGTACGCCATGGGTGCCGCCGCCGCCGGGTACGGCCGCCGCGACGGCGACGTGGCCCTGCTCAACTTCGTCTACGAGGCGGTGGCCCGGTGAGCCGGTCCACCGCGACGGGAAGGTACCTGGCATGAACACCGTGCAGTTCACCCCGGCCGGCACGCTCACCGCGGAGGACCTGGGCCGGATCCACCTGATCGGGGTGGGCGGGGTCGGGATGAGCGGCCTGGCCCGGCTCTTCCTCACCCGGGGCCTGCCGGTCTCCGGCAGCGAGCTGCGTGAGTGGCCGTCGCTGGCCGGCATGCGGGCGCTGGGCGGCACCATCCACATGAGCCACGAGGCGGCCAACCTCGACGGGGTGGACACCGTGGTCTACTCCTCGGCCATCGGCCAGGACCACCTGGAGATGGTCGAGGCCCGCCGGCGCGGGCTGCGGGTGCTGCACCGCTCCGAGGCGCTCGCCGCGGCGATGACCGGCCGCCGGACGGTGGCGGTGGCCGGCACCCACGGCAAGACCACCACCACCTCGATGGTGACCATGGTGCTCCAGCAGGCCGGGGTCGACCCGTCCTTCGTGATCGGCGGGGAGATCTCCGAGGTGGGCTCGGGGGCGCACCACGGCACCGGCGAGCACTTCGTGGTCGAGGCGGACGAGAGCGACAGGTCGTTCCTGATCTACCGCCCGTACGTGTCGATCATCACCAACGTCGAGGCCGACCACCTGAACACCTACGGTGACCTGGCGACCCTGGAGGCGGCCTTCGCCGAGTTCGCCCGGCTCACCGACCCGGCCGGGTACGTCATCACCTGCGCCGACGACCCGGGCGGGCGGCGGCTGGCCGAGACGCTGCGCGCCGAGGGGCGGCGGGTCTGGACGTACGGCGAGGCGGCCGACGCCGACCTGCGGCTGTCCGAGATGGCCTCGTCCGCCCAGGGCGTGCGCTACCTGGCGGCCCTGGACGGCCGTTCGCTGGGGGAGATCCGGCTGCCGGTGCCGGGACGCCACATGGGCCTCAACAGCGCCTCGGCGGTGCTCGCCGCCCACCTGCTCGGCCTGCCGGTGGCGGCGGCGGAGGCGGCCCTGGCCGCCTTCCCGGGCGTGCGCCGGCGCTTCGAGCGCAAGGGCGTCGCCGACGGCGTGCTGGTGTATGACGAGTACGCCTACCACCCGACCTCGATGACGCTGGCCCTGCGGACGCTGCGCGAGGTGGCCGGCGACGGCCGGCTGATCGTGGTCTTCCAGCCCTACCGGCTGTACCGGACCCGGGACCTCCAGGCGGAGATCGCCGCCGCCCTGGCGATCGCCGACGAGCTGGTGCTGCTGGAGGTCTTCGGCCCCGGTGAGCTGCGCCAGCCGGGTGAGGGATCGGCGGCGTTGCTGGCGGCGGTGCCGCTCGACGACGCGCACAAGGTCTTCGTGGACTCGCTCGACGACGCGCCGGTGGAGGTGGCCCGCCGGGCCCGCCCCGGCGACGTGGTGGTGACGATGGGCGCTCCGCCGATCTCGCTGCTGGGCGATCAGCTGCTCGACGCGTTGACCGCGCGATGATCGCGCGGTTCCCCCGGCGCGGCCCGGACCGCGGCGTCCGGGCCGGGAGCGCCGCCGGTCCGCCCGTCGGGCACCCGGTGGCCGGTCCGGACGGCGCGACCGCCGGTAGCGGATGAGTCCGGGTCCGGCGCGGGGCCGTGGCACCGGCACCGACGGCGGCGGTTCCCGGCGGGGTCCGGTCCGGCGCTGGCAGCTCGTCCGGGCGGGCAGCGACGCGGTCCCGCCGTCGACCCGGCGGTTCATGGCGCGGGCCCGGCAGCGGCGGATGCGGGCCGCTCTGCCCTGGGCGGTGGTGGCCGGGGTACTGGTCCTCGCCGGCCTGGTGGCGTGGGCGGTGCTCGGATCCGGCCTGTTCGGGGTGCGTGAGGTCCGGGTGGAGGGGGCGCGGCTGGTCACCCCGGTCGAGGTGCGTGACGCGGCGGGGGTGCCGGACGGGATGCCGCTGGCCCGGGTGGACCTGGCCGCGACGGCCCGGCGTATCGGTGGCCTGGCCCCGGTGGAGCGCGCCACGGTCCGCCGGGACTGGCCCGGTGCCCTGGTGGTGACGGTGGTGGAGCGGACCGGGGTGGCGGTGGTGCCCCGGGACGACCGGTTCGTGGTGATCGACCGGGCCGGGGTGGTGTTCCGCACGCTGGCCCGGCCGCCGGACGGGCTGCCGGTGGTGCGGCTGGCGGCTCCGGGACCGGACGATCCGGGCACCCGGGCGGCGTTGCAGGTGCTGGCCGTGCTCACCCCGCAGCTGCGGGCCGCCCTGGTCGAGGTGACCGTCGAGGGACTGGCCCGGATCGGGCTGACCCTGCGCGACGGGCGGGCGGTGGTGTGGGGCGACGCGACCCGGGGCGCGGACAAGGCGCGGGTGGCGACGGCGTTGCTGGGTCGGAAGGCCGACACGATCGACGTGAGCGCGCCGGACGTGGTGACCCTCAGGTGAGGTCCGTGGTGGACGTGAGTCGCCCCGCACCCGGCGGCGACACGCCGGTGGGGTCCTTGGCTCTCGGCGTGGGGGCGCTTACGTTGCCCCGAAGAGGATCAGTGGTTGACATAACTCTAAGCCTCTAGTAGAGGGTTAGGGTTCAGCTCTGATCCTCGCTGGTGAAAGCTCCTCGACCACCGGTCTGGGCCACGCCGTACCGGGGCAGTGCGAGCCAATCTCGAAGGGAAAGGACCGGAGATGACACCTCCGCACAACTACCTGGCGGTCATCAAGGTCGTCGGCATCGGCGGCGGCGGCGTCAACGCCGTCAACCGGATGATCGAGGTTGGGCTCAAGGGCGTCGAGTTCATCGCGATCAACACCGACGCGCAGGCGTTGCTGATGAGTGACGCCGACGTCAAGCTCGACGTCGGCCGGGAGCTGACCCGGGGGCTCGGCGCGGGCGCCAACCCGGACGTCGGCAAGAACGCCGCCGAGGACCACCGCGACGAGATCGAAGAGGTGCTCAAGGGCGCCGACATGGTCTTCGTCACCTGTGGCGAGGGGGGCGGCACCGGCACCGGCGGGGCGCCGGTGGTGGCCAACATCGCCCGCAAGCTCGGTGCGCTGACCATCGGTGTGGTCACCCGTCCGTTCTCCTTCGAGGGCAAGCGCCGCCAGGTGCAGGCCGAGTCGGGGATAGACGAGCTGCGCAACCAGTGCGACACGCTGATCGTCATCCCCAACGACCGGCTACTGGCGCTGGGCGACCGCGGCATCAGCATGATGGACGCCTTCCGCACCGCCGACCAGGTGCTGCTCTCCGGCGTCCAGGGCATCACCGACCTGATCACCACGCCGGGCCTGATCAACCTCGACTTCGCCGACGTCAAGAGCGTGATGAGCGGGGCGGGCAGCGCGCTGATGGGCATCGGTAGCGCCCGGGGCGAGAACCGGGCGGTCGAGGCGGCCGAGGCGGCCATCTCCAGCCCGCTGCTGGAGCAGAGCATGGACGGCGCCCGGGGGGTGCTGCTCTCCATCGCCGGCGGCTCCGACCTGGGCCTGTTCGAGATCAACGACGCGGCGCAGCTGGTCACCGACGCGGCCCACCCGGACGCCAATATCATCTTCGGCGCGGTCATCGACGACGCGCTCGGCGACGAGGTGCGGGTCACCGTGATCGCCGCCGGCTTCGACGGCGGGACGCCCGCGTACAAGGCGGTCGACTCGCCGCGCAAGAGCAACCAGAACCAGCCGACGACGCAGACCCCGACGGTCACCGCGCCGGCCACCCTGCCGCCGCCGCAGCAGACGCCGCGCCGGGTGCTCTTCGACGACGTCGACGTGCCCGACTTCCTCAAGAACGGCTCCTGAGCCGCCGATGACGAGCAGCTCCGTGGCCGGTCCCGCGGCCCCGCCGGTGACCGGCGGTCCCCGTGCGGGCCGCGTCGTCGCGTCGTCGCCCGGGCGGACCGGCCGATGACCGGTCCCTCCGGTCCGGACCGCCGGGCCGAGCTGGCGGCCGGGCTGGCCGCGGTACGGACCCGGATCACCGGGGCGTGCGCCGCGGCCGGCCGGGATCCGGCCGGGGTGACCATGATCGCGGTGACCAAGACCTACCCGGCCGGTGACGCGGTCGCGCTGGCCGGGCTCGGGGTCGTCGACCTGGGGGAGAACCGGGACCAGGAGGCCGCGCCGAAGGCGGCCGAGGTGGCGGCGGCGGGGGTGACCGCCCGCTGGCACTTCATCGGCCAGTTGCAACGCAACAAGGCCCGGTCGGTGGTCCGCTACGCCGACGTGGTGCACTCCGTGGACAGTGCCCGGTTGGCCCGGGCGCTGGCCACCGCCGCCGAGTCCGGTCGGGACCGTCCGCTGGAGACGCTGGTGCAGGTCAGTATCGACGGCGACCCGGCCCGGGGTGGTGCCCTGCCGGGCTCCACCGACCCCGACCGGGGGCTCGACCCGGTGGCCGAGGTGCTGGCCGGGGCGGAAGCGCTGCGGTTGGCCGGGCTGATGGCGGTGGCGCCGCTGGGCTGGGAGCCCGAGCGGGCGTTCGCCCGGCTGGCCGAGGTGGCGGCGGCGTTCCGGGCGCGGCATCCGGCGGCCACCGCGCTCTCCGCCGGGATGAGCGGTGACCTGGAGGTGGCGATCGGGTACGGGGCGACACATGTCCGCGTCGGCAGCGCGTTGCTCGGAATGCGTTCCACGCTGCGGTAGCCTGACCCCGGTAGAAGCAAATTACATCAGTGTTGTTCAGGAGCGGCGTCCCGAGGTCGGGGGCCACGACGGGCGAGCCGCGAATCGCGCGTCGGGGGATCGTCGCTCCGATCCGGTGGGCAGGGACGTCCACTGGCGACACGGCACGGGGGTGCGTGCCGCACGGCGGACGGAAGGGCGCGGGATGGGTGCACTGCGCAAGGCGGGGGTCTGGCTCGGGCTCGTCGAGGAAGACGACGAGCGCGGCTACGACGAGGGCTACGACAAGCCCGGCTACCGCGAGTCGCGGTACCGGTCGAGCCGGTACTCCGAGGAGTTCGCCGACGACGACGAGGACGATGCCGAGGAGCCGCCGGCGCCGCGTCCCCGGCTGGGTGACCGGGGCCGGCTGGCCGACCGGTCCAGCCGGGCGGTGGAGGCCGACCGCGCCGACGACGAGCGGGCCGAGCGGTCGGAGCGGGCCGAGCGGGCCGAACGTTCGGAGCGGACCGAGCGGGCGAGCGTCCGGTCGATCACCCGGTCGACCGGTGCGGATACCTCGGGCGCGTTGAGCTACCACACCCGGGACAATCTGGCCCTGGCGCCGCAGGCCTCGCCCCGGGAGCGCCCGGTGGTGGCCGAGGAGGAGCAGCGCTACCAGATCACCACGCTGCACCCGACCACCTACCGGGAGGCGCGGACCATCGGCGAGCACTTCCGCGACGGGGTTCCGGTGATCATCAATCTTACCGAGATGGACGAGGCGGACGCCCGCCGACTGGTGGACTTCGCCGCCGGGCTGGCGTTCGGGCTGCGCGGTACGATCGAGCGCGTGACCAACCGGGTGTTCCTGCTCTCGCCGGCCAACGTCCAGGTCACCGCCGAGGACAAGGCCAAGATCGCTGAGGGCGGCTTCTTCTCCCTGAGCTAAGTCCACCCGAACGAGGGACGTCGCCTACCGTGTTGTCGATCATGTTCCAACTTTTGTACCTGATTTTGTACCTCTTCCTTATTGTGCTGTTGGCCCGATTCGTTCTCAGTGCGGTCCTCCAGTACGGTCGTCGGTGGCAACCGGGGCGTGGCGCGTCCGCCGGACTCGAGTCCGTGTGGAGCGTCACGGATCCGCCTCTCAAGGCGTTGAGGCGGGTGATCCCCCCACTGCGAATTGGTACCGTGAGCATCGACCTGGCCTCCCTTGTGCTCCTGGTTATCCTGTTCGTGCTGATGAGGTTTGTGTTAGATCCGCTGATCAGGAACTTCTCCTGACCAGCGCGCGCTTTCGCGGCCGCAACTGACCCGAGGAGTTTCGATGCCGCTGACACCGGCCGACGTGCACAACGTCGCCTTCAAAAAGCCGCCGATCGGCAAGCGGGGGTACGACGAGGAGGAGGTCGACGCCTTCCTGGACGAGGTCGAGCGGGAGCTTGCCCGTCTGATCGAGGAGAACAACGAGCTGCGCGCCCAGGTGGAGCGCGGCGGTCGTGGCGGGGCCCCTGCCGGCCCCGGCGGCGACGCCCGGCTCGCCGCCGAGCTCAACGACGTCAAGGCCCAGCTCGACCGGGTGCAGCGCGACAAGGCCGCCGCCGAGCAGGCCGCCCGTGCGATGCAGGCGGAGCTGGAGCAGGTCCGCACCACCGGCGGCCCGGCCGTCGGCGGCGACGGCGAGCAGCAGGCG
Source organism: Micromonospora rifamycinica (assembly GCF_900090265.1). NCBI lineage: Bacteria > Bacillati > Actinomycetota > Actinomycetes > Micromonosporales > Micromonosporaceae > Micromonospora > Micromonospora rifamycinica. The sequence continues at coordinate 6,340,087 of NZ_LT607752.1, forward strand.
CTGCGGGTGCTCATGATGGCCCAGCGCACCGCCGACGACCACGTCTCCGACGCCCGCCGCGAGGCCGACCAGCTGCTCTCCGAGGCCCGTTCGAAGGCCGAGGAGGTCACCCGGGAGGCGCGGGCCAAGGCCGACGCGCTGGAACGCGACGCCCGTCAGCGGCACCAGGAGGCCATGGGCGGCCTGGACGCCAAGCGGACCGCGTTGCAGAAGCACATCGAGGAACTCAAGCAGTTCGAGCGCGAGTACCGCACCCGGCTCAAGGCCTACCTGGAGAGCCAGCTGCGCGACCTCGACGGTCGGGGTCAGGGCCTGGAGGCCGAGATGACCCGTACCGAGGGCACCCGTGCCGTCGGTGGCAACGGGCTCGCCGCGGCGAGCCTCGCCGGCTCGTACGGCGGCAGCCGCTCCGGCGCCCTCGAAGCCGGCCGCTGATCCACGTCGGCGGCCGTCCCCCGACGGCCGCCGACTTACCCACGACGCGGCGGGGGTGAGCTGTGCTAGTCGCCAGTCTGCTGCTCATCCTTGTCGCGGTCGCCCTGCTGGTGTTCGGTCTCGTCGACGGCTCCAGCACGCTGTTGACCAGTTCCATCGCGGCCAGTCTGCTGGCCGCCGTCGCACTGGTGGCCGGTGCCCGCCAGGCAGCCGCCACCAGGGCGAGGGCGGCGGAGCGGGCCGAGCAGGGTGAGCACGCGGGTGCGCCCCGCGCCACCGCCCCGCCGGCCGCGTCCGCGCCGTCGGAGGTCCCGACGACGTACGTTCCGACGACGATCGGTGCCGGTGGCGTCGGGTGGCGGCAACCACCCGGCCCGCCGGTGGCCGACGATCCCGTCGTCCTCTCTCCCCGCCCCGACGCCGGGGCCTGGGAACCCGAGGCGGAAGCCCCGTGGGATCCGGTCGTGGTCCCCGAGCCGGCGGGGCCGACCGGTCGACCCCCGGCGACCGGTCCCGTCCGGTACGCCGCCGACCCCGACCCCGTCCCCTACGCCGCCGAGGACACCGACCCCGACCGGTACGACGACCTTCCCGTCGATGCCTCCCACGCCGACCGGCAGGTGGACGGCCCGGACGACCCCGCGCCGCCCTGGGAGCACCCGGCCGACGCCTCGTCGCCGTGGGAACCACCGCTGCAGCGCGTCCCGCCCGCCGACGCCGCCCTGGTGGCCCAGCTCGACGACGAGGTCCGGGTCGTCGACGGGCATCCCCGCTACCACCTGCTCTCCTGCGCCCACCTGATCGAGCGGGAGCACGAGCCGCTGCCGGTGTTCGAAGCGATCTCGCTCGGCTTCACCCCGTGCGGCCTGTGCAACCCGGACACCGCCCTGCTCGCCGACACCTACCCCCGCTGAGGCCGGCGTCGATGCCCATGGACACGCTGACCGTGGCGGTACGGGTCAAGCCCGGCGCGTCCCGGCCCAGGGTCGGCGGCTGCTTCGCCGGCCCGCACGGTCCCGCCCTGGTGATCGCGGTGACCGCCCCGGCGGTGGACGGGCGGGCCACCGAGGCGGCCCGCCGGGCGCTGGCCGGCGCGCTGGGCGTCCGGCCGGCGGCGGTGGCGCTGCGGACCGGAGCGGCCAGCCGGGACAAGCTCTTCCTGGTCGACGGTCCGCCGCCCGGCCTGACCGAGCTGCTGGGGCGGCTACGCGACGGATCGGCCGGGTGACGGCGCCCGGGGTGGGGCGCCCGTGACGCCGGGGTTGGACCTGGCCCTGCTCCTCGGAGCGGCCGTGTTGCTGGTGGCGGTCGGTGCGGTGCGGTTCTCCACCCGGCTGGGCGTACCGAGTCTCCTGGTCTATCTGGCGCTCGGGGTGGCGATCGGCGAGGCGGGGCTGGGCATCCGGTTCGACGACGCCGAGCTGACCCGGGTACTCGGGTTCTGCGCGCTGATCGTGATCATCGCAGAGGGCGGGTTGACCGCGCGGTGGAGCACCCTGCGCCCGGTGCTCGGCCTGGCCGGCGCGTTGTCCACGGTCGGGGTGCTGGTCAGCATCGTCGTGGTCGGCCTGGTGGTGCACCTGCTGCTCGGGCTGGACTGGCGGTTGGCGCTGCTCTACGGCGCGGTGCTCTCCTCCACCGACGCGGCGGCGGTCTTCGCCACCCTGCGCCGGTTGCGGCTGCCGCCGCGGCTGGTGGCCACCCTGGAGGCCGAGTCGGGCATGAACGACGCCCCGGTGGTGATCCTGGTGGTGCTGCTGTCCCGCAGCGGCCCGGTGGAGCACCCGTGGTGGTTCGAGGTCTTCCTGGTCGGCTACGAGCTGGGAGTGGGCGCGGTGGTCGGGTTGGCCGTCGGGCTGGCCGGTCGGTTCGCGTTGCGGCGGGCGGCGCTGCCCTCGTCCGGGTTGTACCCGATCGCCGCGGTCGGCTTCACCGTGCTGGCGTACGCCGCCGGGGCGGTGGTGCACGCCTCCGGCTTCCTCGCCGTCTACGTGGCCGGGGTGCTGCTGGGCAATGCCCGGCTGCCGCACCGGCAGGCCATCCTGGGGTTCGCCGACGGGCTGGCCTGGCTGGCCCAGATCGGGCTGTTCGTGCTGCTCGGCCTGTTGGCCACGCCGGAGCGGCTGCACACCGCGCTGGTTCCGGCGGTGGTGACCGGGTTGGCCCTGCTGCTGCTGGCCCGGCCGGCGTCGGTGCTGGTCTCCGCGTTGCCGTTCCGGGTGGGTCTGCGTGAGCAGGCGTTCCTGTCCTGGGCCGGGCTGCGCGGGGCGGTGCCGATCGTGCTGGCCACCATCCCGCTCTCGGCCCGGGTGCCCGGGGCGGACCGGCTGTTCGACGCGGTCTTCGTACTGGTGGTGATCTTCACGGTGCTCCAGGCGGGCACGCTCGCGCCGGCCGCCCGGCGGCTGCGGGTGACCGCGCCGGCCGAGCTGGCGGAGATCCGGGTGGAGACCGCGCCGCTGGAGCGGATGCGGGCGGACCTGCTCCAGTTGGAGGTGCCGACGGGCTCCCGGCTGGCCGGGGTGCACGTCGACGAGTTGCGGCTGCCGGTGGGTGCGTCGGTGACCCTGGTGCTGCGGGACGGGGTGGGCTTCGTGCCGGGTACGGACACCCGGCTCAAGACCGGCGACAGTCTGTTGATCGTGGCGACCGCCGGGGTGCGCGACGAGGCCGAGCGCCGGCTGCGGGCGGTCAGCCGGCGCGGTCGGCTGGCGAGGTGGTTCGGCGAGTACGGCGAGGATCGAGACGGTTGACCTGCTAGTCTCCTTTTTGCCCCAATTAGCGGTTTTAGGGGCTGAATAGCGGTGCGACAGTGCGGCACGTTGTCGGACGCCTGCACGTTCCGTATTCTTGCCAACCTCCGGAGTGCGCGGCCACCGTTGCCGTGCGCCCGTTTTGTTACGCGGGGACGCCACGTCGGCGGACCCTGTCCGGGCACCGCCGAGCGCCGCGTCCCGCGGCTGAGGGAGCTGACGATGGCGAAGCCAGCCGACACCAGGACCGCCGGTAGCAAGCCGACGGCGAAGGCCACCCGCAGCGCGGCCGAGACCGAGAAGATCCGGGCGGCCCTGGCGGCCCGACGGGACGAGCTGCGCGCCGAGTACGATCAGACGCTGAGCGAGATCACCGAGCTGCAGCGCGACCGGTTGACCGACTCGGCCGGGGACGACCAGGCCGACACCGGCACCAAGACGTTCGAGCGCGAGCAGGAGATCTCCCTCGCCAACAGCATCCGGGAACGGATCACGCAGGTCGAGCGCGCCCTGGAGCGGCTCGACGAGGGTGGCTACGGATGGTGCGAGCGGTGCGGGAACCCGATCCCGGTGGAGCGGCTCGCCGCCTTCCCGTCGGCGACCCTCTGCGTGACCTGCAAGCAGCTGGCGGAGCGGCGCTGACGCCCACTCCCCGGTGACCTCGCGAGACGGCGGAACCACGCCGTCAGGACAGTCGATGGGGAGTCGATGACCACAGCACCGACCGCCGGATCCGGCACCACCGAGCCGGGCGGCGGCACACCCCGCCGCAGGGCGGTCGTGGTCCTCGTCGGCATCGCCTCACTCGCGCTGCTGACGGATCTGCTCACCAAGCACCTGGCCCTGCAACTGCTCGACGACCGGGCCCCGGTCCGGCTGCTGGGCGGGGCGGTCTACCTCACCCTGACCCGCAACAGCGGCGCGGCGTGGAGCATCGGCGCGGACCACACCTGGGTGTTCCCGCTGATCACCATCGGGGTGGTCGGCTGGATCGCCTGGATGGCGCTGCGGCTGCGCTCGCTGCCCTGGGCGGTCTCCCTCGGCCTGGTGCTGGGGGGCGCGCTGGGCAACCTCACCGACCGGATCTTCCGGGCACCCGGCCACTTCGTCGGTCACGTGGTGGACATGGTCAGCCTCTTCGACCCGTACGGCCAGGTGTGGCCGGTGTTCAACCTGGCCGACAGCTGCCTGGTCTCCGGGGTGCTGCTGGCCGTGCTGCTGGAGCTGACCGGCCGCCAGCGCGACGGGCGGCGGGTCGGCGGCCGGGGCGACGCGGTGTCCGCCGGGTCACCGGCCGACGGGCCGACCCCTGCCGACGCCGAGCCGAGGGAGCGGGCATGACCGACACCTCCGTCGCCGGTGGCGACCACCGTTCGCTGCCCGTCCCGGACGGCCTCGACGGCATGCGGCTGGACCAGGCGGTGTCCCGCCTGTTCGGGCTCTCCCGGACCGCCGCCGCCGCGCTGGTCGACGCCGGGGACGCGCTGGTCGACGGGGTGGCCCGGCAGAACTCGCACAAGGTCAAGGCCGGCTCCTGGCTGGAGGTGACGCTGCCCGCCCCGGTCGCCCCGCCGACCGTGGTGCCGCAGGCGGTCCCCGGGCTGACCGTGGTCTACGCCGACGACGACATCGTGGTGGTGGACAAGCCGGTCGGGGTGGCCGCCCATCCCAGCCCCGGCTGGACCGGCCCGACGGTGATCGGCGGCCTCGCCGCGATCGGCCACCGGATCTCCACCAGCGGGGCCGCCGAGCGGCAGGGCGTGGTGCACCGCCTCGACGTCGGCACCACCGGGATCATGGCGGTGGCCAAGAGCGAGCAGGCGTACACCGCGCTCAAGCGGGCGTTCAAGTACCGCGAGGTGGAGAAGCGCTACCATGCGGTGGTCCAGGGGCATCCCGACCCGTCCCGGGGGACCATCGACGCCCCGATCGACCGCCACCCGCACCACGACTACCGCTGGGCGGTGGTCTCCGACGGCAAGCCGAGCATCACCCACTACGACACCATCGAGGCGTTCCCGTCGGCCAGCCTGCTCGACGTCCGGCTGGAGACGGGGCGTACCCACCAGATCCGGGTGCACTTCTCGACCCTGCGGCATCCCTGCGTCGGCGACCTCACCTACGGCGCCGACCCGACCCTGTCGGCGCGGCTCGAACTGCGCCGGCAGTGGCTGCACGCCCGGTCGTTGACCTTCGCCCATCCGCGTACCGGCGACGACGTCACCTTCGTCAGCGAGTACCCGGACGACCTGGCCCGCGCGCTGGCGATCCTGCGCGACTGACCGGTACGGCCCGATCCGCCACCCGCCGGCAGGGCGGGCCGGTGATGGGCGATTCGTCGGAAGGGGCACCCGGCGTGATCGCCCCGACACCGTCACCGACCGGAGAGGGTACGGATCGTCCGGCGTCGACCCCCGCTGCGACCTCCCCGGACTCCGGTGGCAGCGGGTCATCCGCCCGGTCGCGCTGAGTATTGTTGCCGGGGGATGTGTGCAGACCGCCGTGGTCCGAATAGGGTTTCGTTCGTAGCCTGTCAGGCGGATATCGACGGCGCGGGAGGGCGAGCCTTGGACGGCACCGAGACCGGCTGGAGCCGGTCGGCCGAACCGGCACCGCGATGGCGGGCGCTCTTCGAGCGCGCCCGCCTCGGCGGGCGCGCCGCCGAACAGCCGGAGCCGGACCGCCGGGGCGAGGACCCGACCCGGGAGCCGTTGCCCGGCCGTACGCCCGGCGGCGGCTGGGCCGGGCGGGGATCGGCCACCGTGCCACCACCTGCCGACCCGGGCTACCCCGCGCGCCCGGGCTACCCCGCCGATCCGAACTACCCCGCGAGCCCGGGCTACCCGGCGGACCCGAACTACCCCGCGGAGCCGGGTTACGCCGTCGATCCGGGCTACCGGGCCGGGGCGAGCTACCGGGTCGACCCGGCCCACCACGCCGGCCCCGGCCACCCGGCCGAGCCCGGTCTCCGCGCCGATCCCGGTTACCCGGCCGGCTCCGGTTACCCGGCCGATCCCGGCTACGCGGCCGATCCCGGTTACCCGGCCGAGCCTGGTTACCGGTCCACCGGCGGTTATCCGGCCGAGCCCGGCTACCTGCCGGAGCCGGCCCGCCCGCCGGACCCGCCGGTCGTGCCGTCCCGCTACGCCCTGCTGGACGGCGGTTACCGGGCTGAGCCACCAGCCGCCGAGTCCCGGTACGCCCTGCTGGACAACGGATACCGCGCGCCCGGTTACGCGCCGCCCGAACCGGCGTACCAGCCACCCCAGCCGGCGTACCCCGAGCCGGCGTACCCGGAGCCCGGCTATCAGGCCGAGCCGCCGGTCTACCAGCCCGAGCAGCAGGCCTACCCGCCCGCGGTGACCGCCGACCGCAGCTATCCGGCCCGGATCGAGCCGGCCCGCATCGAGTGGCGTCAGCAGGGTCCACAGGACGAGCAGGAACGGGCCGCCGGCATCCTCCGGCGTGACCTGGGCACGCCCCGGGTGCTCGCGTTCGCCAACCCCAAGGGCGGCGTACACAAGACCACCGCCACCGTGCTCGCCGCCGCGACCGTCGGCAGCGTCCGGGGCCGGGGCGTGCTCGCCTGGGACGACAACGAGCTGCGCGGCACCCTCGGCCTGCGCGCCGGCAGCGCCCGGCACGCCCGGACGATCCGGCACCTGATCAGCGACCTGGCGCACATCGAGATCCGCGACGGGGCCGAGCTGCTGGAGTCCCTCGACGACTACCTGCGGCACGCCTCCGACGGCTCGTACGACGTGCTGGCCGGGGAGGAGAGCCCCCGGTTCGCCCAGCGGCTCGACCAGTTCACCGTCAAGCGGGTGCTGGAGCTGCTGCGCCGCACCCACGACGTGGTCTGCGTGGACACCGGCAACAACGTGGAGAGCCCCAACTGGCGCACCGTCATGCACGCCGCCGACCAGCTCGTGGTGACCACCGTGCCCCGGGAGGACGCCGCGTTCAGCGCCGACTGGATGCTCGACCTGCTGCACGAGGAGGGGATGGGCGAGCTGGCCGACAACGCGGTCACCCTGATCTCCTGCCCGACCCCGGGCCGGTCACCCCTGCAGGACGACCTGGAACGGCACTTCGCCACCCGGACCCGGGCCGTCGCCGTGGTGCCGTACGACCCGGTACTGGAGACCGGCTCGTCGATCGAGTACCACCACCTCCAGGCCGAGACCCGGGCCGCCTGGCTGCGGGCCGCCTCGATGATGCTGGAGCCGTTCGCCCGCTGAGGGGCAGTCCCGCCTCCGCCGCCCCGCCGTACCGCTGCGCCTGAGAGGATCATCGGGTGAGCACGGACACCCCCGATCCCCACCGCCCCGCCGACGCCCCGGCGGGTGCCGCGCCCACCCCGGACGCCGCCACCACCGGGCCACCGGCCGGCGGGCCGTCCACCGCGCCCGGCCACGACCCGGCCGGGAACCACTCCACCGCGCCGGCCTACGACCCCACCGCCCGGGGGCACGACCCGGCCGGTTACGGCCCTACCGCGCCCGGCCACGACCCGGCCGGGTCGTACCTGCCGTGGCCGCCGGCCGCCGGGCTGCCGCAGCGGGCCGACCGGCGGCCGGGGCGCACGCTGGCGGTGGCGGGTGCCCTCGTGCTGGGGGTGGCCGCGCTCGGTGGGCCGCTGGGGCTGCTCTGGGCGGCGCTGGCCCCGGACACCCCGGTGCGCAAGACCGCCGAGGGGGCCGTCTACGCCCAGCCCCAGCCGGAGCAGCCGATCGCCGCCGACGGCTGGTTCAGCCTGCTCGGGCTCGGTTTCGGGGTGCTCGCCGCGATCGCGGTGTGGACGCTGCTGCGCCGTCGCCGCGGGCCGGTGGACCTGGCCGCGCTGACCGTCGGCGCGCTCGGCGCCGCCCTGGTCGCCTGGCAGCTCGGCCGGCGGATCGGGCTGGACGGCTACCAGCGGCTGCTCGCCACCGCCCCCGCCGGCACGCCGTTCGACAAACCGGCCGACCTGCGGGCCGGCGGCATCGAACGGATCTTCGGCGTGCTGCCCGTGCCGTACGGCAACCTGCTGCTGCCGGCGTTCGCCGCCGCCGTGACGTACACCCTGCTGGCCGGCTGGTCGCGCTGGCCGGCACTGCGCCCGGAGCCGGAGCCCGACGCGGCGGCGGGGTGGCCCGCCGCCGGGGCGGCCGGCGGGGTCAGTTGGGGGCCGGCGGGGACGCCAGCTCCGACAGCGGCACCGGAACCGCCCGCACCTGGCGCAGCAGGGTCGACTCGCGGTTGAGCAGCCGCAGCTCGGCGCGGAGCCGGGCCGCCGTGTCGTCGATGGCGAGCAGCCGTTGCCGGTCGGCCACGGTCAGCACGGCGGTGGCCGCGACCAGGTGGGACAGCACCGTCGGGTCCTCCGGCAGCTGCTCGGACAGCTCCTCCGGGTCGTCCCGGATCAGCCCCAGGTACTGCCGGAACACCGCGATCACCCGGGTCGCCAGCAGCTCCGCGGCCTCGTCCGGGCCGGTCGGCTCAGGCAGCCACTCGACCTCGGCGGTCAGGTAGCCGGCGGCGTCCCGGTCGGTCCCGGTGACCCGGAACCGTCGCCGGCCCACCGTGACGATGTCGAAGCCGCCGTCGTCCAGCTCGGTGACCTGCCGCAGCTCGGCCGTGCAGCCCACCTCGTGCAGGGTCACCTCGCCGCCGCCGGGGGTGGCCCGACCCGCGGCCGGGGCGACCTCCCAGCCGGAGCGGATCGCCACCACACCGAACTCCCGGGGCACCCTCTCGGGCCGGGCGACCAGGTCCCGCACCAGGTGGCGGTAACGCTCCTCGAAGATGTGCAACGGCAGCACCAGACCTGGAAAGAGCACCGTTGCGAGGGGGAACACCGGCAGCCGTGCGGTCACACGTCCGAGCGTAGCCCGATCCGGCGAGGTCGGCGTGTCCCGGCTCACCGTCCCGCGGTACGGGCGGCGCGGGTCGCCCTCCGGGCCGCCGCCTAGACTCGGGGGCGTGTTGAATCGGATCGACCTGCGCGGCGGGTTCCGCGACCCGCGCCGCCTGCTGCCCCGTGCCCAGCTCGACGTCTCCGTGGCCGTCGAGCGGATCCGCCCGCTCGTCGAGGCGGTCCGGGACCATGGGTACCCGGCGATCCGGGAGGCCAGCGAACGGTTCGACGGGGTCTGCCCGCCGGTGCTGCGGGTTCCGGCCGGGGCGATCGCCGAGGCGGAGGGGACGCTCGACCCCGACGTCCGGGCCGCCCTGCTGGAGTCGATCGAGCGGACCCGTCGGGTGCACGCCGACCAGCGCCGCACCGACCACACCACCCGGGTCGCGCCCGGGGGCACCGTCACCGAGCGCTGGCTGCCGGTCGACCGGGTCGGCCTCTACGTCCCCGGCGGGCTGGCGATGTACCCGTCGACGGTGGTGATGAACGTGGTCCCGGCCCAGGCGGCCGGGGTCCGCTCGCTGGTGGTGACCAGCCCGCCGCAGCAGGACAACGGGGGCCTGCCGGACGCCCGGGTGCTCGCCGCCTGCGCGCTGCTCGGCGTCGAGGAGGTGTACGCCGTCGGCGGCGCCCAGGCGGTGGCGATGCTGGCGTACGGCGCCGCGGTCGACGCCGAGGGCACCCTGCGCTGCGAGCCGGTCGACATGATCACCGGACCGGGCAACATCTGGGTCACCGCGGCCAAGCGGCTGCTGCGCGGCGTGGTCGGCATCGACGCCGAGGCCGGCCCCACCGAGATCGCGGTGCTGGCCGACGACACCGCCGACCCGGCGCACGTCGCCGCCGACCTGATCAGCCAGGCCGAGCACGACCCGCTGGCGGCCAGTGTGCTGGTCACCCCGTCGGTCGAGCTGGCCGACGCGGTGGACCGGGAGCTGGCCCGACAGGTGCCGGCCACCAAGCACGCCGACCGGATCGGCACCGCGCTGGGCGGGGAGCAGAGCGGCGTCGTGCTGGTCGACGACCTCGACGCGGGGCTGCGGGTGGTCGACGCGTACGCCGCCGAGCACCTGGAGATCCAGACCCGGGACGCCCGCGACTGGGCGCTGCGGGTGCGCAACGCCGGGGCGGTCTTCGTGGGGGCGTGGGCGCCGGTGTCGCTCGGCGACTACTGCGCCGGCTCCAACCACGTGCTGCCCACCGGGGGCTGCGCCCGGCACTCGTCCGGGCTGTCCGTGCAGTCCTTCCTGCGCGGGGTGCACCTGGTGGAGTACACCCGGGAGGCGCTGCGCGACGTCGCGCCGCACGTGCTGACCCTGGCCACCGTGGAGGACCTGCCGGCGCACGGTCAGGCGGTCGCCGTGCGCTTCGCCGGGGAGCCGTCGTGACCATCCTCGACGACCTGCCGATCCGCGACGACCTGCGGGGGCGGTCGCCGTACGGTGCGCCGCAGCTCGACGTGGCGGTCCGGCTGAACACCAACGAGAACTCCTACCCGGTGCCGGAGCCGGTGGTCGAGGCGATCGCCAAGGCGCTCGCCGCCGAGCTGCGCGACCTCAACCGCTACCCGGACCGGGAGGCGCTGGCGCTCCGCGCCGACCTGGCCGGCTACCTGGGCCACGGGATCACCGCGGATCAGGTCTGGGCGGCCAACGGCTCCAACGAGATCCAGCAGCAGCTGCTCCAGGCCTTCGGCGGGCCGGGGCGGACCGCGCTCGGCTTCGTGCCGGCGTACTCGATGCACCCGCTGCTCGCCCTGGGCACCGGCACCCGGTGGGTGCCGGTGCAGCGGGGGGTCGACTTCGGGCTGACCGCCGCCGAGGCGGTCGCCGAGGTCCGGACGCACCGCCCCGACGTGGTCTTCCTCTGCTCGCCGAACAACCCGACCGGCACCGCGCTCGACCCGGCGGTGGTCACCGCCGTGCTCGACGCCGCGCCCGGCATGGTGGTCGTCGACGAGGCGTACGCCGAGTTCGCCCGCCCCGGCACCGGCAACGCCCTGACGCTGCTGCCCGGCCACCCCCGGCTGGTGGTGAGTCGGACGATGAGCAAGGCGTTCGGGTTCGCCGGCGGCCGGTTGGGCTACCTGGCGGCCGACCCGGCGGTGGTGGCGGCGGTACAGCTGGTCCGGTTGCCGTACCACCTCTCCACGCTCACCCAGGCCGCCGCCCGCGCGGCGCTGGCCCACCGCGACGCCCTGCTCGGCAACGTCGAGGCGATCAAGGTGCAACGCGACCGGATCGTCGACACGCTGCGGTCGCGGGGCCACCGGGTGGCCGACAGCGACGCCAACTTCGTGCTCTTCGCCGTCGGCGGCGACCAGGCCACCGCCTGGCGTGCCCTGCTCGACGCCGGGGTGCTGGTCCGGGACGTCGGCCTCCCCGGCTGGCTGCGGGTCACCGCCGGCACCCCCGCCGAGACCGACGCCTTCCTCACCGCGATGGAGAAACTGTCATGAGTCGCACCGCCCGGGTGGAGCGGATCACCAAGGAGACCAAGGTCCTCGTCGAGATCGACCTCGACGGCACCGGCCAGGCCGAGATCAGCACCGGGGTCGGCTTCTACGACCACATGCTCCACCAGATCGCCCGGCACGGCGGCTTCGACCTGACCGTCCGCACCGTCGGTGACCTGGAGATCGACGCCCACCACACGATGGAGGACACCGCGCTGGCCCTGGGCGCCGCGTTCGACCAGGCGCTGGGGGACAAGGCCGGCATCCGACGGTACGGCTCGGCCACCGTCCCGATGGACGAGGTGCTCGTCCGGGCCGCCGTCGACCTGTCCGGCCGCCCGTACGTGGTGCACGACGAGCCGGCGCTGTCGCCGTACATCGGGCCGGTCTACCCGACCAGCATGACCCGGCACATCTGGGAGTCCTTCGGCCAGTCGGCCCGGGTCACCCTGCACGTGGACGTGCTGCGCTCGGCCCGGCCGGGTGGCCACCCGGACGCGCACCACGTGGTGGAGGCCCAGTTCAAGGCGGTCTCCCGGGCGCTGCGGGAGGCCACCGCGCTCGACCCGCGTAACGCCGGCGTGGTGCCCAGCACCAAGGGCGCGCTGTGACCGGCGCGGCCCGGACGACCCGGCCCGGCCCGCGCCGGGGTGACCGGGCCGGAGGGCGACGCTGATGGGGCCGGTGCTGCCGACCCTGCTGTTGATCCTCGCCGGCCTCCTCGTCGGCGGGGCCTGGTCGTTGTACCGGCAGGACGCGCCGCGTGGTGCGATCGTGGTCACCGGGCTGCTCGCCGTGCTGGCCACCGTCGGCGGGGTGCTCTGGCTGCTACCCGGGGAGGGCTGATGAGCGAGCGGGTCGCCGGGGACGACACCGGCGGGCGGGGGCGCGGCCGGCGGATCGTGGTGCTCGACTACGGCTCGGGCAACCTGCGTTCGGCCGAGCGGGCGCTGGCGCACGCCGGGGCGGACGTCACGGTCACCGCCGACCTGGCCGCCGCCGCCGGGGCCGACGGGCTGGTGGTGCCGGGTGTCGGCGCGTACGCGGCCTGCATGGCCGGGATCGAGGCGTCGGGTGCCGGCCCGGTGATCGCCGAGCGGGTCGCCGCCGGTCGGCCGGTGCTCGGCATCTGCGTGGGCATGCAGGTGCTCTTCGAGCACGGCGACGAGCACGGGGTGGTGACCAAGGGGCTGGGGCTGCTGCCGGGCGGGGTGACCCGGCTGCCCGCCGACCGGTTGCCGCACATGGGCTGGAACACGGTGACGCCGCCGGCCGGCTCGGTGCTCTTCGCCGGGCTGCCCGCCGACAGCCGGTTCTACTTCGTGCACTCCTACGGGGTGCTGGAACGGCCGGCGCTGACCGGAGCGGGAGCCCGGGTCACCACCGCGCACCACGGCACGGACTTCGTCGCCGCGGTGGAGCGGGGGGCGCTGTCGGCCGCCCAGTTCCACCCGGAGAAGTCGGCCGAGACCGGTGCCGCGCTGCTGCGTAACTGGCTGGCCACGGTTGACTGAGCCGTCGGGCCGCACCGGGCCGGGTGCGCGGTGAGCAAGGAGCGGGCCCGCCGACGGGCCGTCCGGGAGGCGGAGGCGGCCCGCGACCGTGTCGTCCGCCAGCGCAAACTGGCCCGGCGGCAGCGTCGTCGCGCCCTGGTCCGTCGGGTCACCCCGCAGTGGCGGCGGGGCCGGACCGGCCGGTTGGCCCGGCGCAGCCGGGGGGAGCGGGCCGCCATCGTCGGGCTGACCGCGGCGGCGCTGGCGCTGATCTGGGTTTTCGTCGACGATCTGGCGCTGCGGTTGGTGCTGGTCGTGCTGTTGCTGCTGGTCCTGCCGGCGATCGTGGTGATCGCCCTGGACCGTCGGATCTGACCGAGGAGTAGAACGTGAGCCTGACCCTCTTGCCCGCCGTGGACGTCGCCGACGGCCAGGCCGTCCGACTCGTGCAGGGCGCGGCCGGCAGCGAGACCGCGTACGGCGACCCGCTCGACGCAGCGCTGGCCTGGCAGAACGACGGCGCGGAGTGGATCCACCTGGTCGACCTGGACGCGGCCTTCGGCCGGGGTTCCAATGCCGCCCTGCTCGCCGAGCTGGTCGGGAAGCTGGACGTGCGGGTGGAGCTGTCCGGCGGTATCCGGGACGACGCGTCGCTGCGGGCCGCGCTGGCCACCGGGGCGGCCCGGGTGAACATCGGCACCGCCGCGCTGGAGGACCCGCAGTGGTGCGACCGGATCTGCGCCGAGTACGGCGACCGGGTGGCGATCGGCCTGGACGTGCGGGGCCGTACCCTCGCGGCGCGCGGGTGGACCCGGGACGGCGGTGACCTGTGGGAGGTGCTGGCCCGGCTGGACGCCGCCGGCGCGTCCCGGTACGTGGTGACCGACATCACCAAGGACGGCACGATGCGCGGGCCGAACCTGGACCTGCTGGCCGAGGTGTGCGTCCGCACCTCCGCCCCGGTGATCGCCTCCGGTGGTGTCTCGACCCTGGACGACCTGCGCGCCCTGGCGACCCTGGAGCCGGCCGGTGTGGAGGGCGTGATCGCCGGCAAGGCGCTCTATGCGGGCGCGTTCACGGTGGCCGAGGCGCTGGCCACGCTCCGGGCCGCCGGATGACCGACGCCGGGCTGCCGCCGGGTGACGACGCGACGGTCACCCGGCTCGGCTCGGGCGGCCCGTGGGAGGCGGTGTACGGCTACTCCCGGGTGGTCCGGGCCGGCCGGTCGGCCTGGACGGCCGGCTGCACGTCGACTGTCGACGGGACGGTGACGCACGTCGGTGACGCCGCCGCCCAGACCGCCCAGGCGTTGCGGATCGGCCTGGCCGCCCTGGGCGAGGTGGGCGCGTGCGCCGCCGACGTGGTGCGGACCCGGTTGTACGTGACCGACCGCCTCTTCGCCGACGAGGTGGGCCGGGCGCACAACGCCGTCTTCGGCGCGGTCCGGCCGGTCGCCACCATGATCGTCGTCGCCGGTCTGCTCGACCCGGACCACCTGGTGGAGGTCGAGCTGGAGGCCTACCTGCCGCCGTCCTGACCTGCTCATCGGCCGTTCCGGGCCGGTGCGTCCCGGCCCCTGCCCGATCCGTTCCCTTCCGACCTCTCCCGGCCCGTTCCCTCCCGACCCGGCGGGTCCAGGGGCGCACCGCGGCGGGCCGGCCTGGCCGGGAGAGCTGGGTCACCCTCCGGCCTGATCGGTTGTGCACAATCAAATTGCGGGCTATGTTTTCCGGGTGACTGAGGATCTGGTGCTGGGCCGGCAGGTGTGCTTCGCGCTCTACGCGGCGTCCCGGGCGCTCACCGACGTCTACCGGCCCATCCTCGACGAGTTCGGGCTCACCTACCCGCAGTACCTGGTGCTGCTGGTGCTCTGGGAGCGGGGTGACGATCCACCCACCGTCTCCGAGCTGGGAGCCGCGCTACGGCTCGACTCCGGCACCCTCTCCCCGCTGCTCAAGCGGTTGGCGGCGGCGGGCCTGGTGGTCCGCACCCGATCCGCACGTGACGAGCGACGGGTCGAGGTGGGGCTGACCGCCGACGGCGCGGCCCTGCGCCAGCGGATGACCGACGTGCCGACGCGGGTGGTCTGCGCCACCGGCCTCGACGAGGCCGAACTCGTCACGCTGCACGACACCCTCACCCGGATGACCGCGACGATCCACCGACAGAAGGAGCAGTGATTCCCATGCAGGTGCTCTACACCGCCTCCGCGACGGCCACCGGCGACGGCCGCGACGGCCACGTCCGTACCTCCGACGCCACCCTCGACCTGGACCTGGCCGTCCCGAAGGAGATGGGCGGCGCGGGCGGCGCGGCCAACCCCGAGCAGCTCTTCGCCGCCGGCTACGCGGCCTGCTTCCACTCCGCGCTGCGGGTGGTCGCCCGCCGGGCCAAGGCCGACGTGACCGGCTCGGTCGTCGAGGCGGAGGTCGGCATCGGCGCGAACGGCAGCGGCGGCTTCGGTCTGGCCGTCACCCTGGTGGTGGACCTGCCGGCCGTCGAGCGCTCCGCCGCCCAGCAGCTGGTCGAGGGTGCCCACCAGGTGTGCCCCTACTCGAACGCCACCCGGGGCAACATCGAGGTCACCCTCACCGTGCGCGAGGCCGCCGCGGCCTGATCACCGCACCGGTCCACCACCATCGCGTACGAGAGGACGACACCGATGAGCAGCAACCGTGAGATCCACCTGGCGTCCCGCCCGCAGGGCTGGCCGACCGCAGACAACTTCCGCCTGGTCGACACCGAGGTGCCCAGCCCGGGGCCGGGGCAGATCGTGGTCCGCAACCAGTTCATGTCGGTCGACCCGTACATGCGCGGCCGGATGAACGACGTCAAGTCCTACGTGCCGCCCTTCGCCCTGGACGTGCCGCTCGACGGTGGGGCGGTCGGGGAGGTGGTGGCCGGCGAAGCCGACGGGATCCGGGTCGGCGACACCGTGCTGCACGGGCTCGGCTGGCGGGAGTACGCGCTGCTCGACGGCCGGTCCGCCCGCCGGGTCGATCCGGACGTCGCCCCGGTCAGCGCCTACCTGAGCGTGCTCGGGATGACCGGGCTGACCGCGTACGCCGGGCTGCTCGACGTGGCGGCGATGCAGCCGGGGGAGACGGTGTTCGTCTCCGGCGCGGCCGGCGCGGTGGGCAGCATGGTCGGCCAGATCGCCAAGCTCAGGGGGGCCGGCCGGGTGGTCGGCAGCGCCGGCTCGCCGGCCAAGGTGGAGCGGTTGACGGCGCTCGGTTTCGACGCCGCCTTCGACTACCACGACGGCCCGGTACGCGACGCGCTGAAGGCCGCCGCCCCGGACGGAATCGACGTCTACTTCGACAACGTCGGCGGCGAGCACCTGGAAGCGGCGATCGGCGCGATGAACCTGCACGGCCGGGCCGCGATCTGCGGCATGATCGCGCAGTACAACTCGGCCGAGCCGCCGGCCGCGCCGCGCAACCTGGCGCTGGTCATCGGCAAGCGGCTCACCCTGCGCGGCTTCCTGGTCGGCGACCACGGCGACCTGCGCGACCAGTTCGTCACCGAGGTCGGCGGCTGGCTGCGCGAGGGCCGGCTCTCCTACGACGAGACGATCGTCGACGGCATCGAGAACGCCCCGGACGCATTCCTCGGCCTGCTCCGCGGCGAGAACCTCGGCAAAATGCTGGTCCGCCTCTAACCAGCCCACCCCACCCCCACCCGCCCCACCCGCTCCCCGCCCCTGCGCCTCCCGCCTCCGCCCCCGCCCCTCCCGCCCCCGCTCGACAGCGTTGATCAAGAGGTTTGCGCCATTCTTGAAGATCGAACTGACGTAAACCTCTTGATCATCGTCCGTAAACCTCTTGATCACCGTGGGGTTCCCCGGGGGTGGCGTGCGGGGTGGGCGAGGAGGGGGCACGGGGTGGGGGTGGGTGGGGCGGGGTTGGATAGGCTCGGCGCATGACGGTGGCGGTACGGGTGATCCCATGTCTGGACGTGGACGCCGGCCGGGTGGTCAAGGGGGTCAACTTCCTCGACCTGCGCGACGCCGGTGACCCGGTGGAGCTGGCGGCGGCGTACGACCGGGCCGGGGCGGACGAGTTGACCTTCCTGGACGTCACCGCGTCCTCCAGCGACCGGGGCACCATGCTCGACGTGGTACGCCGTACCGCCGAGTCGGTGTTCATCCCGCTGACCGTCGGCGGCGGGGTCCGGCAGGTCGCCGACGTGGACACCCTGCTGCGCGCCGGGGCGGACAAGGTGGGGGTGAACACCGCCGCCATCGCCCGCCCCGAGCTGATCGCCGAGATCGCCGACCGGTTCGGCCGGCAGGTGCTGGTGCTCTCGTTGGACGTCCGGCGGGCATCCGCCGGCACCACCCCCAGCGGTTTCGAGGTGACCACCCACGGTGGCCGGCGGGGCACCGGGCTCGACGCGGTCGAGTGGGCGGCGCGCGGTGCCGAGCTGGGCGCGGGGGAGATCCTGCTCAACTCGATGGACGCCGACGGCACCAAGGCCGGTTTCGACCTCACCCTGATCGAGGCGGTCCGTGCGGTGGTCGACGTGCCGGTGATCGCCAGCGGCGGTGCCGGCCGGGTGGCACACTTCCCGCCCGCGATCGGCGCGGGTGCCGACGCGGTGCTCGCCGCCAGCGTCTTCCACTTCGGCGAGCTGACCGTCGGGGAGGTCAAGGACGCCCTGCGCGCCGCCGGGCACCCGGTGCGCTGACGCTTCCGCCGCCGCCCACCCCGGCACTCCTGCTCCGTGCGCGGGCCGACGGCTCCGTTCCCTGGTCCGTGCGCGAGCCCCACGGCTCCGATCCCTGGTCCGTGCGCGGGCCGACGGCTCCGTTCCCTGGTCCGTGCGCTAGCCCCACGGCTCCGATCCCTCGTCCGTGCGCGGGCCGGCCCCGGTCCGCCGCCCGGCCCTGCTCCGGCGGCGAGAGTGGCCGGCCCCGGTGAGGACCGGTGTCGCTACCGCCGGGGTGCGGGTCGGGCGTGAGCGCGCTGGCTCAGCGGCCGGTCTGGCCCTCGGGGGAGCGGCGCGGGGCCGGAATCGACCGGACCACGTACTCCTGCACGGCGGCGGCGTGGTCCTCCTCGGGCAGGTGCCACGGGGCGCTGCCCGGGGCGTGTCGCCGGACGAGCACCCCCTGGACACTGTCGACGGTGCCCCCGACCCCGGCCCGGGGCCGGGTGCGCCAGAGCTGCTCGCCGTCCGGGGTGATCCGGAACCAGCCGTCGGAGACGGTGACCAGTCCCGCGCCGACCAGTCGCTGGACCGCTGTCTCCACGTCGTGCCGTTCGGGTATCGCGTGGTTGAGGTGGTCGGCGGTGGACAGCACGTCAGTGAGTCGAACCCCTTCCGGGCGGCGGGAGTCCGCCGCGCGCCGATGCCGTCCGGCCCCGCTGGCGATCACCAGTGACACGAAGATCCAGGCGTCCGTCCAGCGCCACGCGTTATCCCCCATGCACGAATGATGCCTGTAGGTGTCCGCTGAGGAAACACCTACTTTCCCCCTGTCATGTCAGCGCAGCTCAGCGTGGATCACCCCCGAAGCCCTGGAGCGCGGTCGCGCCGGAGACCGGTCCGGGACGACCCGCTCCGGAAGCGTGCGGCGGCTCGGCGCCCGGTGTCCCGACGCGCGGCGGGGGGTCGGTCGGCGCGGTGGGAACCGGTGTCCCGACGCGCGGCGCGGGTTCGGTCGGCTCGGCGGGAACCGGTGTCCCGACGCGCGGCGCGGGTTCGGTCGGCTCGGCGGGAACCGGTGTTCCGGCACCCGGTGCGGTGGCACCCGGTGCCGCTCGGGGCGGATCGGTGGGAACCGGTGCCGGCGGGACGGCGAAGCGCGGGATGAAGAACTGGGTCAGCGGGCCGATGCCGAGCGCGTACCCGACGGTGCCGACCCCGACCGTGCCGCCGAGTAGCCAGCCCAGGGCCAGCACGGTGACCTCGATGACGGTGCGGACCAGCCGGACCGAGCGGCCCGGCCGGCGGGCGACGTAGCCGGTCATCAGGCCGTCGCGGGGGCCGGGGCCGAGCCGGGCGCCGAGGTAGAGGCCGGTGGCCGCGCCGTTGGCGACGATGCCGCCGAGCAGCAGGCCGGCCCGGACGGGCAGCGGCAGCCCGGCCGGCAGCAGGGCGACCGTGGCGTCCACCACCAGCCCGATCACCACCACGTTGCTCACCGTGCCGAGCCCCGGGCGTTGCCGCAGCGGGATCCAGAGCAGCAGCACGAGTGCGCCGACGGCGATGGTCACGGTGCCGAACGACAGGCCGGTCTGCCGGGCCAGCCCCTGGTGGAAGACGTCCCACGGGTCCAGTCCGAGCCCGGAGCGGATCATCATGGCCATGCTGACGCCGTAGAGGACCAGCCCGGCGAAGAGCCGGGTGAGCCGTCGGGCGGGACGGTGCCGGAGATTGCCAAGCAGAGCCATGCATGCCACCCTAGGGTCCAATGCTCAGGGTAGAAGAGCCAATTTGACGGGAGTGGCCGTGACCAGCCAGGTGCGAGGGGTCCAATTGGCCCGGTTGCTCGGGCAGTGGCACGCGCTGCCGGGTCGTCGCCGCAGCCCCGACTACGCCGCGCTCGCCGCCGCGGTGCGGGGCCTGCTCGCCGACGGCCGGCTCCCGCTGGGGGTACGCCTACCCGCCGAGCGGGAGCTGGCCGAGGCGCTGCGGATCAGCCGTACCACGGTCACCGCCGCCTACCGGCAGCTGCGGGAGACCGGTCACCTGGCCAGCCGACGCGGCGCGGGGAGCTGGACCATGCTGCCCGGCACCCACCGGGTCGCCAGCACCGGCCTGTGGACCCCGCTGGACGACCGCGACATGATCGACCTCGGGGTGGCCGCGCTGGCCGCCCCGCCCGAACTGGTGCCGGCCGCCCGGGCCGCGGTGGAGGATCTGCCGCGTTACCTGTCCGGCGCGGGCTACCACCCGACCGGCATCATCGAGCTGCGCGAGGCGGTCGCCCGGACGTACACCGAGCGGGGCCTGCCGACCAGCGCCGAGCAGATCATGGTGACCAGCGGCACCCAGCACGCCCTGGACCTGGTGCTCCGGCTGGCCCTCGCGCCCGGCGGGAACGTCCTGGTGGAGTCGCCCACCTATCCGAACGCGCTCGCCGCGCTGGCCGCCCGGCGGGCCCGGATCAGCACCCACGGCCTCGCCGTCGACGCCGGCTGGGACGCCGACCTGCTGCTGGGCAGCATCCGGCAGACCCGGCCCAAGCTGGCGTACCTGATCCCCGAATTCCAGAACCCGACCGGCCACCTGATGCCGGCCGAGCTGCGGGAGCGGCTGGTGGCCACCGCCCACGCCGCCGGCACCGACCTGGTGGTCGAC
This sequence comes from Micromonospora rifamycinica, assembly GCF_900090265.1. Classification (NCBI taxonomy): domain Bacteria; kingdom Bacillati; phylum Actinomycetota; class Actinomycetes; order Micromonosporales; family Micromonosporaceae; genus Micromonospora; species Micromonospora rifamycinica. The sequence goes on from NZ_LT607752.1 coordinate 6,360,430, forward strand.
GAGTCCTTCGTGGACCTGCCGCTGAACGGCACACCGCCGCCCCCGCCGGTCGCCGTCTTCGACCGGCACTCCCGGGTGATCTCCATTGGCGGGATGAGCAAGCCGTACTGGGGCGGGCTGCGGATCGGCTGGGTACGGGCCTCCGCCCCGCAGGTGCAGCGGCTGGCCGCGGCCCGGGTCGGGGTGGACATGGCCAGCCCGGTGCTCGACCAGTTGGTGGCGGTGCACCTGCTCGCCCAGGCCCCGGCGATCGTCGCGGCCCGCCGCGCGCAGCTCGTCACCCAGCGGGACGCCCTGCTCGACGTGCTCGCCGAGCGGCTGCCCGACTGGCGGGTCGGGGTGCCGCACGGCGGGGTCACCCTCTGGGTCGAGCTGGACGGCCCGATCTCCAGCGCACTGGCCCGCGCCGCCGAGGAGGTGGGCGTACGGCTGGCCCCCGGCCCCCGCTTCGGCCTGGACGGCACCCTGGAACGCTTCCTGCGGCTGCCCTTCACCCTGCCCGCCGACGACCTGGTGGAGGCGGTCGGGCGGCTGGCGGCCATCCGGTACGACCTCGACCGGGGAGCCGGTCGCCCGCGCTGGCGGGAACCGGCCGTCATCGCCTGACCCGGCCGCGCCCCGGAGCCGCCGAGACCCGGCCCCGGTCCAGAGCCCGGTCGGGCCGAAAGCGGCCTGGCCGGGCGGTGCCGGCTGGGAGACTGCCGGGGTGGGTAACCCGGGGTGGTCGCGTGGCGTCCGGCCCGGTGCGCCCGGCTCCCGGACCACCCGCCTGGAACTCTTCTACGACCTGGTCTTCGTCTTCGCCTTCTTCAACGTCACCGCGTTGACCTCGCAGGAGCCGACCGGCAGCAACCTGCTGCGCTGTCTGCTGGTGCTGGGGCTGCTGTGGTGGTGCTGGACCGGGTTCGCGGGCCTCGGCAACGCCGTCCGGGCCGACCAGGGGTGGGTGCCGGTGGTCGGCTTCCTCACCGGCACCGCCACCTTCCTGCTGGCGCTGAGCATGCCGGGGGCGTTCGTCGACGAGCCCGGCGGGCTGAACGGCCCGCTGGTCTTCGCCGGCTGCTACTTCCTGGTCCGGGCCTCCCAGCTGGCCGTCTTCGGCGTGCTGGCCCGCGGCGACCCGACCCGGTGGCGGCAGTGGATCCGGCTGGCGTTGCTGCCGGTGGCCGCCACCGGGCTGCTGGTCGTCTCCGCGTCGCTGCCGGGGAGGATCGCCGGGGACGGTGCCGCGACCGCCCTGCAACTCACCCTCTGGGCGGCGGCCCTGCTGCTGGAGTACGTGGTCGGGGTACGGGTGGGCGGGACCTACTGGACGGTGCTCTCCGCCGGGCACTGGGCGGAACGGCACGCACTGATGGTGCTGATCGCGCTCGGCGAGTCGATCATCGCGCTCGGGGTAGGCCCGAAGTTCGTCACCGGTCTGCCGTTGACCTGGCCGGTGGTGATCGCCGCTGTGCTCGGCATCGCCGTGGCGTCGGTGCTGTGGTGGGCCTACTTCGACACCCTGGCGCTCGCCCTGGAGCAGGCGCTGCACCGCAGCCGCGACCCGGCGTCGCGGGCCCGGCTGGCCCGGGACGTCTACACCTACCTGCACCTGCCGATCGTCGCCGGGGTGATCTTCTTCGCGCTCGGGCTCAAGGACCTGCTGGTCGAGGTGGCCGATCCGGACACCCCGCGCTGGGGGGAGTCGCTCGGCGGCTACTGGATCCTGGTGCTCTACGGCGGGGTGGGCCTCTACCTGCTCAGTCTCGTCGCCTGCGGGCTGCGGGCGGTCCGGGTGCTGCGCTGGCCGCCGGTGGTGGCGGTGCTGGCGCTGGGCGCGCTCGCCCCGGTGGGTGCCCGGGTGTCCGAGGTGGGCGCGTTGGCGCTGTTGGCGCTGGTCTGCGTCGCCTTGGTCGTGGTGGAGACCCGGGGGCAGGGCCGCCGTCGCCACCGGGTGCGGCAGTTGGCCCTCCAGGAGCAGGAGGCGGCCGAGGTCGAGCAGAGCCGGTGGCGGCACGAACACCTGTGACCGACCGGCGGCGGTGTCCCGGGACGGGGGGACACCGACGCCGGTCGGTCATCGACGGTCAGATCTCGGCCAGGCTGCCCGCGTACATCTTGTCGATCTCGGCGGCGAAGTTGCTCTCCACCCCACGGCGCTTGATCTTCAGGGACGGGGTCATCTCGCCGTCCTCGATGGTCAGGTCGCGGGGCAGGACGGTGACCCTCTTGATCGTCTCCCAGCGGTTGAGCTTGGTGTTGAGCTGGGCGACGTGCTCCTCGACCATGGCCCTGGCCTCGGGCGAGGCGACGATCTCGGCGTAGTCGCGCCCCTCGAGCGGCCCCCCGGCCGCCCAGCCCCGGATGGCGTCCGGGTCCAGGCTGACCAGCATGGTGCAGTAGTTGCGGGCCTGACCGATCACGATCGCCTGTGAGGTGTACGGGCAGATCGCCTTGAACATGCCCTCGATGTGCGACGGCGCGACGTACTTGCCGCCGGAGGTCTTGACCAGGTCCTTCTTCCGGTCGGTGATCCGCAGGTAACCGTCGCCGTCGAGGCTGCCGATGTCACCGGTGCGGAAGAAGCCGTCCTCGGTGAACGCGGCGGCCGTCTCCTCGGGCAGGTTGTGGTAGCCGCGCATCACCGGTCGACCCCGGACCAGGATCTCGCCGTCGGTGTCGATCCGGCACTCCAGGTCGCCCATCGCCCGGCCGACCGTGCCGATCCGCAGCCCGTCGGGCGGGTTGACGAAGTTGCCGGCGCTGGTCTCGGTCAACCCGTACCCCTCGGAGATGGGCAGGTTGGCCGCGGCGAAGAAGGTGGAGATCTCCGCGCTCAACGGCGCCGCACCGGAGACGAGCACCCGGATCCGGCCGCCGAGGCGGGCCTGGAGCTTGCTGAACACCAGCTTCTCGGCCACCGCGTACTTGGCCTTCAGCAGGCCCGGGACCGGACGGCCGGCCTGCTCCAGGGCGACCTTCCGCTTGCCGACCTCGACCCCCCAGGCGAAGATCTTCGCCTTCGCGCCGCCCGCGTCCTGCGCGGTGGTGACCGCCTTGTTGTAGACCTTCTCGTAGACCCGGGGCGCTCCGCACATCAGCGTCGGACGGATCACCGCGAGCATCTCGACCAGCTTGTCCACCCGGCCGTCGACATAGGTGGGCAGGCCGACGTGCGTCGATCCGCAGAGCAGCGTCTTGCCGAACGAGTGGGACAGCGGCAGCCACAGGTACTGCACGTCGTCGTCGCGCAGCAGACCCGTCTCGGCCTGCACCACCCCCTCCCAGCACCAGCCGCCGTGCAGCAGCTCGACGCCCTTCGGCCGGCCGGTGGTGCCCGAGGTGTAGATCAGCGTGGCCAGGTGCTCCGGGCCGACCGGGGCGATCAGCCGGTCGACCAGGCCCGGGTCGGTGGCGAGGGCCTGTGCGCCCCGCTCCTCCAGCTCGGCGAGGGTGAGCTGGGGCACCGCGGCGGCCGGGTCGGGGGTGCCGTCGAAGAGCACCACGTGGGTCAGCGCGGGCAACGTCGCACCGGCGATCTTCGCGGCCTGGGCCGGGTTCTCCGCGAACAGCACCCGGGAGCCGGAGTCGGCGATGATGTACGTCGCGTCCTGCGGCTCGGTGGTCGGGTAGACGGTGGTGGTCGCGCCACCGGCGCACATGATGCCGAAGTCGGCGACGATCCAGTCCAGCCGGGTGTTGGCCAGGATCGCCACCGGGTCCTCCAGCCCGACCCCGAGCCCGTGCAGGCCGGCGGCGACCGCGTCGGCCCGCCGGCCGACCTGCGCCCAGGTCAACCAGACCGGCCCGGAGTCGTCCGCCGCCGGGTGGGCGAAGGCGTGCCGGTCGGGGGTCGCGGCCACCCGCTTGCGGAACATGTCGGGGATGGAACGGTAGGGCACATCGAGAGCCATCGCGGTAGCCGCCTTCGGGGGTGGATGACGTGACGGGGGTCACGTCGCTCTGCGGTTACCGAAGGGTATTGCCTGCACCGGCGCATCGGCTAGCCCTCGAACCTGTGAGGCGGCTGAGTACCCCGCGCCCCGGCGTCGGCCCGACCCCGCGCGGGCGGCGGGTCAGAGCCCCAGCCGGGCGGTGCGCAGGCGTTCGGCCAGCGCGGCCGGTCCGTCGATCTGGACCCGGGCCACCCGTTGCCGGCCGGAAAGGAACAGCACCAGCTCCCCGGGCGACCCGACCAGCCGGACCCGTTCCCCGCCCCGACCGGCGGTCAGCTCGCCGTGGCCGGGGGCCTGCACCAGCAGACTCGCCGGGAAGCGCCGGACCCGGGTCCGGACCAGCAGGGCCACCGGGCGCCACAGCCGGGCGGTCAGCCCCGCCGGGAGGTCCCGGGGCTGCCAGCCCGACCGGGCCCGCCGGACGTCCTCGTGGTGGATGAAGAACTCCATGGTGTTGGCCACCTCGTCGGTCAGCGGGTTGCTGACCGGGCTCCACACCGGTGGGCGGCGCACCTGGGCGACCAGTTCCGACCAGGGCCGGGCGGCGATCCGCAGGCGCACCCGCTCGGCGTACCCCTGCAGCGGCGGCAGCAGGATGCCACCGGCGGCGTCCGGACGGCGCTCCCGCACCACCAAATGGGCGGCGAGGTCCCGGGCGGTCCACCCCTCGTTGATCGTCGGGGCGTCCGGGCCCACGTCCAGCATCAGGTCGGCGAGCGCCTCGCGCTCCGCTCGGGCGTACCGCGGCATGCAGCGATCGTAGGTCGCCCGGCCGGCATCGGCGCGGCGAGCGGTCCGCCGCGCCGGCCGGTGACCGCTCGGCGACGTGACGGTGGACATACCACGCCGGGCGGCGGAGGTGGCTGCGACCGGTAAGGATAAGGGAGATACTGGTGGCTTACGGCGGGGGAGAGCGTGACGAGCGGGACGAGTCGGGACGTGATCCAGCGGGGGCTGTCGATCCTCGGCCGGGCGATCCGGGAACAACCACGCATCTTCGCGGTGGCCGTCGCCGGCAGCGTGCTCTTCGGCGGGCTGGTGATCGCCAGCGCCTACGTGGTGGGCGCCGTCGTCGGCGACGTGGTCGTGCCGGCGGTCGAGTCCGGCGAGGTGGGCACCGGCACCCTGGCCCTGGCGGCGGTGGCGCTGTTCGGGATCAGCGTGCTGCGGGTGGTCGGCATCTTCGGCCGGCGGCTCGGCGCGGGTTACATGCAGTTCCGCCTCCAGGCCGCCTACCGCCGTCGGGTCACCCGCCGCTACCTGGACCTGCCGCTGTCCTGGCACCACCGCAACGCCACCGGGACGTTGCTGTCCAACGCCAACTCCGACGTGGAGGCGGCCTGGTACCCGATCGCACCGCTGCCGTTCGCGGTCGGCACGCTGGTGATGCTGGTCGGCGCGGTCGGCTCGCTCTTCGCCACCGACTGGGCGCTCGCCCTGGTCGGGCTGGCCGTGTTCCCCGCCCTGTTCGCGCTCAACGTGGTCTACTCCCGCCGGATGGCCCCCCGGCAGGCCCGCGCGCAGCGGTTGCGGGCCGAGGTCAGCGGCATCGCCCATGAGAGCTTCGACGGCGCCCTGGTGGTCAAGACCATGGGCCGGGAGGCCCAGGAGACCGCCCGGTTCGCCGGCCGCGCCGGGCAGCTACGGGACGCGCTGATCTCGGTCGGCCGGCTGCGGGGGGTCTTCGACCCGCTGCTGGAGACGCTGCCCAGCCTCGGCACCCTGGCCGTGCTCGTGGTCGGCACGATCCGGCTGCGGCAGGGCGCGATCAGCGTCACCGAACTGGTCAGCGTCGCGTTCCTCTTCACCGTGCTGGCCTTCCCGGTGCGGGCCATCGGCTGGGTGCTGGCCGAGCTGCCCCGCAGCGTGGCCGGCTGGGACCGGGTCAGCCGGGTGCTCGACGCCACCGGCGAGATGCCCTACGGGGACGTCGCCCTCGCCGACGACGGCACGCCCGCCACCCTGGCCTTCACCGACGTCCACTTCGGGTACGCGCCGGCCGAGGCGCACCTGCCCGGCGCGCAGGTGCTCGGCGAGGTCACCTTCACCGTGCCCGCCGGGCGGACGGTGGCGCTGGTCGGGCCGACCGGCGCCGGCAAGTCCACCATCGCCTCGCTGGCGGTCCGGCTGGTCGACCCGGACAGCGGCACGGTGAGCCTGGACGGGGTGGACGTCCGGCGGCTCACCGCCGGGTCGCTCGCCTCGACCGCCGCCCTGGTCGCCCAGGTGCCGTTCGTCTTCGACGACACGGTCCGGGCCAACATCAGCCTGGACCGGCCGGGCATCGACGACGGGGAGGTCTGGGCGGCGCTGCGGCTGGCCGAGGCGGACGGTTTCGTCGCCGCCCTCCCCGACGGGCTGGACACCATGGTCGGCGAGCGGGGCACCTCGCTCTCCGGCGGGCAGCGGCAACGGCTCACCCTGGCCCGCGCGCTGGCCGGTCGGCCCCGGCTGCTGGTGCTCGACGACGCCACCAGCGCGGTCGACCCCCGGGTCGAGGCGGCCATCCTGGCCGGGCTGCGCTCCCCCGCACCCGGGCAGCAGGCCGCCGCGTCGATCCTGGTGGTGGCGTACCGGCGGGCCACCATCGCGCTCGCCGACGAGGTGATCTACCTGGAGCAGGGCCGGGTGCTGGCCCGGGGCACCCACAGCGAACTGCTGGCTACCGTGCCCGGCTACGTCGACCTGGTCACCGCGTACGAGCAGGCCGAGCAGGAACGTGAGCAGAACCGGACGTACGACGAGGTCGCCCCGCTGCCGTCGGGCCTGGAGATCGAGGTGGACCGGTGAGCGCGAGGAGCGCAGCGCAGCGGAGCCCCGCAGTCGCGAGCGGAAGGTCGGTTCGGTGAGCGCGAGGAGTGCAGCGCAGCGGAGCCCCGCAGTCGCGAGCGGAGCGGCGGCAGCGGTGAGCGAGGGGGCGGCAGCGGTGAGCGCGGGTGCGGGCGGTGCGGACGAGCGGGCCGAGGGGACCTGGCAGACGTTGCGGCGGGGACTGGCGCTCTCGCCGGAGCTGCGTACCGGACTCGCCGGCACGATCGCCCTGGCGCTGGTCTACATGGTCGGCCGGGTGGCCGTGCCGGTCGCCGTGCAGCGCGGCATCGACCAGGGCATCGCCGTGCCCGGCGGCCCGGACCTGGGGGTGATCGTCACCGTGGTCACCGCCACGGCGGCGGTGCTGGTGCTCACCACCGCCTGCGGTTACCTGATGATGCGGCGGTTGTTCACGGTCAGCGAGACCGCGCTGGCCAACGTGCGGACCAGGGCGTTCCGGCACGTGCACGACCTGTCGATGCTGCACCAGCAGTCGGAGCGGCGCGGGTCGCTGGTCTCCCGGGTGACCAGCGACGTGGACCAGATCACCCAGTTCCTCCAGTGGGGCGGGGTCATCCTCATCGTCAACCTGGGTCAGCTCGCCGTCACGACGGCCGTGATGGTGGCGTACTCCTGGCAGTTGACGCTGGTGGTGCTCGTCGCGTTCGCGCCGGCGGTGCTGATGATCCGGCTGTTGCAGCGCCGGCTGGCCGGGGCGTACGGGGTGGTCCGGCAGCGGATGGGCACCCTGCTCGGCACGATCGCCGAGAGCGTGGTGGGTGCGCCGGTGATCCGGGCGTACGGGGTGTCCGGTCGGACGGCCCGGCGGTTGGACGCGGCGATCGAGGGGCAGCGGGTGGCCCAGCAGCGGGCCATCCGGATCAGCATCATGGGCAGCTCGGTGGGGGAGCTGGCGGCCGGGGTGGCGCTGGCCGGGGTGGTGGTGGTCGGGGTGTCGCTCGGGGCGGACCGGACGTTGTCCATCGGCCAGCTCACCGCTTTCCTGTTCCTGGTCACCCTCTTCATCCAGCCGGTGCAGATCGCCACCGAGGTGCTCAACGAGGCGCAGAACGCGATCGCCGGCTGGCGGCGGGTGCTCGACGTGCTGGACATCGCGCCGGACGTGGCCGATCCGGGGGAGCGGGGCCGGGAACTGCCGGTGGGGCCGCTGGACATCCGCTTCGCCGACGTGACGTTCGCCTATCCGGGTGGGCCGCCGGTGCTGCACGGCGTCACGCTGGACATCGCGGCGAAGAGCCGGGTGGCGGTGGTCGGCGAGACCGGCAGCGGCAAGACCACCTTCGCCAAGCTGCTCACCCGGCTGATGGATCCGACGCAGGGGCGGGTGCTGCTGTCCGGGGTGCCGCTGGACGAGGTGCGGTTCGACTCGCTGCGGTCCCGGGTGGTGATGGTGCCGCAGGACGGGTTCCTGTTCGACGCCACGGTCGGGGAGAACGTCCGTTTCGCCCGCCCCGAGCTGACCGATGCCGAGCTGACCGCCGCCTTCACCGAGCTGGGCCTGGCCGACTGGCTGGACGGTCTGCCGGCCGGTCTGGACACCCCGGTGGGCGAGCGGGGGGAGGCGCTGAGCGTCGGGGAGCGGCAACTGGTCGCGCTGGCCCGGGCGTACGTGGCGGATCCGGACCTGCTCGTCCTGGACGAGGCGACCAGCGCCGTCGACCCGGCGACCGAGGTACGCCTGCAACGCACCCTGGACGCGGTCACCCGGGGCCGGACCACGTTGGCCATCGCGCACCGGCTCTCCACCGCCCAGGCCGCCGACGAGGTAGTGGTGGTGGACCGGGGCCGGATCGTGCAGCGCGGACCCCACGAGGAGCTGCTGCGTGACCCGGATTCGGTCTACGGCCTGCTCTACGCCTCCTGGCTGGAGCAGACCCGCTGACCGACGACCACGGTCGAAGGGCGGGGAGTCGGTGGACGCGGTCGCCCTGGTGCTCTACTCTGCGGGTTAGGTAAGGCTAACCTTTATCGGAGGTGTCCGGTGGCCCCGACCCCTGCTGAGCTGATCCGTACCCTGGTGGCCGGTCGGCTGCCCGGCCTGGTGCACCTCGCCCACCGCCCCGGTCCGTTCCACGTCCGGCACGCCACCGACCCGGAGGGACGGGTGCTGCTGCTGGTCCCGGTCTTCAGCGACCTCGCCGCGGAACTGGACCCGGGCGCGGCCCGCGACGTCGCCGTGGTGCTCGACGTACTCGACCTGCCCCCGGCCGCCGGAGCACCCTCGGCCGGCCGGGCCTGGGTGTCCGGCTGGGCGGTGCCCCTGTGCGGCGAAGCTGCCCGTCGCGCCGCCGACGACTTCGCCGCCGTGGACCCGACCGGTGACCTGCTCGACGTCGGGCGTCGCTTCCGGCTGCACCGCTTCGAGGTCGCCGAGGCCCGCCTGGAGACCGCCGGCACCGTGCACCGGGTCGACCCCGGTGAGTACGCCGCCGCCGAGCCGGACCCGCTGCACGCCGACGAGGCCACCGTGCTGGCCGACCTCGCCGACCGCCACGGCCCCCAGGTGGTCGCGTACCTGCGGCGTCAGCTCGACCTGGCCGGCGACGAACCCCGGGTGGTACGCCTCGACCGCTACGGTCTGATCGTGGCGTACGGCCGACCCGGCGACCGCCGTCGGGCACGCCTGCCCTTCCCCCACCCGGTGACCGACCGCGCAGACCTCCCTGACCTCCTCCACCCCCTCCTCAACACCCCCGCCCCCACCCACCGCCACCTCTGACCGCCCCCGCCCCTTCTCCTCCCCCTCCCCGCCCGCCCTCCCTCCCGCTCATCCCGCCTCGCCCCCGCCCCCGCCCTCGCCCTCGCCCCCGCCCCGGTGATCAAGAGGTTCAGGTCACCGGCGAGCGCGTTTCCCACCGCAAACCTCTTGGTCACCAATCACCAACCCGGCGTGATCCATTTGCCCGGCTGGTTGTCCCGGTGATCAAGAGGTTTGCGTCATCGGCAAGCGCGTTCCCCACCGCGAACCTCTTGATCACCGACAGTCAGCGCGGCCTGACCGGACCGCCCGCTTGGTCGTCCCGGTGATCAAGAGGTTGGTGCCATCGGATCGCTCGAAGTTGACGTGAATCTCTTGATCACCGGGACGAGGGCGGGGCGGGCGAGGCGAGGGCGGGGCGGGCGAGGCGAGGGCGGGGCGGGCGAGGCGAGGGCGGGCAGGGCAGCCGGGGCAGGGGAGGGGTCACGGGGTGGGGGGTGGGAGTGGGGCGGTGAGGTAGCGGTGGATGGTGGGGCCGAGGGTGGCGGCCAGGGTGTCGGGGGTGGCGGAGGCGACCGGTTCGAGGCGGATGACGTAGCGCATCATGGCCAGCCCGATCATCTGGGTGGCCACCAGCGCGCCGCGCATCGGCAGCTCCGCCGGGGGCAGGTCGAGATGGTCGAGCACCCGGCGCAGCACCTGGGTGACCAGGAACTCGCGCATCAGCCGGGCGGTCCACTCGTTGTCGGCGGCCGAGCGGAGCAGGGCCACCGCCGCCGCTCCGGCCGGCGAGTCCCACACCCCGAGGAACGTGCGGACCAGCCGTTCACCGGTCCCGTCCGGGTCACCGACCAGGACGGCGGGCAGGAGCGCGGCCGGGTCCACCGGGATGTCGATGGTGGCCCGGAACAGCTCCTCCTTGCTGCCGAAGTAGTGGTGTACCAGGGCCGGGTCGACCCCGGCGGCGGTGGCGATCTGCCGGATCGGGGTCGCGTCGAAGCCGCGTTCGGCGAAGGCCGACCGGGCGGCGGTGAGGATCGCCTCGCGGGTGTCCGGGTTGCCGGGGCGGCGGCCGGTGCGTCGGGTCACCGGGGTCACCCGCTGCGCCGGCGCAGGGTGGCCGCCGCCAGTACCAGGGCCGCCAGTGCCGCGCCGGCCACGATCGCCATGTCCCGCCACATCAGGCCGGTGGGTTCGGCGTGCGCGCCGACCTCCTGGAGGGCCTCCACCGCGTACGACAGGGGCAGCACGTCGCTGACCGCCTGGAGCCAGCCGGCCATCTGCCCGCGGGGGACGAACAACCCGCACAGCAGCAGTTGCGGGGCGACCACCACCGGCATGAACTGCACCGCCTGGAACTCCGTCCGGGCGAACGCGCTGCACAGTAGCCCCAGCGCGACGGCCAGCACCGCGTTCACCGCGGCGATCCCGACGACCAGCCCGGCGGATCCGGCCGTGGTGAGCCCGAGCAGCTGGTACGCCGCGGCGGCGGCGACGGTCGACTGGACCACTCCGGCCAGCCCGAACGCGATGCCGTAGCCGAAGAGCAGGTCGAGTTTGCCCAGCGGGGTGGTGAGCAGTCGTTCCAGCGTCCCGCTGGTGCGTTCGCGGAGCATCGCGATGCTGGTCACCAGGAACATGATGATGAACGGGAAGAAGCCCAGCATCACCAGGGCGACCCGGTCGAAGGGGGCCGGCCGGCCGGGCGGGGCGGGCTGGTCGGCGTACATGTAGTAGACCAGGGTGAGCAGCACCGTCGGCACCACCACCAGCAGCGCCACGGTGCGCCGGTCGTGCCGGAGCTGGCGCAGGATCCGCCCGGTGGTGGCGGCCAGGATGGTCGGGTTCACGCCGCCTCCCCGGTGGTCGACGGGTCGGTCTCGCCGGCCCGGATCAGCCGCAGGAACGCCTCTTCCAGGTCGTCGACCCCGGTCGCGGCGCGCACCGCGTCCGGGGTGTCGTCGGCGATCAGTCGGCCGTGGCGGATGAGCAGCAGCCGGTCGCAGCGGGCCGCCTCGTCCATCACGTGGCTGGAGACCAGCAGGGTGGTCCCGGTGGCGGCGAGGGCGTGGAACCGGGCCCACAGGTCGGCCCGCAGCACCGGGTCCTGCCCCACCGTGGGTTCGTCGAGGACGATGAGTTCCGGTTCGCCGACCAGCGCGCAGGCCAGTGAGGCACGGCTGCGTTGCCCGCCGGAGAGGGTGCCGACCAGTTGGCCGGCGGCGGCGGCCAGGCCGACGTCGGCGACCGCCCGGTCGGCGTCGGCGGCGGCGCGTCCCTGGAGGGCGGCGAAGTACCGGGCGTTCTCCCGGACGGTCAGGTCGGCGTAGACGCTGGGCGCCTGGGTGAGGTAGCCGACCCGGTGGCGCAGGTCGGCCGCGCCGGCCGGACGGCCCAGCACGGTGACCGTGCCCGAGCTGATGGTCTGCACCCCGACCACGGCCCGCATCAGGGTGGTCTTGCCGCTGCCGCTGGGGCCGAGCAGTCCGGTGACCGCGCCCTGCGGCACCGTGCAGTCGATGCCGTCCAGCACCCGCCGCCGGCCCCGGTCGACGACCAGGTCGCGGACGGCGATGGCGTCGTCCATCGCGCCTCCCTCTGTAATTCATCGGTTGTTGAACTCAACGGTAGATGAATTACTCGTCGTTCCGCAACGGCCTGTCACCGACCCGTCCCGGTGGCCGGTACGCCGGTGGGGGTGCCGCCGGCAGTACCCGACACGCCGGTGCCGCGGTCGGAGCCGGGTCGGCGGATCGGGCGCTAGCCTTCGGACCAGGGCATCAACCTTCGGATCGGGCGCTAGCCTTCCGACCGGACAGGTGGTCCGCCTTCGGGCATTGCGCGCTGATCGGACGTGCGGCACGATGGCGCGGTGGATCACGCTCCGTTGCCGGAGGCCGCCTTCCTGGCCGACTGGACCGACCGGCTGCGGGCGTCCGCCGACCGTCCCGTGGTCGGCATCCTGCTGCGCGGCAGCCATGCCCGGGGCGCCGCCACCGCGTACAGCGACGTCGATCTCGACGTCCTGGTCACCGCGACCGCCGCGCCCACCCCGCCGTACGACGCCCGGCGGGCCTACCTGGCCGAGGTCGACGGGCGCATCGTGCACGTCTCGGTGGCCGCCCGGGACGTCCGCACCTGGGTCGACCGGCTCGGCGAGCCGGCCGAGTGGGCGTTCGGGCTGCCGGTGACGACCCCCGCCCGGCTGCTCTGGGCCGATCCGACCTGGCGGCCCCGGATCGACCTGCCGGTGCTCTGCCAGCCCGCCGACCAGCCCCGCCTGGAGGAGTTCGTCGCCACCCTCGGCAAGGTGGCGGGGGCCTGGGCCGCCGCCGACCCGCTCGGCGTCCGGCTGGCCGCCGCCGACCTGGCCCGGCTCTGCCCGTGCGTGCTACGGCTGGCCAACCCGGGGGTACGGGTGGCGTCCCGGCTGGTCGCCTTCGCCGCCGCCCTGGACCTGCCGGTCGCGCCGCCCGGCTACCGCGACGACATGCTCCGTTGCCTGGGGATCCGCCCCGGCGGCGTCGCCGAGGTCGCCGCCGCCGCGACCCGGCTGGTGGCCGGGGTGCTCCCGCTGGTCCGCCCGTACGCCGACCGGATCGCCGAGACGGCCGGCCCGGACCTCGCCCTGGCCCTGGGCGACGGCCGGCTGGACCGGTACGTCGCCCAGCTGTCCCGGGCGGTCGGGGACGGGGCGCAGGTGCCCGCGCCGCGTGCGGGACAATCGGTAACTGTGCCCGTACCTGACTCCGCTCCCAGCGCCGGTGGATCCGCCGGCGCGGTCCGCCCGTCCCGTCTCGACCCGGCCATCGCCGCCCGGCTGCGCCGCACCCCGGACGGCCTGGTCGCCGCGGTCGTGCGCCAGCACGACACCGGCGAGGTGCTGATGGTCGCCTGGATGGACGACGAGGCGCTGCACCGCACCCTCACCACCGGCCGGGCCACCTACTGGTCGCGCAGCCGCCGGGAGTACTGGGTCAAGGGCGCCACCTCCGGCCACCACCAGTACGTCCGCTCGGTGGCGCTGGACTGCGACGGCGACGCGGTGCTGGTCGGCGTGGACCAGGTCGGCGCGGCCTGCCACACCGGCGAGCGCACCTGCTTCTTCACCGAACTCCCGGTCACCACCCAGGGGGCGATCTCATGACCGACGGTGCGCTCAGCCCGGATCTGCCGACGTTCGTCGAGGCGGCGGCCCGGTGGCGGGTGGTGCCGGTGACCCGGCGGCTGCTGGCCGACGCGGAGACCCCGGTCGGGGTCTACCGCAAGCTGGCCGGCGGGCCGGGCACCTTCCTGCTGGAGTCCGCCGAGCAGGGCGTCGGCTCGGCCGGGATGGCCTGGTCGCGGTACTCGTTCATCGGGGTGCGCAGCAGCGCGACCCTGGTCGAGCGGGACGGCGTGGCGAGCTGGACCGGCACCCCGCCGGCCGGCGTGCCGGTCACCGGGGATCCGGTGCACGTGCTGCGGGAGACCGTCACGGCGCTCGCCGGGGGCACGCCGGATCCGGCCGCCGGCCTGCCCCCGCTGACCGGCGGCATGGTGGGCTACCTGGGGTACGACCTGATCCGCCGGTTCGAGCGGCTGCCCGAGTTCACCGAGGACGATCTCGGGGTGCCGGAGCTGGGCATGATGCTGGCCACCGACCTGGTGGTGCTGGACCACTACGACGGCTCGGCGATCCTGGTCGCCAACGCGGTGCTGCCGCCGCTGGACGACCCGGACCGGGCGGCCCTGGTCACCGCCGCGTACCACCACGCGGTCGGCCGGCTCGACGCGATGACCACCGCGTTGTCCCGACCGATTCCGCCCATGATCTCGACGGTGGACCGGCCGCCGGCCGGCGACGTGGTCAGCCGGACCGCCGAGGGCGGCTACCCGAAGGCGGTCGAGGCGGCGAAGGAGGCGATCCGGGCCGGCGAGTGCTTCCAGATCGTGCTGGCCCAGCGGTTCGAGCGGGCCACCGACGCCGACCCGCTGGACGTCTACCGGGTGCTGCGGACGACCAACCCGAGCCCGTACATGTACCTGCTGCGGTTCGACGGGTTCGACATCGTCGGCTCGTCCCCGGAGGCGCACCTGAAGGTCAACGCCGACGCCGACGGGCAGCGTCGGGCGATGCTGCACCCGATCGCCGGCACCCGGCCGCGCGGGGCCACCCCGGCGGCCGACGCCCGGCTCGCCACCGAGCTGCTGGCCGACCCGAAGGAACGGGCCGAGCACGTGATGCTGGTCGACCTGGGCCGCAACGACCTGGGCCGGGTGTGCCGGCCGGGCACCGTGCAGGTGCCGGAGTTCGCCACCATCGAGCGGTACAGCCACGTGATGCACATCGTCTCCACGGTGGTGGGCACCCTGCGCGACGACCGGACGGCCTTCGACGCGCTGGCCGCCACCTTCCCGGCCGGCACCCTGTCCGGGGCGCCGAAGGTCCGGGCCATGGAGATCATCGAGGAGCTGGAACCGGTCCGGCGGGGCCTCTACGGCGGCACCGTGGGCTACTTCGGGTTCGGCGGCGACCTCGACATGGCGATCGCGATCCGTACCGCGCTGATCCGCGACGGCCGGGCGTACGTGCAGGCCGGGGCGGGGGTGGTGGCCGATTCCGATCCGGCCGCCGAGGACCAGGAGACCCGGAACAAGGCCGCCGCCGTGCTGGCCGCCATCGCCGCCGCCGAAACCCTGCGACCGGCCCGGTGAGCGATACCGGGACAGCCGCGACGACGGCCGCCGGCAGCGCGTCGGGCGGGCGGCGCGAGCTGACGTACGCGCTGCTGCTCTGCCTGGCGGGGGCGGGCCTGGCCAGCTGGGCGGCGACCCGGACCTGGGCGGTGGAGGTGCTCGCCCGGGGTGCGCTGCCGGCGGCCCGGCAGGACCGTTCCGGGGCGGACCTGCTGCCCTGGCTCCCCGCGTTGGCGCTGGTCGCGTTGGCCGGCAGTGGCGCGGTGCTGGCCACCCGGGGACGGGTCCGGCGGTCGCTGGGCGGGCTGGTCGCGCTGCTCGGCCTGGCGGTGGCGGCCGGTGCCGGTTACGGGCTGACCGCCGATCTCGGCGTCGAGGTGCACCCGCAGTGGCCGGCGCTCTGCCTGCTCGGCGGGTTGGTGGCGGCCGGTGGTGGGCTGCTCACCGCGCGGCGCGGCGGGCACTGGCCGGCGATGGGGGCCCGCTACGAGCGGCCGGCGCGCACCGGTGGGCCGGCGCGTTCCGACGGGCGGCCGATCGCCGACCGGGGCACCCGGGAGGCCTGGGACGCGCTCGACCGGGGTGAGGACCCGACGGTCAGCTGACCGGCTGCGGGGCGCGGGTCGTCGGCCGCTGTCCGGCGGCGGCCCGGCCCCCGGTCCCGCGCCGGGCCGCGGCCAGCTCGGCGCCGGCGGTGGCCCGGGCGGCGGCCAGCTCGGTGCCGGCGGTGGCCCGGGTGGTGGGCAGCCCGGCCCGGGCGGCGGCCAGCTCGGCGACCAGGCGGTCCAGTTCGGCGCGTTGACCCGCGCGGGCGCGGTCGGCGCAGACCGCCTCCCAGGCGTTGCCCCGTGCGGTCCGCACCCGGCCCTCGCCGGCCACGACGCGTTCGAGGGTGTGCACCACCTCGACGGCCAGCGACGCGACCGTCCGGGAGATGGTGGTGAGTCCGATGCCGGCGTTCGGCCCCGCAGTGCTCATAGGTCACCCCGCACGATGAGATCCGATGGTGGGCAGGCGCATCGTCGAGTCTGCCCGATGCCGATGCTGCCGGGTTCACGTTTCGCCCGGGTGACGGCCCGGTCAACGGTCCCGACCTGCGCCGGACGGGCATTCTTGACCTTGGTCACAGCGGGCCGGCGACCGCCCCGAGCTGCGCGGCGGCGCGGATCGTGATCTCATAGCGTATGGGCATCGATCGATGGTCCGGAGTGCCCCGGACGACGGATGTCGATGACACCGCCCGACGGGTACGGTGGCGCTGCGTGACATTCCGTTCACCGGAGGTCGGGCATCATGCCACAGCCCATCTCGTGAGGAGCGCCATACCCCCGGCACATGTCGCCAGGTGGCGCGCCCTAGCATCGGCCCATGACACCCGGAGAGGGGAGTCCGTTGGTGACTGCTGATCATGCACACGCAGAGGGGGACGGGGCCGGTTCGGCGGCGTCCGGAAGCGTGCTCGACGAGATCCTGGCCGGCGTCCGCGAGGACGTGGCGCGGCGGCAGGAGCAGGTTCCGCTGGAGCGGATCCGCGAGCTGGCCGCCGCCGCGCCGCCGCCGCTGGACGCGTACGCGGCCCTGCGCAAGCCCGGCGTGGCCGTGATCGCCGAGGTGAAGCGCTCCTCACCGAGCCGGGGCCGGCTGGCCGAGATCGCCGACCCGGCCGAGCTGGCGGGGGAGTACGCCTCCGGCGGCGCCCGGGTGATCAGCGTGCTGACCGAGGGACGGTGGTTCGGCGGCTCGCTCGACGATCTGGCCGCGGTCCGTGCCGCCGTCAACGTGCCGGTCCTGCGCAAGGACTTCGTGGTCTCCAGCTACCAGGTGCACGAGGCCCGGGCGCACGGGGCCGACCTGGTGCTGCTGATCGTCGCCGCGCTGGAGCAGAACGCCCTGGTCGGGCTCCTGGAGCGGATCGAGTCGCTCGGCATGTGCGCGCTGGTCGAGGTGCACACCGAGGAGGAGGCCGACCGGGCGCTGGAGGCCGGCGCGCAGGTGATCGGGGTCAACGCCCGCAACCTGCGTACCCTGGAGGTCGACCGGTCCGTGTTCGAGCGGATCGCCCCCGGCCTGCCCAGCAGCGTCGTCAAGATCGCCGAGTCCGGCGTGCGGGGTCCGCACGACCTGATCCGGTACGCCTCGGCCGGCGCCGACGCCGTCCTGGTGGGCGAGGGACTGGTCACCCAGAAGAGCCCCCGTGAGGCGGTCGCCGAGCTGGTCAACGCCGGGAACCACCCGGCCACGCCCCGCCCGGCGCGCTGACCCGACGGGCAGATCCGCGCAGCGAGAGGACATCGCGATGAGCGAGCGTGAGCGATTCGTCACCGGCGACACGACGGCGCGTCGGCACGCGACCGGCCGGGGAGCGGCGGCATGAGCGCCGACGTGTCGACCCCGGCCGGGCAGTTCCCCGACTCCGCCGGCCACTTCGGCCGGTTCGGCGGCCGGTTCGTCCCCGAGGCGCTGGTCGCGGCGCTCGACGAGCTGGACGCGGCATACCGCAAGGCGATGACCGACGAGGAGTTCCGCGCCGAGTTCGACGCCCTGCTGCGCGACTACGCCGGCACCCCCTCGCTGCTGTACTCCGCCGAGCGGTTCTCCGCCAAGGTCGGCGCCCGGGTGCTGCTCAAGCGGGAGGACCTCAACCACACCGGCGCGCACAAGGTGCGCAACGTGCTGGGCCAGGCGCTGCTCACCCGACGGATGGGCAAGCGGCGGGTGATCGCCGAGACCGGTGCCGGCCAGCACGGGGTGGCCACCGCCACCGCCGCCGCCCTGTTCGACCTCGAGTGCGTGGTCTACATGGGCGAGGTGGACACCGAGCGGCAGGCGCTCAACGTGGCCCGGATGCGGATGCTCGGCGCCACCGTCGTCCCGGTGACCACCGGCTCGCGCACCCTCAAGGACGCGATGAACGAGGCGATGCGGGACTGGGTCGCCAACGTCGACGACACCCACTACCTGATCGGCACCGCCGCCGGCCCGCACCCGTTCCCGGAGCTGGTCCGGGACTTCGTGCGCGGCATCGGCGACGAGGCCCGCCGGCAGTGCCTCGACCTCACCGGGGGGCTCCCGGACGCGGTCCTCGCCTGCGTCGGTGGCGGCTCCAACGCGCTGGGCATCTTCCACGCCTTCGTCCCCGACACCGACGTGCGGCTGTACGGCTTCGAGGCCGGCGGCGAGGGCGTGGACACCGACCGGCACGCGGCCAGCATCACCGGCGGCACCCCGGGGGTGCTGCACGGCGCCCGCACGTACGTGCTCCAGAACGCCGACGGTCAGACCATCGAGTCGCACTCGATCTCCGCCGGCCTGGACTACCCCGGCGTCGGCCCGGAGCACGCCTGGCTGCACGACAGCGGCCGGGCCCGCTACCTGCCGGTCACCGACCGGGAGGCGATGGCCGCGTTCGAGCTGCTCTGCCGCACCGAGGGGATCATCCCGGCGATCGAGAGCGCGCACGCGCTGGCCGGCGCGGTGCAGGTCGCCCCGCAGCTCGCCGCCGAGCTGGGCCGGGAGCCGGTCCTCGTGGTCAACCTCTCCGGCCGGGGCGACAAGGACGTGCACACCGCCGGTGAGTACTTCGGCATCCTCGACAAGGAGCAGTGAGACCGTGAGCCGGATCGGGGTGGCCTTCGACAAGGCCCGTGCCGACGGGCGGGCCGTCCTGGTCGGCTGCATGCCGGCCGGGTTCCCCACCGTCGAGGGCAGCATCGCCGCGATGACCGCGATGGTCGAGGCCGGGGTGGACGTCATCGAGGTGGAGATCCCCTACTCCGACCCGGTGATGGACGGCCCGGTGATCCAGAAGGCCAGCGACATAGCGCTGGCCGGTGGGGTCCGCACCGCCGACACGCTGCGCATCGTCGAGGCGGTCGCGGCCACCGGCGCCCCGGTGGTCACCATGACCTACTGGAACCCGATCGAGCAGTACGGGGTGGACGCGTTCGCCCGGGACCTGGCCGCCGCCGGGGGCACCGGACTGATCACCCCCGACCTGATCCCCGAGGAGGCCGACGGGTGGCTGGCCGCCTCGGACGCGTACGGGCTGGACCGGACGTTCCTGGTCTCCCCGTCGTCGACCGACGCCCGGCTGCGGATGACCGTCGAACACTGCCGGGGCTTCGTCTACGCCACCGCCATCATGGGGGTCACCGGGGCCCGGTCGCAGACCTCGGACGCCGCGCCGGTGCTGGTCTCCCGGCTGCGGGAGGTCACCGAGCTGCCCGTCGGGGTGGGGCTCGGCGTCGGCACCGGCCCGCAGGCGGCCACCGTCGCCGGGTACGCCGACGGGGTGATCGTGGGCAGCGCGCTGATCCGCCGGCTGCTCGACGCACCGGATCTCGACGCCGGGCTGACCGCCCTGCGTACCCTCTCCGCCGAACTCGCCGAGGGCGTCCGGGCGGTCGGGTCGGGGGCGTGACCGGACCGGGGTGCCACGGTGGGGCGCCGCAGCGGTAGCCTGTGCACCCGTGACCCTCGTCTCGATGACGCCCCTGGCGGCGCTGCCCAGCCCGACGACCGCCGTGTGGCAGCTCGGGCCGGTCCCGCTGCGGGCGTACGCCCTCTGCATCGTCGCCGGCATCGTGGTCGCCTGTCTGGTGACCGAGTACCGGCTGCGCCGGCGCGGGGTGGCCCCCGGCGCGGTGCTCGACATCGCGGTGTGGGCGGTCCCGACCGGCATCATCGGGGCCCGGATCTACCACGTGATCACCTCGCCCGAGAAGTACTTCGGCACCGGTGGCGACCCGTGGAAGGCGTTCGCCATCTGGGAGGGCGGCCTCGGCATCTGGGGGGCGGTCGCCGGTGGCGCGGTCGGCGCGTGGATCGCCGCCCGGCAGCTCGGCATCCCACTCACGGTGGTGGCCGACGCGCTGGCCCCGGGCCTGCCGCTGGCCCAGGCGGTGGGCCGGCTCGGCAACTGGTTCAACAACGAGCTGTACGGCGGGCGGACCAGCCTGCCGTGGGGCCTGGAGATCCACCGGATGGACCCGGACAATCCCGGGCACGCGCTGCGCGACGACGCCAACCAGCCCATCCTGGAGCCCGGTCTCTACCATCCGACGTTCGCCTACGAGGCGCTGTGGAACCTCGGCGTCGCCGGCCTGGTGTTCGCCGTGGACCGCCGGTTCAAGCTGGGGCGCGGCCGGGCCTTCGCGCTCTACGTGATGGGCTACACCGCCGGCCGGTTCTGGATCGAGCTGATGCGCAGCGACGAGGCGAACCGCATCCTCGGCGTACGGCTCAACGTGTGGACCGCCGGGCTGGTCTTCGTCGGCGCGTTGATCTACTTCCTGCGGGTACGGGGGCCGCGCCAGTTCCTGATCCCGATCGAGGCTCCCGCCCCCGCCGTCGCGGCGACCGGCGCCGACGTCTCCCAGGTCGACCTGTCCCGCACCGGAAAGGGATCCCCGGCGGCGGTCGCCCCGGTGGGGTACCAGGTGGTCGACGAGGAGCAGTTCACCACGTACCGGGAGACCGGGGTGCGGCCCGACGAACCCGGCGCGGACGACGTGCCGGCGACCGGCGACGGGGTCGCGGAGCCGGCCCCGGACGACGCGGCCCGGACCTCGGTGACCACCGACCGCCCCGCGGACGCCGCCGACCCGTCCGCCGCGACGACCGACCCGTCCGTCGCGACCGGTGACGTCCCGACCGCCGGCGGCGACGGCCCCGCCGCCACCGGCGACCGGCCCACCGTCGGCGGCGACGGTTCCGCCGCGACCGGCGACCGGCCCACCGTCGGCGGCGACGGTTCCGCCGCGACCGGCGACCGGTCCGGTGCCGGCAGCGGCCCTGCCGGTGCCGGCGGCAGGGGCGACCGCCCCACCGACCGGGACAGCTGAGCGGGCGCGGCATGCGCAGCGCGGTGGTGGTCGGGGCGGGGCTCGGCGGTCTGGCGGTGGCCGGTGCGCTGGCCCGCTCGGGGTGGCAGGTCACCGTGCTGGAACGCGCCGACCGGGTGCGCCCGGAGCCCACCGCCGTGGTGCTCTGGCCCAACGGGGTACGCGCGTTGCAGGTGCTCGGCCTCGGGGCCGGTCTGGATGCCATCGCCACCCCGCTGCCCGACGGGGGCATCCGTCGCCCCGACGGCCACTGGCTGGTGCAGCCCCGGCCCACCCCGGCCGACCGGATGCCGGTGGTCGTCCACCGGGAGGATCTGCACGACGCCCTGATCGCCGGCCTCGGGGAACGGGTCGAGCTGCGGACCGGGGTCGGGGTGGACAGCGTCCGGGCGGATGCCGGGGAACGGCCCGGGGTGGGGTGCAACGGGCGGTTCGTCGAGGCGGACCTGGTGGTCGCCGCCGACGGCACGGACAGCGTGCTGCGCCGCCAGCTGGCCCCGGAGGCCTCCGTGGTCAGCTCCGGCTGTGCCGCCTGGCGGGCGGTGATCCCCTGGTACCGGGCGAGCCTGCCGGGCGACCAACCGGTCGGCGGTGAGGTGCTGGGCGCGGGCTACCGGTTCGTGGCCGCGTCGCTGGGCGAACGGGGTTCCTCCGGGGGGTCGCGTCGGGGCGGGATCTACTGGGTCGCCACCGCCGCCGGAGCGCCCCGGCCTGAGCCGCCCCGGACACAGCTCGCCCTGCTGAAACGCTGGTTCGCCGGCTGGCCCGCGCCGATCGGCGAGCTGTTGGCGGCGACCGAACCCGCCGACCTGGTCCAGCAGGAGATCCGCGAGCTGCGCCCGCTGCCCCGGTCGTACGGCTTTCCGGCCGGGCCGGGCGGGGTGGTGCTGCTCGGCGACGCCGCCCACGCCATGCCGCCGCACCTGGGACAGGGCGCCTGCCTGGCCTTCGAGGACGCGGCCACCCTGGCGTCGCTGCTGCGGGAGTCCCGTCTCCCCGACGCCGTGCAGGCGTACGACCGGTTGCGTCGTCCCCGCGCGGCCACCGTGGTCCGGCAGACCCGCCGGATGTCGGCGGTGCTCCAGACCCGGGGCCGGCTGGCCCTGCGCGCCCGGGACGCGGCCCTCGGCACCCTCAGCCCCCGCCTGCTCTCCGGCGCCGCCACCACCGCCGCCGCCTGGCGCCCCCCACCCTCCTCCTGACCCTCCCCGCGCCGCCGCTCCTTCCCCGCGCCGCCGCTCCTTCCCCGCGCCGCCGCTCCTTCCCCGCGCCGCCGGCCTCGGTGATCAAGAGCTTTACGTCACCCCACCCGCCCCAGGTGACCCGAACCTCTTGATCACCCGTTCAAGCCGGCTGGGTGCGGGGGTGATCAAGAGGTTCGGGTCAACCCGCCGCCCCCACGTGACGTAAAGCTCTTGATCACCTGCTCAGGCCGGCTGGGTGCGGGGGTGATCAAGAGGTTCGGGTCAACGCGCCGCCCCCACGTGACGTAAAGCTCTTGATCACCCGAATCCGGGCCGGCCGGCGGGGCGAAGGGTGGGGGGCACGGTGGGGGAGGACGAGGGGGTGGGGGGTCAGAGGAGGGCGGTGGGTTCGGCTATGCAGGCGGTACCGATGCGGCGGAAGCCGACGCGGAGGTAGACCCGGGCGATCTCCTCGCTGCCGGCGGAGAGGAACACCAGGTCGGTGCCGGCGTCGCGGAGGGCGTGGGCGAGGGTGGCGGTGACCGCCGAGGCGAGCCCGCGACGGCGGGCGGCGGGCAGGGTGGCCACCCCGGCGATCTCGGCGACGTCGTCGACCCGCATGGCCATGCCGCTGGCCAGCGCGCCGTCGGCGGGGGTGCCGGCGACGACCGACAGCCGCCGGCCGTCGGCGATCCGGAGCCGCTCCTCGTCCAGCGCGGCCACGTCGAGTTCGGTCATGGCGGCGTCGCGCTGCTCGGGGCCGGCGTCGCCGCGGGCGGTGCCGGCGGCGGAGAACCCCACCGCGGCGACCGCGCGCCGGGCCGCCACGTCGAGCGCGAAGCCGGGTGCGTCCGGGTCGAGCACCCGCACGGGTACGTCGGTGAGCGTCGCCGGGTCGGGCAGGGCGGCCGGATCGAGCACCATCAGCGGTGCCTCCAGCACGCTCAGCCCGGCGGCGCGGGCGGTGGCGAGCAGGTCCGGGGTGGTGTCGTGCACCCACTCGAACGCCTCCGGCAGGCCCAGCTCCCGTTGCCGTTCGCGGACGGCGTGCACGTCGGCCAGTGAGGGTGCCGTGGTGGTGTCGAGGCGCGGCCGGGCGTAGAACGGCCAACCCTCGCCATCCCGGACAAAGAGCACCAGCGCGCCGTGTTCCTCGGGGTGGGCGGCGTCCCGGGGCACCGCGTCGTAGAAGCGTTCCAACCGGTCGAACAGATCGCGGTGTGCAGGATCCACCGCGCGAGACTACACGTCCCAGAGTCTGGACGGTGTGATCAATCCGCACTGGCCCCGCCCGGGTCGCCCTAACGTAGACTCAACAGACTGCCAAGGGCCGACGTCGTCCCGACCATGAAACAACCTGAGTGACGACAGGAGACCCGGTGGCCCTTCCGTACCCGCACACCCCGCAGCCGGTCCCGTCCGCGACCGGTCTGTACGACCCGGCGCACGAGCATGACGCGTGCGGGGTGGCCTTCGTGGCCGACCTGTACGGACGGCGTTCCCATGCGGTGGTGGCGAACGGCCTCGGTGCGCTCTGCCGGCTTGACCACCGCGGCGCCCGGGGCGCCGAGCAGAACACCGGCGACGGCGCAGGAATCATGATCCAGGTTCCGGACGCGTTCCTGCGCGCGGTGGTGGACTTCCCGCTGCCGCCCGCCGGCCAGTACGCCACCGGCCTGGTCTTCCTCCCCGACGACGACGGCGGCGAGGCCCGCGCCCGTCAGGTGGTGGAGAAGTACGCCCTGGTCGAGGGGGCCGAGGTGCTGGGCTGGCGCGACGTGCCGACCGACCCGAGTGGGCTGGGCGAGACGGCGCTGGCGGCGATGCCCCGGATCCGGCAGCTCTTCCTGGCCGCGCACCGGCTCACCGACACCCCGGCCGGTCCGGCCGGCTCCGCGCTGGCCGGCATCGACCTGGACCGGGTGGCGTTCTGCGTGCGCAAGCAGGCCGAGCGGGAGACCGCCGAGCGGGGGGTGACGGCCTACTTCCCGTCGCTGTCGGCCCGGACGATGACCTGGAAGGGCATGCTCACCCCCGACCAGCTGCCGGAGTACTTCCCGGAGTTGACCGACGAGCGGGTCGACAGCGCGATCGCGCTGGTGCACTCCCGGTTCTCCACCAACACGTTCCCGTCCTGGCCGCTGGCCCACCCCTACCGGTTCATCGCGCACAACGGCGAGATCAACACGATCCGGGGCAACCGGAACTGGATGCAGGCCCGCGAGGCGCTGCTGCGCAGCCCGCACCTACCGGGCAACATCCGTCGGGTGTTCCCGGTCTGCACCCCGGCGGCCTCCGACTCGGCCAACTTCGACGAGGTGCTGGAGCTGCTGCACCTGGCCGGCCGGAGCCTGCCGCACGCGGTGCTGATGATGATCCCGGAGGCCTGGGAGAACGACCCGGCGATGCGCCCGGACAAGCGCGCGTTCTACCGGTTCCACGCCAGCCTGATGGAGCCGTGGGACGGCCCGGCGTCGGTCGCCTTCACCGACGGCGAGATCGTCGGCGCGGTGCTCGACCGTAACGGTCTGCGGCCGGGGCGCTGGTGGCATACCGCCGACGGGCTGGTGGTGCTGGGCAGCGAGGCGGGCGTGCTCGACCTCGACCCGGCCACGGTGGTCGCCAAGGGCCGCCTCCAGCCGGGCCGGATGTTCCTGGTCGACACGGTCAACGGCCGGATCGTCTCGGACGACGAGATCAAGACCGAGCTGGCCGCCGCCCAGCCGTACGACGAGTGGCTGCACGCCGGCCTGATCGAGCTGGACGACCTGCCGCCCCGCGAGCACGTGGTCTACACCCACGATTCGGTGCGTCGCCGGCAGCAGACCTTCGGCTACACCGAGGAGGAGCTGAAGATCCTGCTCGCCCCGATGGCCCGCACCGGGGCGGAGCCGCTCGGCTCGATGGGCACCGACACCCCGATCGCGCCGCTGTCGACCCGGCCCCGGCTGCTCTACGACTACTTCCACCAGCTCTTCGCCCAGGTCACCAACCCGCCGCTGGACGCCATCCGGGAGGAGCTGGTGACCAGCCTGGCGTCGACCATCGGCCCGGAGGGCAACCTGCTGGACCCGGGCGCGGCGAGCTGTCGGCAGATCGTGCTGCCCTATCCGGTGATCGACAACGACGAGCTGGCGAAGCTGCTCGACGTCGACGAGGACGGCGACCTGCCCGGCTTCAAGGCGGTCCGGGTCTCCGGGCTCTACCGGAGCCGCGACGGCGGGGCCGGCATCAAGGCCCGGCTGACCGAGATCTGCCGGCACGTCTCCGAGGCGATCGAGGACGGCGTACGCATCCTGGTGCTCTCCGACCGGGACTCCAACGCCGACCTGGCGCCGATCCCGTCGCTGCTGCTCACCGCGGCGGTGCACCAGCACCTGGTGCGGGAGCAGACCCGGACCCAGGTGGCGCTGATCGTGGAGTCCGGTGACTGCCGCGAGGTGCACCACGCGGCGGTGCTCATCGGGTACGGCGCGGCGGCGGTCAACCCCTACCTGGCCTTCGAGTCGGTGGAGGACATGATCGCCACCGGCGCGCTGGTCGGGGTGGAGCCGGGTAAGGCGGTCCGCAACTACGTCAAGGCGCTCGGCAAGGGCGTCCTGAAGATCATGTCCAAGATGGGCATCTCGACGGTGTCGTCGTACTGCGGGGCGCAGGTCTTCGAGGCCGTCGGCCTGGACACCCGCCTGGTCGACCGCTACTTCCGGGGCACTCCCAGCACCATCGGCGGGATCGGGCTGGCCGGGATCCACGCCGAGGTCGCCGCCCGGCACGGGCAGGCCTGGCCGACCCCCGGCACCGCCGGCTCCACCCGCCTGGAGGTGGGCGGCGAGTACCAGTGGCGGCGCGAGGGCGAGCTGCACCTGTTCAACCCGGAGACGGTCTTCCTGCTCCAGCACGCCACCCGCAGCCGCCAGTACGACGTGTTCCGCCAGTACACCGCCAAGGTCGACGAGCTGGCCGCCCAGGCCGGTTCGCTGCGCGGGCTGTTCACCCTGCGGACCGGGCTGCGCCCAGCGGTGCCGATCGAGGAGGTCGAGCCGGTCACCGAGATCGTCAAGCGGTTCGCCACCGGGGCGATGTCGTACGGGTCGATCTCGGCCGAGGCGCACGAGACGCTGGCCATCGCGATGAACCGGCTGGGCGGCAAGTCCAACACCGGCGAGGGCGGTGAGGACGTCGACCGGCTGCACGACCCGGCCCGCCGCTCGGCGGTCAAGCAGATCGCCAGCGGGCGCTTCGGGGTGACCAGCGAATACCTGGTCAACGCCGACGACCTCCAGATCAAGATGGCGCAGGGCGCGAAGCCCGGCGAGGGCGGGCAGCTGCCCGGCAACAAGGTCTGGCCGTGGATCGCCCGGACCCGGCACGCCACCCCGGGCGTCGGCCTGATCTCCCCGCCGCCGCACCACGACATCTACTCCATCGAGGACCTCGCGCAGCTCGTGCACGACCTCAAGTGCGTCAACCCGGCCGCCCGGGTGCACGTCAAGCTGGTCAGCGAGGTCGGCGTGGGCACGGTCGCGGCCGGGGTCGCCAAGCTCAAGGCCGACGTCATCCTGATCTCCGGGCACGACGGCGGCACCGGCGCGTCCCCGCTCAACTCGCTCAAGCACGCCGGCACCCCGTGGGAGCTGGGCCTGGCCGAGGCGCAGCAGACGCTGCTGCTCAACAAGCTGCGCGACCGGGTCACCGTGCAGGTCGACGGCCAGCTCAAGACCGGCCGGGACGTGGTGGTGGCGATGCTGCTCGGCGCGGAGGAGTTCGGCTTCGCGACCGCCCCGCTGATCGTCGAGGGCTGCGTGATGATGCGGGTCTGCCACCTGGACACCTGCCCGGTGGGCATCGCCACCCAGAACCCGGTGCTGCGGGAACGCTTCACCGGCCGACCGGAGTTCGTGGAGAACTTCTTCCTCTTCCTCGCCGAGGAGGTCCGGGGCTACCTGGCCGAGCTGGGCTTCCGCAGCATCGAAGAGGCGATCGGGCAGACCGAGGTGCTCGACGTCGTACCGGCGATCGAGCACTGGAAGGGCCACGGCCTCGACCTGGCCCGGGTGCTGCACACCCCGCAGCTGCCCGAGGGCGCGGCCCGGCGCGGGGTCCGCGCCCAGGACCACGGCCTGGCGCAGGCGCTGGACAACGAGCTGATCGCGCTGGCCCAGCCGGCGCTGCGCGACGGCAGCCCGGTCCGGGTGGAGGTGGCGGTGCGCAACGAGCACCGCAGTGTCGGCGCGATGCTCGGCGGCGAGGTGACCCGCCGGCACGGCGGTGCCGGCCTGCCGGACGACACTGTGGAGTTCGTGCTGCGGGGCACCGCCGGGCAGTCCTTCGGCGCGTTCCTGCCGCGCGGGGTGACCCTGCGGCTGCACGGCGACGCCAACGACTACGTCGGCAAGGGGCTCTCCGGCGGGCGGATCGTGGTCCGCCCGGACGCCGCCGCGCCGTTCGTCGACCCCGACGCCACCGCCGGGCAGCGCGCCGAGGACCAGATCATCGCCGGCAACACCATCCTGTACGGGGCCACCGGCGGTGAGCTGTTCCTGCGCGGCCGGGTGGGGGAGCGCTTCGCGGTCCGCAACTCGGGCGCGGTGGCCGTCGTCGAGGGCGTCGGCGACCACGGCTGCGAGTACATGACCGGTGGCACGGTGGTGGTGCTCGGCGAGACCGGCCGCAACTTCGCCGCCGGCATGTCCGGCGGTACGGCGTACGTGCACCGGCTGGACACCGGCCGGGTCAACGCGGAGCTGGTCGACCTGGCCCCGCTGCGCGACGCCGAGCGGGAGCTGCTGCACGACCTGGTGCAGCGGCACGTCGCGGAGACCGACTCGGCGGTCGGCGCGGAGCTGCTCAAGCGTTGGCCGGAGGCGGTCGGGGAGTTCACGGCCGTGGTCCCCCGGGACTACCGCCGGGTTATGGAGATCATGAAGGCCGCCGAAGCCGCCGGCCGCGACGTCGACGACGCGGTGATGTCTGCGCTGACCGCGTCGGTGCCGCCCGCCACGCGGGTGGTCGCCCAGGAGGTGGCTCGTGCCTGACCCGAACGGTTTCCTGCGCTATGACCGGCGGCTGCCGGCCCGTCGTCCGGTGGCGGTGCGGATCAGTGACTGGCGTGAGGTCTACCCGCCCGCCGGTGAGGAGCTGATCCGCGAGCAGGCCACCCGCTGCATGGACTGCGGCATCCCGTTCTGCCACGACGGCTGCCCGCTGGGCAACCGCATCCCGGACTGGAACGACCTGGTCCGCACCGGGACCTGGGACGCCGCGGTGGAGTCGTTGCACGCCACCAACAACTTCCCCGAGTTCACCGGTCGGCTCTGCCCGGCGCCCTGCGAGGCGGCCTGCGTGCTGGGCCTGGGTGGTCAGCAGCCGGTCACCATCAAGCAGGTCGAGGTGGAGATCGCCGACGCGGCGGTGGCCCGGGGCGGGCTGAACCCCCGTCCGGTGCCGGCGTCGACCGGTCGTTCCGTGGCCGTGGTCGGCTCCGGTCCCGCCGGGCTCGCCGCCGCCCAGCAGCTCGCCCGCGCCGGTCACGCCGTCACCGTCTACGAGCGGGACGACGCGATCGGTGGCCTGCTCCGGTACGGCATCCCCGACTTCAAGCTGGAGAAGCAGCACATCGACCGGCGGCTGGCCCAGCTCGCCGCGGAGGGTGTGCAGTTCCGCACCGGGGTGGACGTCGGCGTCGACGTGACCGCCGAGGAGCTGCGGTCCCGGCATGACGCGGTGCTGCTGGCCTGCGGCGCGCTCCAGGGTCGGGACACCCCGGAGACGCCCGGTCGGCAGTTGCGCGGCGTCCACCAGGCGATGACCCACCTGGTCGCCGCCAACCGGGTGGTCGCGGCGGCCGGCGGCGGCCGGCCCGCCCCGGCGGTGCTGCCCGACGGTACGCCGATCGACGCGGCCGGCAGGCACGTGGTGATCATCGGTGGTGGCGACACCGCCGCCGACTGCCTGGGCGTGGCCCACCGGCAGGGCGCGGCCGGGGTCCACCAGCTCGACCTCTACCCGGAGCCGCCGCACGGCCGGGACGCCGCGCGGGATCCGTGGCCGACCTGGCCGTGGGTGCTGCGTAACTACCCGGCACACGAGGAGGGCGGCGAGCGGGTCTTCGCGGTCGCGGTGCAGGAGTTCGTGGACGACGGCACCGGCCAGGTCAAGGGCGTCCGGATCGCCGAGGTGACGGTGGAGCGGCGGGACGGCCGCCGGATCGTCACCGCGCTGCCCGGCTCCGAGCGGGAACTCCCGGCTGACCTGGTGCTGCTGGCCATCGGCTTCGAGGGCACCGAGGAGCAGCCGCTGCTGGCCCAGTTCGGGGTGGTCCGCAACGCCCGGGGCGCGGTCGACGCCCGCCCGGACTGGCAGACCGACGCCGACGGCGTCTTCGTCGCCGGGGACATGCACCGGGGCGCATCGCTGATCGTCTGGGCGATCGCCGAGGGGCGGGCAGCCGCCGCGGCGATCCACTCCTACCTGGGCGGGGTCGGTTCGCTGCCGGCTCCGGTCGATCCGGCCCGGCAACCGCTCGCGGCCCGCTGACCCCCGCCCGCTGACCCCGACGGCTCCGGCCGGCGCGCTGGTCTGTCGGACCTGCTGGTCTGTCGGACCTGTGGTCTGTCGGACCGGCCCGCTGTTGCATCGTTTCCGGCAGTTCGATCGGTGGCCGTCAGCCGACCTGGTCTGCAGGTCGGCTGACGGTCCGCCCCTGCGGCTCCGCCGCCGTTCGCCGGTGCGCTGGGTCGACTCGGCCGCCGTTCGCCGGTGCGCCGGGTCGGCTCGCAGCCGCTTCCGCTGGCACGACCTGTCCGGGCTCCTGGTGTCGCGGGGCGTCGGGCCAGCTCTCCGGAAGCATGTGACTCCAGGAGGGGATATGCCTGGCAGGCATTTTTATGACCGCCAGGCATATTGCTCTCCGGAACCATTGTTCCGGCCAGGCTCGAGCCCGCTCCGATCGAGCCCGCTCCGATCGAGCCCGCTCCGATCGAGCCCGCTCCGATCGAGCCCGCTCCGATCGACGCCGCTCCGATCGACGCCGACCAGGGTCGGCCCGAACCTGACCCCGTTCTGACCTCGATGTCAGCCGTCCCGGGCCGAAGCGGTCCCGGGCCGAAGCCGTCCCGGGCCGAAGCCGTCCCGAGGGCCGAAGCCGACCCGAGGGCCGGAGGTGGCGGTTCCGGGCCGGTCCGGGCTGCCCGCCCCGGTGCCGGGGGCAGGCAGCCCGAACCGGGGTCGGTCAGCGCGCCAGCAGCTGGTGCGCCGACCGGATCCGTGACCACGACGTCGGCTGCGCCGGGGAGGTCGCGGTGCGGGTGGCGGTGGCCGGGGTGGGGCGGCCGGGGGTGAACAGCCAGGTGGTGAAGACCGGGTCCAGGTCGACGCCGGAGATCTGCTCGGCGAGCGCCTGGAAGTCGGCGATGCTGCCGTTGCCGTACCGGTGCGCGGCGGTCCAGGCCGGCAGGATCCGGAAGAACGCGTCGTCGCCGACGGCCAGCCGGATCTGGTGCAGGGCCATCGCGCCCCGGTCGTAGACCGCGTCGTCGAAGACCGCGCCGGCACCCGGGTTGCCCGGCGGGACCTGCCAGAACCCGTCGTCGGCCGGGTAGCTGGCGTAGGTGAAGTCGAACAGCTCCTGCGCGCTGCCCTCACCCTGCGCCTCCGACCAGAGCCATTCGGCGTACGAGGCGAAGCCCTCGTTCAACCAGATGTTGCTCCAGTTGGTCACCGAGACCGAGTCGCCGAACCACTGGTGGGCGTTCTCGTGCACCACTACGTACGGGTTGCTGCCGCGTCGCCAGAAGCCGGGACCGTACACCGGGCGGGTCTGCGTCTCCAGCGCGAAGCTGATGCCGTCGATCGGCCCGGCGACACCCCCCAGCGCCTCGAACGGGTACGGCCCGAAGATGCCGCTGGCCCAGTCGACGATCTCGGCGGTCCGCTCGATGCTGGCCCGGGCGGCCGGAGCCCGGTCGCCCAGCGTGGTGCTGTAGGCGTTGATCACCGGTAGCCCGCTCGGGGCGGTGTCGGTGACGATGTCGTACTGGCCGATCGCCAGGAACGCCTGGTAGGTGGCCCCGGGCCTGGTGCTGCGCCAGCCCCACCGCAGCCGGTTGCCGGCTTCGGCCAGCGGGGGCCGGGGCTGGACGCCGTTGCTGATCACCTCGACGCCGGTGGGCACCGAGACCGAGATGTCCCAGGTGGCCTTGTCCAGCGGGTGGTCGTTGGACGGGAACCACCACCAGGCCGACTCGGGCTCGTTGACGGCCAGCGCGCCGTCGGCGGTGCGGGTCCAGCCGGAGTAGCCGTCGACCAGGGTCTCCGACGGGACGCCGGAGTAGGTGACCACGATGGTCAGCGCCTGGCCGGTGCTGATGCCGCGCGGCGCGGTGACCGCCAGCTCGTGGACGCCCTCCCGGGCGAACTGGGCGGTCCAGCCGTTGACCCGCACCGACTCGACGTCGAGCAGGAAGTCGAGGTTGAAGCGGGAAAGGTCCTGGGTGGCGGTGGCCAGGATGGTGGTGGTGCCGCTGAGCCGGTCGCTGGCCGGTTCGTAGCGGAGCCGGACGTCGTAGTGGTCGACGTCGTAGCCGCCGTTGCCGTAGTCGGGGAAGTAGGGGTCGCCGAGCCCGGCGCTACCGGGTTTCGGGGCGGCCGAGACCGCGACCGACCGGCTCTTGCCCGGTCGGGCGTCGGCCTGGCCGGGGGTGCCGGTCACCAGGGTGCCGGCGGTGGTGACGGTCAGGGCGGCGATGGCCGCCGTGAAAACACGTCGCACGGGGTGGACTCCCTCCATCGGGGTGTTCGCACCGACAACCTAATCGACGCCGGTGGAACCATGCGCGCCGGACGGGTGGGGATCGGCTGTTCTCTTTGTGTCGATGTTTCGCTAGCATTACCGACTAGTAACAAAGCCTCACCCCCTTGGCCACGCGCGCGGTCCAGAGGCTTCACCGTTCCTGCCCCTGGAGGATCGTCATGCCCCACCGCGCCCTACCCCGCCGCGCCCTGGCCCGTGCCGTCACCGCGCTGACCGCCCTGCTCGCCACCGTCGTCGGCGTCGTGCTCGTCCCCACCGCCGCCCAGGCCGCCACCGTCCACTACGTGGCGCTCGGCGACTCCTACTCCTCCGGCGTCGGCGCCGGACCGTACGACCTGTCCACCTGCCTGCGCAGCCAGAAGTCGTACGCCCCGCTGTGGGCCGCCGCCAACGCGGTCACCAGCTTCGCCTTCCCCGCCTGCGGCGGCGCGGTCACCGCCGACGTGATCAGCAAGCAGCTCGGCGCGTTGAGCGCCACCACCACGCTGGTCACCATCACCATCGGCGGCAACGACGCCGGCTTCGCCGACGTGATCACCAGTTGCCGGTTCGGCAGCACGGCGAACTGCACCGCAGCGGTCGACAAGGCCAAGAGCTTCGCCACCGCCACGCTGCCCGGCCGGCTCGACGCCACCTACGCCGCGATCCGTGACCGGGCCCCGAACGCCCGGCTGGTGGTGCTCGGCTACCCCCGGCTCTTCGAGACCGGCTCCTGCGGTGTGCTGGCGATGAGCAGCTACAAGCGGACCATCCTCAACGAGGCCGCCGACGTGCTCGCCACGGTCACCGCCGCCCGGGCCGCCGCGGCCGGGGCCACCTTCGCCGACGCCCGCCCGTTCTTCACCGGGCACGGCGTCTGCGCCGCCGCCCCGTGGATCCGCGACGTCAGCGGCGTCATCGAGGCGTACCACCCGAACGCCGACGGCTACCGGTACGGCTACCTGCCCACGTTGGACGCCGCGCTGCGCTGACCGGCGCGGCCGGGGTCACCGGCGGCACCGCACCGGGCACGGTCTGTTGCCGACGTCGTCGACAATGGGAGGCCTGTGGTCTCCCGGACGACGGTGGAGGTGCCCGTATGCGCGAACCGGTGACCCCGCCGCCGCCCCGGCCGCCGGCCGCGGACGACCCGCAGCCCCGGCCGCCCACTGCGGACGGCCCCCCGGTCGGCGGCGCGGAGCTGCTCGCCCTGCTCACCCGGCTGCTGCGCCGGCCCCGCCGGGACGACCGCCGGCTGCCGGTGCTCTGGCTGGTCCGGGCGGCCACCGGCGGCGACCCTGGTCTCCTGCTGCGCCGGTTCGTCGGGCGGGGCGCGGGTCGCCAGGTGCCGCACGCCGTACTGGACCTGGCCGCCCGCCCCGACCTCGCCGACGTCCCGGCCCTGCTGCGGGAGCTGCGCCGACAGTTGTCGTTGGAGGCGTTCGGGGCGGCCCGGCTGCGGTTCCGGCACTATCCGCTGGCCGACTGGCTGATGCAGCAGACCCTCGAGGTGGGCGTCGACGGCGCCGGCAGCGGGCGGGCCAACCTGGTCCGTCGGCTGCGTGACCGGCGCGGTCAGCGTCCCGTGGAGGAGCCGCAGGTCAGCGGGGAGTCGGGGGTCGGCACGGCGCTCCAGGTGCTGCTCTGGCTGCTGCGCCGGGCGGTGCCGAGCGTGGTGTTCCGGATCGCCGTCTCCGGCCGGGTGCCGGCCGTCGGGAGCCAGTACCGCTGGTTCATGCGGCAGCAGTACCTGGCCCCCCGCCAGTCGGTGACCTTCCTCGGGTTCGCCGAACGCCTCACCGCCGGGTGGCGCGACGGCGAGCAACCGGCCCAGGTGGACAAGCTGCTGCTGCACGCCTTCCTGGAGGACCTGCGGCAGGCGTACCGGCGACGGGTCTGGCGGCCCGGGGACTGGCGGCGTACCGCGTACCCGGTGCTGCTGCTCGACGGGGTGACCGTGGGCGGCGTCGGGCACACCCTGGTCCGGCTGCTCAACGACGTCCGCAACGAGACCGGGCGCAACGATCCGCTGCTGGTCGTGGCGCTCGCCGCCGAACCGCCACCGGAAACGCCCGGCACCCGCCCGCTGCGGGAGGCGGACAAGGCGTGCGACGAGTGGGCCGAGGCGGTGTCCGAGACCCGCCGGTTGCGGCGGCCCGCCGCCTGGCTGGTGGTGCTGCGACCGGACGCCGACGACGCCACCCCGCCCCGCGGGGCGGTTCCGCCCGCGCTGGTCGCGCCCGACCCGCCGTGGTGGTCGCGCCGGTTCCTGCCGGCCGCCGTGGTGCTGGTCCTGCTGGCCGGGGTCGGGGTGTGGGCGGACAGCCGGTGGACGACCGACTGCCATCCGGCGCTGGCCGGTCAGGTGCGGGTGCGGTTGATCGCCGAGGAGTGCGTCGGCTACAGCGACCATGCGGCGCAGGTGTTCAACAGCGAACCCGGCCAGGAGCGGCTGCGGGCGGTGCAGCGGCGGATCTTCGCGCAGAACCGGGCCGCCGAGGAGGTGTGGCGGCGCAGCGACCACCGCCGCCCCTACCTCACCCTGGTCTACCTGGGCACCCTCACCGGCAACCGGACCCGGCCGGACGAGGAGTCGTACGTCTCCGAACGGGAGGAGCTGGAGGGCCTGGCCACCGCCCAGTACGCGCTGCTCAAGGAGTCGGCGGCGGCCGACGGCGCGGCCCTGCTGCACGTGGTGGTCGCCAACGGGGGCCGGCAGATGCGCCACGCCGGGCCGGCGGTGGCCATGCTGGAGGAGTTGGCCCACGACGATCCGACCGTGCTCGGGGTGGTGGGGCTGGTGGAGAGCCGGGCCAGCACCGCCTCGGCGTTGCGGGAACTCAACCGGGTGGGGCTGCCGGTGCTCGCGCCCACCCTGTCGGCCGACCGGATGTCGCAGAACTCCAGCCTCTACCTCCAGGTGTCCGCGCCGAACGCCGATCAGGCCCGGATGATCGAGGTGTACGCCCGGCAGGTGCTGCGGGTGACCGAGGCGCACGTCTACTACACCACCGGCGAGCGCAGCTCCCTGACCGAGGATCTCTACGTCGGCACCCTGGTCGACGGGCTGCGCCAGCGGTTCGGCACCCGGCTGACCCGGCTCGACGAGTGGAGTGTCGGGCGACGGTTGACCAGCGAGTGCGGCTACCAGGGTGTGCTGGTGTTCGCCGGCCGCTGGTCGGAGTTCGACGGCTTCCTGCGGGCGTTGAAGGAGTGCGGCGGCAACCCGCCCCGGCACCTGGTCGGCGACGACTCGGTCAACCGGTACATGGCCAACCCGGGGTTGCGGGTCAACGCCCCGGGCAACCTGCCCGTGACGTACGTGTCGAAGGCGGCACTGGCCACCTGTGCCGTGCTGCGGGCCGCACAGGCCGCCGGGGACGACGCCCGGGGCAGCTTCCTGAACTGGGTCGGCTCGGCCGACCTGCTCGACCCGCCGCGCTGCCGCGACGGTGCCGGCGTACCGGTCGGCGAGCGGGTCAGCCTCGCCTACGACGCGGCGATGATGATGGTGCGGGCGGTGGAGAGCCTGGCCGCCCGGCTGCGGCACGCCGACCCCGGCTGGCGCTGGGATCCGCACGCGGTCAACCCGGTCGGCGTGCACGCCGAGGTGCTGCGCCAGAACGCCGCCACCGGCTACCCGGGGGTGGCCGGGGTGATCCGGTACGCCCCCGACTCGGGCGAGCCGGTCGCCAAGCGGCTGGCGCTGCTGCGGGTGGCCCGGGTGCCGGACGTCGCCGCCGAACCGGTCGAGGTGTTCCACTGCGGTGCCGCCGACGGCGGGCCGGACCCGGGCTGCCGGCCGGTCTGACCGGCGGCGGGCCGTGCGTCGTGACCCGGCGGGGCGTTAGGGTTCCCTCGTTTCGTCCGCGCGTCGGTGGGGGGCAGTGGGTGGGCAGGCTCGCGTCCGCGTACGGGCAGGCGGTCGCCGTGCACCGGCAGGCCCGGCAGCGGTGGACGGCGGCCGGCGCGGCGCTGGCCCGGCTGTCCCGGCGGCCCGTCCCGGAAACCACCGCCGATCTGGTCGCCCGGCTGTCCCGGCTGGCCAACGTGCTGGCCGCCCCGTCGGCGTCCGGTGCGCCGGCACCGGTGCGGATCGGGGAGGCGTCCACGGCGGAGGGCCGGTTCCCGCTGCTGCTGCCGTTGGGCGCGGGCCGGCACCTGGCGGTCGACCGCGACGCCCGCGATCCCCGGGTGGCGGTGCTGCTGCGGCTGCTGGTGCTGCGGCTGCTCAGCACGGCCGCGCCGGGCACCGTGCGGGTGGTCGGCATCGACCCGGCCGCCTGGGGGGCCACCTTCCTCCCGCTGCGCCCGTTGCGGGACGCCGGGGTGCTCGGCGCCGTCGCCACCACCGGGGTGGAGATCGCCGCGCTGCTGGACGCCGCCGAGGCGCACGCCCACGCCGATGCGGGGGAGGCGGAACTGCTGCTGGTGGTGGCCGCGTCCGCGCCCGGCCCGAAGGAGCTGGCCCGGCTCGCCGCGCTCACCCACGCCGGGCCGGCGGCCGGGGTGTGCGTGCTGTTCGCCGGGCGCGCGGTGACCACGCCCGGCCAGGCCGCACCCGCGCTGGGCGGCACCACCGAGGTACGCCTCGACGAACGTTACGCCCGCATCGGCGACCCGCCGGGGCAGCCGTTCAGCGACGACGGCACCGGGTTGGCCGTACCGGTGCTGCTCGACGACGACCCGCCCGCCTCGGCGGTGCGGGCGCTGGCCGACCGGCTGGGCGCGCAGGTGCGCCGGGAGACCGCCGGGCACCCGGCCGACCCGCTGCCCGGGCAGCGCCGGACCGGGTCCACCCGGGCCGGTCACCAGCCCGGGGAGGGGCGCTGAGTGGCCGACTACGACGAGTACGCGGCGGCCGTCCGGCAGCTCTCGACGCGGATCCGGGAGGGCGGGTCAGGTGCCGCCGCCGAGGCGGAGCGCCGCCGTGCCCTGAGCGCCGGGGTCGACCAGCTGGGCCAGCGGCTGGCCGCCCAGGAGCAGCGCCTCGACCAGCTCGGCGCGGCGGCCGGCCTGTCCCCGGTCGTCGACGCCGCCGACCGTGGCCCGGCCGCTGACCGTGCCCCCGGCTCCGGTCCGGCGTCCGTCGCCGGTAGGGACATTGCCGCGACCGCCGGGGCGTCCGCCGCCGGTAGGGACGCCGCCGCGACCGTCGGGGCTTCCGCCGCCGGTAGGGACGCCGCCGCGACCGTCGGGGCGGACGGCGACGCGGACGGCGATCCGGCGGTCGCGTTGGCGCAGGCCCGCCGCCTGGTCGACGAGGCGGACCGGCTGGGTGGGCGGGCCGAGGCGCTGGCCCGGCGGCCCGCGCTGCTGCCCACCTGGTCGCCGACGGCCCGCGCGGTCGCCGTCTATCTGGGCTGTGCCGCCACCGGCGCGCTGGCCATGCTGGCGCTGGTGGTCGCCAACGGCTCCGGCCTGGTCGACGGCGTGACCCTCGGCGCGTTGACCTGCGCCGGGCTGCCGTTGATCTCCTTCGTCACCGGCTGGCTGGTGCTCGGGCGGTGGGGACGACCGGCCCTGGCCGGTGCCGACGCGTCCCGGTTCGCCCCGCTCGGCTTCGTGATCTGCGCGCTGCTGCTGCCGTCGACGTACTGCGTCGTCCTGCTGCTGGTCCGCTTCCTGGGCTGACCGGACAGCCGGCTTTCGTCCTGGGTGGACCGGTCGTGGGTCGCTCACCCGGCGGTACTGGAGCGGATCTGCGATGCTGACGGGCGTCGGCCCCCCACCACGGCCGGATGCTCGCGGCGGTGACGCCTGCCGGGCGTACGGCCACAGGGGAGGGACGGCCGGGGTCACGTCGACCACCGTGCCCCCGCCGTGTTCACCGCGATGAGACGAGAGCCCTATGCCATTGAGGAAAGTCATCGCCGCCGCGTCGATGGCGGCGGCGCTGGTGGGTGTCAGCGCCGTGCCAGCCCAGGCGGCGACGGGCTACAACCGTTGCCCGCAGTTCAGGATGTGTGTGTTCACCGGCCCCAACGGCTCCGGCACCATGGCGGCCTTCGCGGTCGGCGACGGTGACCTGGGTGACAGCAACGGCCCGACCGGTATGAACAACAACATCGAGAGCTTCTGGAACAACAGCGGTCACCACTGGGACTTCTGGGACCTGCCCGGCTACTCCGGTGACGTCCGGCACTCCGAGCCGTACGTCGGCGGCAAGAACTTCGGTTCCGCCTGGGACAACCGGGTCTCCTCCCTGCACGACTACTGACCGGCACCGCGCCCGCCCGCAGCCGGGGAAACACCCCGCGGCCGCGGGCGGGCCGCGTCCGTCTCGGAACGGGCCGCACCATCGTCGCCTTGCTCCCTTGTCCGACCCTCTATCGTGGACGGCGCACCACGCGGTGTGGCCAATGACCGTCCGATCCGGGTGGTGTCGATGAGGTGTCAGCGTGATTGACGGCGGTCGGCGTGAGAAGCTCCTCCGGGAGTTGTCGATATCGCTGGTCAGCGGACTGATCCTCGCCGTCGCGGGTAAGGCGTACGCGTCGTGGGCGGCCACCGCGTGGGCCAGGTCGGCCTGGCTGGTGCTGCCGGCGGTCGTCGCGGCCGCGGGGACCGCGTTCGCCGTCACCCGCTACCGCCATCACTCCGGCCGGCGACAGGTGTTCCTCCTGGTCTCGGCGTTCGTGCAGAAACACTGGGTCGCCGAGCTGGTGGAGAACCTGGTCCGGTCGCTGGACCGGCACGGTATCGACCTCGTCCTCAAGATCCCACCGTACGAGTACGGCGGGCACGGCCAGCTGCAACAGCTCGCTGAGCTCAAGCGGAACTCCCGGGCCTTCCTCGGTGGCTTCGTCATGGCCGCCGACAGCGCGGCCAACCGGGTCGAGTTCGAACGGTTCTGCCGGAGCCTGCGCATCCCGATCGTGTTCATCGACTCGTCGCCGTTCGAGCACGTGCGCGACTTTCCGCCGAACGCCGCCTTCGTCGGGTGCGAGGATGCCGAGATCGGTGCCCGGTCGGCCGAGTCGGTGGCCCGGATTCTGCGGGACCGGGGTGTGCCGTCGCCGAGCGTGCTGGTGGTCGGCAGCAACGAGCACTCCGGCCGGCAGGACGCCTTTGCCGCCCGGCTCCGGGCAGAGGTGGCAACCGTCGAGATCACCGTCAACGGCCAGGGCCGGTTCGATCGTGGGCGGGCCGCCGGGATAGTCGGCCAGATGTTGCAGGAGGCCCACCGCAGAGGCACCGCCGTGGACGTCGTGTTCTGCACCAACGACGAGATGGCTCTCGGGGCGGTGGACGCGGTGCAGAAGCGGGCGGCCGCGGGCGAAGGCATCGGTGATCCGGTCATCGTCGGGGTGGACGGCACCCGTGAGGCGATCGCGACGATCGACGCGGGCGGCACCCGGTTCCGGTCGACCGTCGTGCAGGAGTCCGGCCGGGTGGCCGAGGTGGCGGTGAGCAACCTGCTCAGGCTCCGGGACCATGAGCCGCTGGACGTCAGGACGTACATCCCCACGATGATCTATCCGCTCGGCGACGCCTCCACGGCGGTGTCCGGCCCGAGGGGTGTCAGGCAGCACGACGCGTCCTGAGCGGCGTACCGACCGGACAGGGTGGAGGAGATGGTGTGGTGGCGATGACCGGCCCGGGTGGGCGCGACGGTGGCGAGCTGGACGGGTTCCACGTCGGGTGGGTGCCGGCCGCGGCGGGCGACATGGTGTCGGACTTCGCGTCCGAGTGGGAGGACGTCACCTTCGCCACCCGGGTGTGGGAACGTGCGGTCGAGGACGGTTACCAGGTGGACCTGCGGGTGCACGTGCTGCGGGGGGACCGGCTGGCCGGCCTGGCGGAGCTGCGCGACTACCTGGCCGAATACCACGAGCGCGATCCCGTCGACTGGCCGCTGACCGGGTTCGACCACGGTCAGGGGGCCGGGTTCGTCGGTGACGGTGAGGCGTTCTGGCTGGTGGAGCCGGGCCTGGCGGTCGACGTACTGGTGGATGTGGAGCGGTTCGGCGCGGACGCCGCACGTGTCGTCGCCGCATCGGTGGTCACCACCGGCTGAGGGTCGAGCGCGGCGGTAGTTCCAGCGGCAGGCTCGCTCGCGATCGACGGAGATGCATGGTGTCGGAAACCCGATAACGTGCGGCTACCCGCAGAGGGATTCGCATTCATATCCTGACGTGTTCACCGTCGCATATGGACGTGGAGAGTCGTGGATCCTCGACAGGTACGCCGCCTGGCGGAGCAGTCTGCCAATTTCGGGTTCTTGACGAACCACCCGCTGCTGGTCTGGTACGGCGCGGGTGCCGAATCGCTGGTCTATGTCGATGCCCAGGCGGCGATGCTCAAGACGCGCAGCTTCGGTGAAGTGCTGGCCAAGGACCTGGTACGACGTACCAACGCCAAGGCGGTCAGTGGCAGGTTCGTCCACCAGGTCCAGGCGCTCAACGCCGACGGCACCCTCGTGCAGCATGTCCACGCCGCGTTCGAGCGGTTGCGTAACGTCGGCAACGAGGCGGCGCACGAGCACTTCAGCGAGGTCCGCGAGGCGTTGGTGCTGCTGCGTACCTGCTTCGAGTTGGGGTTGTGGTACCACCGCGCGTTGACCGACGACCGTACGCCGAGGGGGTTCGTGCCGCCGAGCCCGCCGGCGGCGCAGGTTCCCGCGTCCATCGCGGCGAGCCTTCAGGCCGAGATCGACCGCTACAAGCGGGAGCTGGCCGACGCCAAGCTGTTGCTGGCGGGTAAGCCGTCGCTGGCGCAGGCGCAGGCCGATGCGGTGCGTGACGCCGACGCGGCGGTGCGGGCCGCCGATGCCCGACGCGGGGAGACTGCCGCGCTGGTGGCGAGCCTGGAGCCGGCTGCCCAGGCGGCGCAGCAGGCGTTCGACAGCGCCCAGCCACGCCGGGTGTCCGCCGGTAAACGCGAGGAGTTCATCGCCCGCGCCCGCCGCGCCTCCCACGAGCCACTGAACGAGGTGCAGACCCGGATCGAGATCGACCGTCAGCTCACCGCCGCCGGGTGGCAGGTCCAGGACGAGAGCCAGCTCAACCTCTTCGCGGGCAGCGGCGTCGCGGTGCGCGAGGTGACCCTGGCGACGGGCCGGGCCGACTACCTGCTCTACGTCGACCAACGCCTGGTCGGGGTGATCGAGGCCAAGCGGGAGGGCACCGCCCCGCGCGGGGTGGAGGCGCAGCTCGACCGCTACCTCGACGGGTTGACCGCGGAACAGCGGCTCAGCGCCTGGCGGCGGGAGGCGGCGCTGCCCTTCGGGTACGTGGCCACCGGCACCGAGACCGCGTTCGTCAACCGGCTCGACCCGTTTCCGCGTACCCGGGAGGTGTTCGCGTTCCACCGGCCGGAGACGCTCGCCCGGTGGATGCGGGAGGCGGACGACGAGCCGGCCGCGCCGACGCTGCGCGCCCGGCTGCGCCGGATGCCGGCGCTGGACCGGCTGGGCCTGCGCCCGGCGCAGATCGACGCGGTCGAGGGTCTGGAACGCTCGCTGGCGGATGCCCGGCCCCGGGCGTTGATCCAGATGGCCACCGGGGCGGGCAAGACCTTCACCGCGGTCACCAGCAGCTACCGGCTGCTCAAGCACGCCCGTGCCCGCCGCATCCTGTTCCTGGTCGACCGCAACAACCTCGGCAAGCAGACCCTGCGCGAGTACGCCGGCTACCAGACCCCCGACGACGGGCGGAAGTTCACCGAGCTGTACACGGTGGACCGGCTCTCCGGTGCCGGCCTGCTCGACTCGTCCACCGTGGTGATCTCGACGATCCAGCGCCTGTACGGGGCGTTGCGCGGCACCGAACTGCCCGACGTCGACCTCGACGACCGGGCCTTCGACAGCTACGACCTCGACGAGCCGGCCGAGGTCGGTTACAACCCGCAGCTGCCGCCGGAGACGTTCGACCTGATCGTGGTGGACGAGTGTCACCGGTCGATCTACGGCAAGTGGCGGGCGGTCATCGAGTACTTCGACGCCTTCGTGGTGGGGCTGACCGCGACCCCGGTGAAGCAGACCCTCGGCTTCTTCCAGCAGAACCTCGTCTCGGAATACACCTACGAGCAGGCGGTCGCCGACGGGGTGAACGTCAACTTCGACGTCTACCGGATCAGGACCGAGATCACCGAGGGCGGGCAGAGGATCGAGGCCGGCACCGTCGTGCCGCTGCGCGACCGCCGCACCCGGGCCGAGCGCTACCAGGAGCTGGAGGACGACTTCACGTACGCGGGCCGCCAGGTCGGCCGGTCCGTGATCTCCAAGGGGCAGCTCAGGCTGGTGCTGGATACCTTCCGCGAGCGGCTGTTCACCGAGATCTTCCCCGGCCGTTCCACGGTGCCCAAGACGCTGATCTTCGCGTGCGACGACAACCACGCCGAGGAGATCGTCGCCATGGTCCGGGAGGTGTTCGGGCGCGGCAACGAGTTCGCCAGGAAGATCACCTATTCCTCCCGACGGGACGGCGACAACCCCGACACCCTCATCCAGGCGTTCCGCAACAGCCCGGAGATGCGGGTCGCGGTCACCGTCGACATGATCGCCACCGGCACCGACGTACGCCCGCTGGAGTGTGTGTTCTTCCTCAGGCCGGTGCGCAGCGCCACCTACTTCGAGCAGATGAAGGGGCGTGGGGCGCGCACCATCGACCCGGCCGACTTCCAGTCCGTCACGCCTGACGCGAGGGTGAAGGACCGCTTCGTCATCGTCGACGCGGTGGGGGTGACCGAGGCCGACCTGGACGAGGCGGTGCCGCTGCAACGGCACACCGAACAGCAGATCTCGCTGCGTGACCTGCTGCGCAAGGCCGGCACGCTGACCGCCGACGTCAACGAGGTGGCCACCCTGGCGTCCCGGTTGTCGCGCCTCGACCGGCAACTCACCGACGACGAACGCGCCGAGCTGGCGGAGCTGGGCGGGCAGCCGCTCACCGGCATCGTCCGGGGCCTGGTCGACGCGGTGGCTCCCGAGCAGCTCAACCCCGCCACCCAGGCCGGGCCGGACGCCGTCCGCGACCTGCTGGCCGGCGCACTGCGCCCGCTCGCCGCGAACCCGCAGCTCCGCGACCGCATCCTGGAGATCCGCCGCGCCCATGACATCACCATCGACGAGGTCAACGTCGACAAGCTGGTGTCGGCGGCCGGGGTGCCCGCCGCCGAACGCGCCCAGGTGACCGTGCGGAGCTGGCACGACTACCTGGAACAACACCGCGACGAGATCACCGCGTTGCAGGTGTTCTACGAGGGCAAGGGTCGGGTCAGCTACGACCAGCTCAAGGAGCTGGCGGCCCGGATCGCCCGGCCCCCGCAGGCGTGGACCCCGGATTCGCTGTGGCAGGCGTACGTGCTGCTCGGCCGCACCGCCGAGCAGGCCGGGTCGCGCGGGGTCACCGACCTGGTCGCCCTCATCCGCTACGAACTGGGCCTGGACCAGGAACTACGTCCATTTCGTACGGCCACAGAGGAGCGTTTCCGTGGGTGGCTGCTGCGGCAGGAACAGGCGGGCGCTACCTTCACTGCCGATCAGGTGTGGTGGCTGGAGAGGATCAGGGACGTGATAGCGGTCAGTGTGGAGATCACCCCCGACGACCTGGAAGGGGCACCCTTCACCGAACGCGGCGGCATCGACGGGTACGCGGGTGCCTTCGGCAACC
This sequence comes from Micromonospora rifamycinica, assembly GCF_900090265.1. Taxonomy (NCBI): domain Bacteria; kingdom Bacillati; phylum Actinomycetota; class Actinomycetes; order Micromonosporales; family Micromonosporaceae; genus Micromonospora; species Micromonospora rifamycinica. The sequence continues at coordinate 6,404,009 of NZ_LT607752.1, forward strand.
GCGCCGAACCCCTCCTCACCGAACTCAACCAGGAGCTGTCCGCGTGACCGACCTTTCTCCGGGTTGGATTGTCGCGCCGCTGGGTGAGCTTGTCGACGTCCTCGATAGTCATCGGATCCCGGTCAGCGCCAAGGAACGCGTGGAACGGTCTGGTTCGGTGCCTTACTACGGGGCAGCCGGACAAGTAGGATCTATCGACTCTGCAATCTTTGACGAAGATTTGGTGCTGCTCGGCGAAGACGGTGTGCAGTTCTTTGATCCTCACAAAGACAAGGCATACCGGATTTCAGGTCCGGCATGGGTGAACAACCACGCCCACGTTTTGCGTCCAAGGGAGTTGCTTGAAATCAGCTACCTCCATCACTACCTGAACTCGTTCGACTATCGCGGCTATGCCAATGGAACGACCCGCCTCAAGCTGACGCAGGCGGCAATGAACCGGATTCCAGTCAGGCTGCCACCCCGCGCGGAGCAGCGGCGTATCGTCACTGCCCTCGACAGTCACCTCTCTTGCTGGGAGATGGGCTCCTCTCAGCTTGTCGGCACGCAACGAAGGATCAATCGCTTTCGGGATCAGGTGATGATGCTCGCCGGGGTGGGCGCGTTGGGACGTGACGAGCCCCAGTTCCGAGCGCTGCCCCCCGAGCCTGCGGGGGTGCAGGATGGCGAGTTGCCGGCAGTCCCGGACACCTGGCATTGGATGCGGTTGGAGGAGTTCGCGGAGGTCGTAGGTGGGGTCACCAAGGACAGCAAGCGGCAGTCCGATCCCGAGTTCGTGGAGGTGCCCTACCTGCGGGTGGCGAACGTGCAACGTGCCCGGCTCGATCTGTCGGAGGTAGCCCGCATCAAGGTGCCGCCGAAGAAGGCCGAGCAGTTGCGCCTCCGGCCGGGTGACGTGTTGCTCAACGAGGGCGGCGACCGTGACAAGCTCGGCAGGGGGTGGGTCTGGGAGGGGCAGATTCCCGGGTGCATCCATCAGAACCACGTCTTCCGCGCCCGGATCAAGGATGAGGTGCTGCACCCTAAGCTGCTGGCCTGGCACGCGAACGGCTTCGGTCGTCGGTGGTTCGAGGTGAACGGCCTCCAAAGCGTCAATCTGGCGTCGATCAGCCTCGGGAAGATGAAAAAGTTCCCGGTGCCGATTCCGCCTCGTGCCGAGCAGGACGCCCTCGTCCAGTCGGCTGAGAAGTACCTCTCCTTGCTCGATGGCATGGAGCGGGCGGTGACCTCGGCCCGCGAAAAGGCGAACCGGCTGCGGGCGTCGCTGCTCGCGGAGGCGTTTGCGGGGCGACTCGTGCCGCAGGACCCGGACGACGAGCCGGCCGCCGAACTGCTCGCCCGGATCAGGGCCGAGCGGGCGGCCACCATCCCGACGCAGCGGACGCGCTCCCGGCGTACCCCGAAGGAGTTGGCGGCACCGCCGACCAGGGTGACCGGCGACGACTATCAGCAGGAGACCTTGCCACTGTGAGCACTGTGGATTCGCGCCGTCTGGTGCAGAAGCTCTGGAACTACTGTGACGTGCTGCGCGACGACGGCGTGTCGACGATCGATTATGTGGAGCAGTTGACCTATCTGCTGTTTCTCAAGATGGCCGACGAGCGGGCCAGGCGGACGTTCCGGCCGGAGCAGATCGTGCCCGCCGAGCTGAGCTGGCAGACCCTGCTGGACGCCGAGGGCGACGACCTGGAGGTGCAGTACCGGCACATCCTCACCGGGTTGGCCCGGGAGGGCGGCACCCTGGGGACGATCTTCCGCAAGGCGCAGAACAAGATCCAGGACCCGGCGAAGCTCAAGCGACTGATCGTCGACCTGATCGACAAGCAGGAATGGTCGGGCACCGGGGTCGACGTCAAGGGCGACGCCTACGAGGAGTTGCTGGCCAAGGGCGCGGAGGACGCGAAATCCGGCGCGGGGCAGTACTTCACCCCGCGTGCGTTGACCGCCGCGATGGTCGACTGCATGCTGCCCACCCCCGACGACACGATCACCGACCCGGCCTGCGGCACCGGCGGATTCCTGCTCGCCGCCTATGACCACATCCAGCGTCACCACGGCAGCACCCTCACCCCCGACCAGCGGCGACGGCTCGCTGGCGGTGCGATCACCGGCACCGAGCTGGTCGACGGCACCGCCCGGCTGGCGGCGATGAACATGCTGCTGCACGGGATCGGCACCCCCAACGGCCCGTCGCTGATCGCCGTGCGCGACGCCCTCGGCCGGGAGCCTGACCAGCGGGTCAGCCTGGTGCTGGCGAACCCGCCGTTCGGGCGCAGCTCGTCGATCCGGATGGTGGGGGAGGACGGCCGGTCCTCCCGCGAGGAACGCGAGATCGAACGCAACGACTTCTGGGCCACCACCGCCAACAAACAGCTCAACTTCGTCCAGCACATCGCCGCGCTGCTGGAGATCGACGGCCGGGCGGCGGTCGTCCTGCCCGACAACGTGCTGTTCGAGGGCGGCGCGGGGGAGACCATCCGCCGCCGGCTGCTCAAGCAGTACGACCTGCACACCATGCTGCGCCTGCCCACCGGCATCTTCTACGCCGGTGGCGTCAAGGCCAACGTGCTGTTCTTCGAGCGTAAGCGTGCCCGCGAGGAACCCTGGACCCAGAACCTCTGGGTGTACGACTTCCGCACCAACCAGCACTTCACGCTCAAGCAGAACCCACTGCGCCGGGAACACCTCCAGGACTTCGTCGACTGCTACCTGCCCGGCAAGGACCGCGCCGAGCGGGTGGAGACCGAACGTTTCCGCCCCTTCCCGTACGACGAGTTGATCGCCCGCGACAAGGTGAACCTGGACATCACCTGGCTCAAGGACGCCTCCCTGGAGGACGCCGACGCGCTGCTGCCACCCGAGGTGATCGCCCAGGAGATCGTCGAGGACCTCCAGGCGGCCCTACGCGAGTTCGCCGCCATCGCCGAAGCCCTCGGCGCGACAGCCTCCCGGGTCGACACCGACTGACCGTGTATAGCATCAACTACATGCGATGGAACGACATCCGTGCCGAGCATGTGGAACGGGCCGGGGGTGAAGGAGCTGTCGAGGCCGGCAAGCGGGAGTTGCTCGCCGAGGTGGTCGGGCACCGCCTCGCCGAGGTGCGTCGTGCCCGCAGCCTGACGCAACAGCAGGTCGCCGACCGCATGGGTGTCACCAAGGGGCGCGTGTCCCAGATCGAGCAGGGTAGGGTCTCCGGACAGGACGTCCTCGCCCGCTATGCCGCTGCGCTCGGCGGTCGCCTCCATCAGGCGATCTACTTCGACGACGGGGACATTGCCGCCATCGCATAGCCCTCACTGCTCGGTAGGTCCGACCGGCTTCCGCCATATCGCTCGTATCAGCCACGATCGAACGTGTGCTGTGCTGTCGTGCGCCGGTTACTGCGGGGTGTCATTTCCGCTGGGGCGTACTGCTGGAAAAGCCCGGGTGTTCCGGTGGCCCTTCGGGTAGGGTCGCCGTCGCGCCTTGTGGTCGGCCTGTGGTAGCCGTGACCTGCCCGGCTTCCTTCCGGTTGCCGCCAGCCCGCCGTTTCGATGTCGTCGTCCAGCTGGAGCCGGAGGTCCCAAGATGGCCGAAAAGACCTATCAGGTCATCGTGCGCGGCAGGTTCGCGCCGCTCGATGACGTGCAGCGTGCCGCGCTGCTCGCCAGGGCGGACGAGCACGATGTTTTCCAGGCGAAGTTCACCGAAGAAGGCACCGTGACCTATGAGCGCTCCCTGCTCGGGTTCACCTTCCGCTGCCTGGTCCCGGCCACTCGGGAGGAGGCGGAATCGGTGGTGATCGGTAGGGCGGAAGCGCTGGCCGCCACCGCCGTCGCGGAGCTCGGTGCCGGCCACCGGGACCTCACGTCGGTCTCCACCGACCTCGACGACATCAAGATCCGCCACCGTGCACGCTCGTAACGGCCGGCCAGCCCTCAACGGCGTCGCCACGCGGCGAGCTGCTGTCTCCTTCGTGGAGAGTTGTTGTCGCCCTGGGCGCAACAAGTCTCCACAAACCTGGGCTGGTTGTCGGTGTGGGCTCCGGCGACCCCACCCAGGAGCAGATTGCCGACCGCCGGGGGTGGCAGAGGTGCGCGTCTCGTACGCGCTCCAGCAGGGCGGGCGGTTACTCCGGGGTGTCGTCCTCGGTGGGGCGTGGGGGCCGGTGCTTGGTGATCCACTCTTCGACGTCCACGGCCAGCCACACCTTCATGCCGCGTAGCTCCTGGTAGGGGCGCGGGAAGGTGGGATGCCGGGTGAGCTGCTGGAACCGCTGCCGCGAGACACCCATCCGCTGGGCGATCTCGTACGGACCCATCAGCAGCACCGGGTCACGACTCATGTTGCCAAGCGTAGTGATTCGCTGACTTTCCGATCGGCTATTGCCAGCTGACTAAACCTCCACCAGGGACCGTGTCGGTATGTCACGACGGGTGTCCTACCACGAGTATCTCCTCGCCACGGCAATGACGTTGGCGCGGCGGCACCGGCCGGCGTGGTCGTGGCGGCGGTGGCGGTTCGTCTGCCGGTGCGGAAACGAGCTGCCCTGCCGCTACCGGCACCGCATACCGATCAACCAACGGCACTGGCCGAGCCAGGACGGGCCGCGATGATCACGCTACGGGCCGGGGTGCTGGTGTACGTGACGCGCACGGCGAGCCCGCAGTTCGTCAAGCCGATCCTGTTCCGGCTGATCCGGGTCCGCACCGAGTGGATCACGTACGACGGTTGGGCCTGGCTCGACGGTTACCAGATCAACGCCAAGGGCGACGCGGTGGCTCGCCGGCTGATCTACGTCCAACCCGCCGAACTCCTGCCACCCGAGCCCACCCCGAAAGCCGCCCCGACCCGCCGGCCCGTCCCCGCCTCCCGCACCGCCACCTCCCGGCGCGTCCCGTCGACCCGACCGCCCCGCCCGCGGTGACAGGGAGCCGTCGACGAGCTGCCGTGATCATCCCTCCGCAGCGGGGAGCGGTTCGTTCACCTCGGTTCCGGCAGCCGCACGGCGCAACTCGTCAAGGGTGCGTCTGGCCGCCTGACGGCGTTTCTCGAAGGCCGCCGGTTCCGCCGCCGCGAGTTCGTCGAAGTAGCGGACACCCTCGGCGGTCAAGGCAATGATCTCTTCGGTCACGCTGCCAACCATGAGCCCGACGTATCCGACGCTCCACAGTGATATCGCTAGGTCGGGGAGGTGGGTGTCGCGGTTGGTGGTGGTGAGTTCGCGTCGGAGGTTGACGGCTTCGTTGCTGGTGGTGAGTGCGTCGGTGTGTCGTCCGGCTTCGGTGAGTCGGAGCGCGTGGTTGTTGAGCGATGTGGCGAGGTCGGGGAGGTGGGTGTCGCGGTTGGTGGTGGTGAGTTCTTGGTAGAGGTTGACGGCTTCGTGGCTGGTGGTGAGTGCGTCGGTGTGTCGTCCGGCTTCGGCGAGTCGGAGGGCGTGGTTGTTGAGTGACATGGCGAGGTTGGGGAGGTGGGTGTCGCGGTTGGTGGTGGTGAGTTCTTGGTAGAGGTTGACGGCTTCGTGGCTGGTGGTGAGTGCGTCGGTGTGTCGTCCGGCTTCGGCGAGTCGGACCGCGTGGTTGTTGAGCGACATGGCGAGGTCGGGGAGGTAGGCGTCGCGGTCGGCGGTGGTGAGTTCGCGTCGGAGGCTGAGGGCTTCGTGGCTGGTGGTGAGTGCGTCGGTGTGTCGTCCGGCTTCGGCGAGTCGGAGCGCGTGGTTGTTGAGCGACATGGCGAGGTCGGGGAGGTGGGCGTCGCGGTCGGCGGTGGTGAGTTCTTGGTAGAGGTTGACGGCTTCCTGGCCGGTGGTGAGGGCTTCGGTTCGTCGTCCGACTTCGGCCAGCCGTATCGCGTGCTCGTCCATCCACAACGCCTGAACGTCGGGCGGGGTGTCCGGGGTGAAACCAGTGACGATGCGGGTCGTCAGCGTCACTGCCAGCCGCCCCAACTCCGTCGTCGGATGGGGCACGAGGTCGGCGACCCGCCGCGCCCATCCGAGATCGATGTCCGCATCCGCCAGCAGCCGCACCGCGCCCGGCGTGAACACCCCCGGGAACTGCACCCCGACCCGGATCACCGCCTCGACCATCCGGGGCACGTCCACCCCCAGCGCCACCTCGATCAGCGTCGCCGCGTCGGCCTGGTGCGTCCTCGCCCGGCCGAGCACCGTCAGCGCCCGTACCGCCTGCGCCCCCGTCAGGCCGGTGAACACCCGCGCCCGGTCGGCGGCCGGGTAGTCCCGCAGCACCCGTACCGCCAGCGCCTCCGCCAGCAGGTCGGGCTGCACCACGCCGAGCCCGGTACCGTCGGCGGCCGGATACAGGTCGGCCAGCCACGCCGCGTACCGGTCCACCCGCTCCGGCTCGGCGGCCACCAGCGCGGGAACCCGCCGGATTAGGCCGGCGACCTCGTCCGGTCCGTCCGCGCCGAGCAGCGCCGCTACCCCGACCACCTGCCGCAGCAGCGCGTCCGACGCCGGGTCGTCGGCGGTCAGCAGGCCCGCACGGCGGGCCGCGAACCGCCAGTAGCGGGCCTCGTGCCCCAACACCTCGGTCAGCACGTCGTACCGGCCGTGCCGGGGTTTCCCGTCCAGGACGGTCAGCAGCGCCTCGGCGTGCAGGCGCAGCACCGGTGTGTCCGCCGGGCGGTCGCAGGGCTCGACCGCCGGCACCGGTCGCCCGAGGTGGGCGGCGAAGTCCCGCGCCGCGAGGGCGACGATCTCGCCGGGTTCGCTCTCCTCGATCCGGGCCGGCAGCTCCACCACCTGCGACCGGCCGGTCACCGCGTCGAGCAACTGCGCCTGCTGCGGGTACGCCGCCGACAGCGTCTCCCACCACAGCCCGGCACCCCGGGCGATGAGCAGCACGCGTACCCGTACCCCGGTGGCCCGCTGCGCCGCGCAGACCAGCGCCGCCACCCCGGCCCGGTCCCGCGTCTCGGCGTAGTCGACCACCACGAGCAACCGCGACGGTACGCCGCCCGAGGCGATGAGGGTGGCCGTCTGCTCCTCGGCCCCGGCGTGGATCCACTCGCACCGCCAACCGGGCAGCCGGCCGGCGTACTCCCGGGCCAACCGGGTCTTGCCCACCCCGCCCGCGCCGGTCAGCAGCCGTACCGCCACCGCGCCGGGGTCGGCTGCCCAGGACTCCAACTGGCGCAGCACCCAGCCGCGACCGAGGAAGTCGACCACCTCCCGGCTCGGGTGCAGCAGCCAGGCCACCGACTCCGGCAGCTCGGCCGACGTCACGCCGCGCAGCGCGTCCTCGCCGCGCCGCCGGGCCTCCCGCTTCGCCGCCAGCCGGTCGGCCACCGTCGGCCCGAAGCCCCCGACCACCCCGGCGGCGGCAGCGGAGACGACGGTCCATCCGGTCTTGTCGTCGGCGACGGCCGCCCACGCGCCGAACCCGGCGACCACGCCCGGGATGCCCACCCACCACGCATGCCGCCGCCAGGCACCCCGGTCCATGCGCGACACCCTACCGAGGGTCACCAACAGGACACGAAACGATCTTCACGGGTGTCGGGGTTGGTCCGCCGCCAGGTCGATATCAAGAATCGAGAAGCATCGATTGACAGAAGTTTGTCCGATCGGGACACTCGATGAAACATAACCGTGCGTGCAAGGCGTGGCGCTGCCGCTCCGGGAGGACCAGATGAGGCTCGTACACCGGCGGTCCCTGCTCGCGGGAGCACTCGCCGCCACCACCCTGGTCGGCGTGGTCGGGGTCGCCAGCTCGGCCTCCGCCGCCACCGGCTGCCGGGTGACCTACACCGTCACCAGCCAGTGGAGCGGCGGCTTCGGGGCCAACGTCGCGGTCACCAACCTCGGCGACCCGATCAACGGTTGGCAGCTCACCTGGTCGTTCACCGCCGGGCAGCAGATCACCCAGTACTGGAACGGCACCGCCAGCCAGAACGGCGGCCGGGTCACCGTCGGCAACACCACCTGGAACGCCGCGCTCGGCACCGGGGCGAGCACCTCGTTCGGCTTCAACGGCTCGTGGAACAACGTCAGCAACCCGGCACCGACCGACTTCGCGTTCAACGGCACCCCCTGCACCGGCAGCACGACGCCCACGACACCGACCACACCCACCCCGGGCACCCCGCCCCCCACCACGCCGCCGCCCACCCCGACGACCCCGGCACCGACCACACCGGCACCCACCACCCCACCGCCACCTACCCCGAGCACCACCCCGAGCGGCGCGGAGGCGACCATCGTGCCCGACCCGTCCTGGACCTGCGGCCGGTCCACCGGCCTCGTGCCGCCCACGCGCGGCCGGCTGGTGTTCCGGGCCACCGCCCAACTCGGCGCGATCCGCGACGTCGGCGTCACCCAGTACGGCCACCGCCGGATCCTCGACATCCGGGGCGGCACGGTCACCGGGGACCGGATCAACGGCACCATCCTCACCGGCGGCCTCGACCTCGAACTCACCCTCGGCACCGGCGCGACCGAACTGGAACAGGTCGCCATCCTGCGCACCACCGACGGCACCCCGATCTACCTGCGCACCTGCGGGGTCGCGCCGGCCGGCGACGCCACCGTGCGGATCGTGCCCGACTTCGAGGCCCCGAACTCCAGCGCGTACGCCTGGTTGAACACCGGCACCTACGTCGGCACCCGGACGGTCGACACCGCGACGAACACCCTGAGCCTGGCCGTCTACGACGTCGCCGGGGTGTCCCCGGCCGACCCGCGCGTGCAGCTACGCGACCCGGCCGGTACGGCCAACCAGCCGTGGGACTGCCTGACCGGCAGCGGCAGCCGGGGCGCGGCGGTGTTCACCGAGACCGTCACCCTCGGGGCCAGCGTCTCGGTCGGGGCCAGCAAGCGCGGCACCCGCAACATCATCCCCATCACCGGCGGCACCGTGACCGGCCGGGTGACCGGCACCGTCCTGCCCGGTGGCGCGGACTACCAGCTCATCGGCGCGACCAGCACGCTGGACGCCCGGTACGTGCTGTCCACCAACGACCGGGAGCTGATCCTGGTCCGCAACTGCGGGGCGTTCGGTCGGCTGGTGCCGACCTTCGAGGCCCGCGCCGCCGGCCCGTACGCCTTCCTCAACGCCAACAGCTGGCTGAGTTCCGACCCGGGTTCCGCCCCGGGCGGCGTGAGCATCACCTTCTACGAACGCCGGTGACGTGGGGGAGGGCGGTGGACCGTCCTCCGCCCCGGCACCCGGCCCCGCCCCACGGTCCCCACCTGGTGGGGCGGGGCCGGGTCGCACCCCGCCCGGCCGGTCAGCCGTCCAGCGCCAGCCGGGCCACCTCGTCCGCGCAACCCCAGGCCAGGGTCACCCCCGCGCCCCCGTGACCGTACGCGTGCACCAGCCGCCGTCCCGGCGTCGAACCGGCCTGCACCGCCACCCTCGGCCCACCGTGCCGGGCCGGGCGCAGCCCCACCCGCACCCCGAGCACCGGAGCATCGGCCAGCTCCGGCACCAGCGCCACGCACCGGTCCCGGATCGCCGCCGAGGTGGCCGGATCCGGGCCGGTGTCCCACTCGCCAGGCTCGAAGGTGCCGCCGAGCACCACGTCGTGCCGGCGCGGGTGCACGTAGGTGATGCCGGCCGGGTTCTCCTCGTCGCGTACCGAGGTGGTCAGGCCGGGGTTCGCCACCAGCACCAGGTGCCCGCGTACCGGGTGCACGGCCGGATCGTCGGCGAGCCGGCCGGCGGCCAGGCCGGTGGCGTTGACCACGGTGGGGGCGAGGGCGAAACCGTCGTCGAGCCGGTCCAGCCGGCCGGTCCTCACCACCCCGCCGGCGGCGGTGAACCGGTCCCGCAGCCAGCGCAGGTAGGGCGGCATCTCCACGGTTGGCGCGGTGAACCGCAGCTCCGTCGCGTACGGCCCGGAACCCGGGCCGGTGACCAGGTCACCGGTGGCCGCCGCCCACCACGGCGGGCCGCCCCCCGGCCGGCGCAGCAGCATCCGGGTCGGCCGGGCCACCACCCCCGGCACCCCGGTGGCGGCCTGCCAGCTCAGCTCCGCGTGGGTCTCGACGGCCCAGCGCAGCACCCGGGGATCGGCTTCGGTGTGGCTGGGATACCAGACGGCGGCAGCCACCGCCGACACCGTGTCGTCGGGCGGGTCGGCCGTCAGCAGGGTCACCCGGGCACCCCGCTCCCGCAGCCGCACCGCCGCCGTCAACCCGATGATCCCGCCCCCGACCACCAAGACCTGTGTATCCATCGTCGACCTCCCCGTCGGTGCCGCCCCGGGCCGGGCGGCCGGACCTGGATCGTCTCGCCGGGCCGACGGTCCGGTCCAAGACAGAACCGGCGGCCGGCGATAAGCCGCACTTATCGTTACCGGGATGGGGACCTCACCGACCGGCGGCCCGGCCCGGCCGGAGCGGGCCTGGCCGGAGCGGGACCGGCCGGATCGGGACATGCCGGCGCATGGTCGGCCGCCGGGCGGCCCGGCCGGGCGGCAGCCGGCACCCGACGGCGGGGACCTGCGCCGGTGGCGGTACTTCGTGGTACTCGCCGAGGAGTTGCACTTCACCCGGGCCGCCGCCCGGCTGCGGATCGCCCAACCGGCGCTCAGCCAGCAGATCCGCGCCCTCGAACGGCAGCTCGGGGTGACCCTGCTGCACCGCGACAGCCACGGCTGCACGCTGACCGGGGTGGGTGCGCAGGTGGCCGGGGAGGCCCGTCGGCTGCTCGCCGAGGTGGACGCCGCGACCGCCCGGATCCGCGACCTGGTCGGTGGGCGCGGCGGCCGGCTGCGGCTGGCGTACACCCGGTCGGCCCGGGGCGGTCGGGTCGACGCGCTGGTGGCCCGGTTCCGGGCGGCCCATCCCGAGGTGGAGGTGGTCCCCGAGACCGGCTGGACGGCACCGAACGTGACCGGACTGCTCACCGGCCGGCTCGACGTCGCCTTCGTCCGCCCGCCGTTGCCGGAGGCGGGCCTGACCTGCCGTACCGTCGACCGGGAGGAGCTGTTGTTCGCGGTGCCGGCGGGGCATCCGCTCGCGGCCGGTCGCGGCCGGGTGCGCCGGGCCGAGGTGGTCGACCTGCCCGCGGTGATGTGGCCCCGGGAGAACGGCCCCGGCATGTTCGACCGCACCATCGCCCAGGTCTGGCCCGACGGCGGCTTCCACCTGGTCCGGCAGGAACCCGACGACGAGCAGTTGCTGCGCGCGGTGGCCGACGGCGACGTGGTCGCGGCCGTGCCCGCCGGCCGGGCCCGCGCCCTGAAGGTGCCGGGGGTACGCCTGCGGCGCTTCACCGCCCCGGTGCCGACCGTCGACGTGGCCCTCGCCTGGCGGACCGACACCGCCAACCCCGCGGTCCGCCGACTCGCCGCGCTCCTCGCCGCCCTCTGATCCGCCGACTAGCCGGTCCTCACCGCTCGCTGCCCCGCCGCGTCGCCGTGCTCCTTGCCGCTGTCTGATCCGCCGGCTCGCCGTTGTCGGATCCGGTGGGCACCGGCGCGCTCGGACGGATATCCGACAATGGGCCGGCACGCCGGTCGAGCGGGCGAATGTGAATCGCCGGCCGCATTCGCAACGAGTAATGTGCTGCCTCCCACGGCCGTGACGGACCACCGTGTTCGTGGAATCGTCCCACCCTGTTCATGGGTCGTTTCGCCGTGTCCCCGGAATCGTCCTGCCGATCGGCAGGAGACGCTGTAGTCGAGGAGCCCCGACGTGTCCGACATGGACAGCGCCCCGCAGTTCAGCAGCGGGGCCGATCCCGCCCCGGCGCAAACCCGGACCGAGACCCCGGCCGCGCCGGCCGCCGCGCCACCCACCGCATCGCCCGCCGCGCCACCCACCGCGTCGCCCGCCGACGACGCCGGTGACCGGTTCGCCTATCGGCCGCCCGGCTATCCCAGCGCCCTGGTCTGGCTGCGGGCCGGCATCGTGCGTGACTGGCGGGGGGTGCTCGGCTCGTTCCTGGCCACCTGGCTGTACGTGCCGTTGGCGCTGGTGTCGGCGGTCTGGTGCGGCCTCGCCCTCGGCCTCTACGGGCTGATCGCCGGGGGCACCCAGTCCGAGGAGGCGGTGCCCGAGCTGCTGCGGGACGCGCCGCTGGTCGGGCCGCTGCTGGACGCCTTCGTGACGCGCTCCGGCGGGGTGGTCGGCGGATTCGCCGGATTCGTGGTGGGCGCGCTCGCCGGTTTCCTGGTCGTGCTGGTGCTGCCCTGGCGCAACGCCTTCGACGAGCCGGCGAACCTGTTCACCGGGCTGGCCGGAATGGTGGTGGCCGCCGGCCTGGTGGGGGTGCTCTACACCGTCGGGCGGGTGCTGCTGGAACCGTGGCTGCTGGGTGTCTCCGGCGCGCGTCCGCTCAGTCGCCGCGAGGCGGAACGGTTGCGTCCGCTGCTGACCGACTGCGCGGCCCGGCTCGGCCTGCCCGGTGAACCCCGGCTGCTGATCGAGGACGACCCGGTGCTCACCAACGCCCGCGCGTACGCCCGGCACGTGGTGGTGAGCACCGCCGTGCTGGACTGCACCGACGAGGAGATCGCCGCGCTGCTCAGCCACGAACTCGTGCACTGGCGGACGGGCGACGAGGTGACCAGCGCGTTCATCCGGGGCGTCGGCCTGCCGCTGGTACTGGTGCACGCGCTGCCGGCCTGGCTGATGCGCCGCTTCCCGCACCCGGCCACCGACTTCGTGGTGTTCCTGTTCTTCTGGCCGGTGCTGCTCACCATGCGCTACCTCGTGCTGCCCTGCCACCGCCGCGACGTGCGGGCCGCCGAGTACCGGGCCGACGCCGGTGCGGTGCTCGCCGGGCACCGGGAGGGGATGCGCGCCATGCTGGAGCGACGGCGCTCCTTCGAGACCGGCCGCAGCGGTTGGGACGAGGCGGTCTGCGCCACCCACCCGCCGTCCGAGCTGCGCCTGGACCGGCTGGACCGGCCCGCCCCGGACCCGGCCACCGACCCGGCGGCCACCGCGCGCGGCCTCGACGGGCTGTTCGGCGCTCCGACGACGACGGCGATCGGCTCCCGCCGGGCGCTGCTGCTGGTCGGGGCGCTGGTGCTGGTGAGCTGCCTGGGCGGTGGGTTGACGGCGGCCCAGTGGGCGTTCTTCCGCCCGCAGGCGGTCGTGAGCGACTACTTCGAGGCCCTCGACGACCACGACGGCGAGGACGCGCTCGCCCTGCTCACCCCCGAGGCGCGGGCCGTGGTGGGCGACGGCGGGCAGCTCGCCCGGATGGTGTCGGCCAAGGGCTACCAGCCTCCCGCCGCGGTGTCCGTGACCGCTGTGGAGCGCGACGGCGACGAGGCGGTCGCCACTGTCGCGTACACCCTCGGCGGGCAGAAGCTCACCGCCGAACTGCCGTTGCGCCGCGACGACTCGGCCGTGCTCGGGCTGTTCCACCGCTGGCGGATCGACGCCGCCCCGGCGACCCTGAGCCTGCCCGGCGGCCCGGCCCCGCTGACCGTCAACGGGGTGCCCGCACCCACCGGTGACGAGCAGGTGGCGGTGCCGCTGCTGCCCGGGGCGTACACGGTGGCGGGGGAGAGCACCGTGCTCAGCGAGACGGCTTCGCGGGAGGTCTACGTCGTACCCGGGCAGCAGAGCGTGAGCGGCGCGGAGCTGACGCCCACGCTGCGACCCGAAGCGCAGGCGGCGGCGGAGCAGAGCGTGCGGTCCTACCTGGACGCCTGCGCGGCCCAGGCGGTGGCCGCGCCGCCGGGCTGCCCGCTGCGCTACTACACCGGCGGTACGACGGTGAAGAAGATCTCCTGGAAGATCACCGAGTACCCGACGATCGAGCTGACCCTGACCGGCCCGACCACCGCCCGGGTCTCCACCGCCTACGAGGCGCAGGGGTCGGCGCGGGCGACCGGCAGCACCGTCGGCTACTTCGGGACGACCCCGTTCACCGAGAACGAGAGGTTCGGGGTCAGCGGCGTGCTGTCGGTGGTCGACGGCAAGCTGACCTTCCAGCCCGGCGACGACTGAGCCGTCCGGCGAGGACCACCCCGCAGGCGACCACCGAAACGGAGACCGAGATGACCGCCCCCCGCTCCGACGCGCCGGCCCGGCTGGTGCTGGCCCCGCGCGCCGCCGGCCCGCAGCGGACGCCGCTGCTGACCTGGCTGCACCGTGACCCGAGGTACCGCGCCGTGGTACGTGACGCGGGGCGGGGTGACGGTCGGGCCGGCTTCAGCGACGCGGTGATCATCGCGGTGGTCGCCCAGGGGCTGCTGCCCGGACTGTTCAACCTGGTGCAGAGCTGGGTGGACCAGCAGCGTACCGAGGTGAGCATCCGGTTGCAGGTCGGCGACTCCGAGGTGGAGCTACAGGTCAGCGGTCGGACCGACCCGACGAAGCTGCTGGACCAGGCGCAGCGGGCGCTGGACCCGGACCGGGCGCGGCGGGCGTTGGACTCGGACGGGGCGCAGCGGGCGTTGGAGTCCGACCGGGCGCAGCGGGCGCTGGACCGACAGGGACAGGCGGGGGACGCCGCCGACCGGTGAGGCGGCGGGGGCACGGCCGGGGCCGTCGTCCCTGCTGCGCGTGGGCGGCGACCTCGGCCTGGTGTTCGACGGCGGCACACACCCGGTGGTCCGTCAGGCGCTCACCGACGTCACGATCCGAGCGGAGGCGGCGATGCGGTGGTCGCGTGCCGTGAACCTGGGCCGGGGATGTCTTACCAAAAGAGTTCTCATGCCTGTCAGGCATAAATATGCCTGACAGGCATGAGGGTCGCTCGGCAAATGGTAGTCCGGCGCGACACGCCGGCACGAACCGCCGGGCGAACCGCTGGCGCGACACGCCGACACGAACCGCCGGCGCGATGCGCCGACACGAACCGCCGGCGCGATGCGCCGACACGAACCGCCGGCGCGATGCGCCGACACGAACCGCTGGCGCGACACGTGCCGTCGGCCGCCCGCCGCGTCGGGTCAGGCGGCCTTGGCCAGCGCCTCGTACTCCGCGTCGGTGAGCTGGACCTGCGCGGCGGCCACGTTCTCCTCCAGGTGACCGACCGAGGACGTACCCGGGATGGGGAGCATGACCGGCGAACGGCGCAGCAGCCAGGCGAGCGCGAGCTGGGCGGGCGTCGCCTCGTGGTCGGTGGCGATGGCGTCCAGCGGGCCGCCCGGCTTGGCCAGGTTGCCGGTGGCGATCGGGAACCACGGGATGAACGCCAGGTCGTTGCGCTCGCAGTACTCCAGGACGTCCTCGGCGCTACGGTCGGCAAGGTTGTAGAGGTTCTGCACCGACACGATCGGGGTGATCCGCCGGGCCGCCTCGATCTGCTCGACGGTCACCTCGGAGAGCCCGATGTGCCGGATCTTGCCCTCCTGCTGGAGCAGGGCCAGCTCGCCGAGCTGGTCGGCCAGCGGCACCTTCGCGTCGATCCGGTGCAGCTGGTAGAGGCCGATCGACTCCAGCCCCAGGTGCCGCAGGCTCAGTTCGCACTGCTGGCGCAGGTACTCCGGCCGCCCCACCGGCCGCCAGTCGCCCGGCCCGGAGCGGGTCAGGCCGGCCTTCGTCGCGATGACCAGGTCGTCGGCGTACGGGTGCAGCGCCTCCCTGATCAGCAGCTCCGAGACGAACGGCCCGTACGAGTCGGCGGTGTCGATGAACGTGACCCCCAGCTCGTACGCCCGGCGCAGCACCCGGACCGCCTCGGCCGGGTCCTTCGGGTCACCCCATACCCCCGGCCCGGTGATCTGCATGGCCCCGTAGCCGAGCCGGTCCACCTGGAGGTCGCCCCCGATCCGGTAGGTGCCGGACGCCTTCGCGGGCTGTGCGCTGGAACCCATGAGTCTTACCCCGATCCTGTGCGTTGTCGTCAGCGGCAAATCTAGCCACCGCTTCCCTGGCTTTCCCGAAGATCGCCGTCGGGAACACCCACGGGACCGATGTGGGCACCGACACCTCACCCCGCGTGCCGGATGACCACCAACGCCTGGTCGTCGTCGGAGCCGGAGAGCTTGCTCAGGATGGTGTCCGCGATGACCTCCACCGGCTGGTCGCGCACCGGCACGATCACCTCGTGCAACGCCGCCACCCCGGTCTCGTACGCCTGGTCGCGCCGCTCCACCAGCCCGTCGGTGTACGCCACCAGCAGGTCACCCGGGCCGAACGCCACGGTGGTCACCGGCACCGGGTCGCGGACCAGCCCCAGCGGCAGCGAGTGCCCCGTCCAGACCGTCTCCGGCGGCTGCCCCGGCCGCAGCAGCACCGGATGGGGGTGCCCCACCCGGGCGACCTGCGCCACCCCGGCGACCGGGTCGACGACCATCGCCAGGCAGGTGCCGAGGAACCCGGCCCCGAGCAGGCCGGTCAGCCGGGGGAACACCTCGGCCAGCGGCACCCCGGACCGGATCAGGGTGTTCACCACCGTCCGGAGCTGGGCCATGTCGGCCGCCGCCTCGACCTGGTGACCCACCACGTCGCCGACCACCACGCCCAGCCGGCCCTCGTCGAGGTCCACCAGGTCGTACCAGTCCCCGCCCAGGTGCAGGCCGCTCATCGCCGGCTGGTAGCGGGTGGCCAGCTCCAGGCCGGGGGAGCCGACCGTGTCCGAGGCCCGCAGCCGACCCGCCAACCGGGTCACCAGGTTGTGCTCGGCGGCGGCCAGTCGGACCCGTTCCAGGGTCTGCTCGCACAGGTCGGCGATGGTGTCCAGCAACGCCAGGTCGTCGTCGTGCAGCGGCCGTTCCCGGGGCCAGCCGAAGCCCAGCGCGGCGATGGGCCGCCGGGAGGCGTCCAGCAACGGCAACGCCACCGTGGTCACCATGCCGTACTCCCCGGCCGGGTCTGGCAGGCCGGGATGGCGGGCGGCGAACTCGGCCCGGTTGCGCAGGATGATCCGCTCACCGGTGCGCAGCGCGCGGGCGATCGGCCGCGGATCGTCGATGGTCAGGTCGTCGAAGGTGGCGACCAGCCCGCTCGGCAGCTCACCGTGCCACAGCCGCAGCCGCCGGCCCTCGTCCCGCATCGCCAGGCCGGGCAGGGCCGCGCCGAGCGCCATCGGCGCGGCGTCCAGGATCACCTCGATCGCCTCGGCGGTCGACCGGGTGACGCTGAGCCGGGCGGCGAACTCCGCCATCGCCCGCGCCGAACCGGTCAGCTCGGCCCGCCGCAACGCCTGGCTGCACAACCCCGCCACCGCGTCGAGCAGGGTACGACGGGCCTCCTCGTCGGCGACCGGCCCGGACCACCGCACCTCGAGCGCGCCGAGCACCGCCCCGCCGCCGTCCCGCAGCGGCAGGCAGACCCCGTCGGGCAGCGGCACGGGCGTCTCCTCGCGGACCACCCGGGCCAGCGGCTCGTCGTCGGCGACCGCCAGCCGGGACGGCCCGTCGCCACCGACCACCGTCAGGTCCAGCGCGCCCGCCGTGGCCACCGCGACCCGGACCTGGGCCGCGCCGACCAGCGCCGGGGTGACCGTGGTGACCACTTCCGTCACCGCCGCCCGGTTCCCGGCGGCGCTGAGCGCCCCGGCGAGCCGGGCCAGCCCCTCGGCCTGCCGCAGCGCCCGCCGCCGGTCGCCGGCCCGCTGCGCGGGTACGTCGGCCGCCGGGGTGTCGGTGACCGTGGTGAAGACCCCGCCGGGGCGGCCGAGCGCGTCGACGATCGGCCCCGACGAGCAGACCAGCCGGCGTCGACCCGTACCGGCGTCGACGTCACGTTCGTGCCGGCAGGTGACCCGGGCGGCGGTCAGCACCTCGGTCAGCGCGGGTACGGCGTCCGGCCAGACCGCCGTGCCCGGCCGCCCCGGCGACTCCCGCCCGGCCGGGTCGAACAGCGCCAGGTACCCGTCGTTGGGCAGCAGCACGAGTTCCGGACCCCACCAGACCGCCGCCGGGGTCGGGGTGTGCAGGCAGATGGTCAGGGCGGTGCGCAGGCTCTGCGGCCAGGAGTCCAACGGCCCGAGCGGGGTGGCCGCCCAGTCGTGCCCGACGATTCGCCGGCCGGCCCGACCGCCACAGGAGAGGAGTTCCCGCCAGCGGGTGTCGTCCGGCGGCCGGGGGTCGACGGTGGCGGAGCGAGTCATGTCGGGACCTCCGCTCGGCGGATCGAGCCCTTCCCCATCAACCGGACCGTACCAGCGTCCGCCGACGCCCACGCTGGTCGATCCCCGGGCAGTTGCCCCGACCACCCGCCGGGGGCGGCCGGCTCGTGGGACGCTGGCCGGGTCCGGGGGAGCACGGCGGTCCGGGGGAGCACGGCGGTCCGCGGCAGCGCGGCGGGTCCGACGCCGCCACGTCGCCCCGGGCGGGTCGACGACCGGCGCGGTGGGGCGCCGACGCGCAGGGGGAGCCATGACGGGTACGCCGCAGCTGGACTTCGCGCTCGACACGTACGAGTGCATCGTGCTCTATCCCGGTCCGGCCGGTCGGGTGCTGCCGCCGGAGACCGTGCAGCGGCTCCAGGCCGAACACACCGCGCACATGCGGGCGCTGCAACGGCGGGGCCTGGTGCTGGTGGCCGGGTCGATCGACGGTCCGGCCCGGGAGCCCGCCCCGCCGATCGGCATCGGCCTGGCCCGCACCGGTTCGGTCGACGACGTACGCAGCGTGATGGAGGCCGACCCGGCGGTACAGGCCGGGCTCTACACCGTCGACGTGCTGACCTTCCTGTGCCCGGCAGGCTCGCTGGAGTTCCCGCTGGTCAAGACCGACAGTTAGCGGTCCGTGCGGGCCTGTGTCGGGCGGTGGCCGCCGATCGGGCCGGTGTCGGGGCGGCCGCGCCCGGGAGCGCGCGGACGACGATGGCCCCCGGGCGGTACGATTCCCGGCGCGCGGTCGCCGATGCCCGCGCCGCTCCGACGGCCCCGGCGTGGCCCGTGTCCCGCCGGCCACGCGCCCACCCCGCGCGTCGTCGGACCCCTGTTCCTCAGTCCGCAAGGGGTCGGCCAGCAGGTCGACCCGGAGGAGAGACTAGCCTGATGGGCGTGACACGCCGCGCGAAGATCGTCTGCACTCTTGGCCCTGCCACCTCGTCCCCGGAGCGGCTCCGGGGGCTGATCGAGGCGGGCATGAACGTGGCCAGGCTGAACTTCAGCCACGGTAGTCACGCCGACCACGAGTCGGTGTACCGGATGGTCCGCGAAGCAGCCGAGGCGGTCGGCGTGCCGGTCGCCATCCTGGCCGACCTCCAGGGCCCCAAGATCCGGCTCGGCAAGTTCGCCGACGGGCCGCACGAGTGGCGTACCGGCGACTCGGTGGTGATCACCAGTGACGACATCCTCGGCACCCGGGACCGGGTTTCCTGCACCTACCGCAAGCTGCCCCAGGAGGTGAAGCCGGGCGACCGGCTGCTGATCGACGACGGCCGGGTCGCCGTCGAGGTCAGCGACGTCACCGGCAACGACATCCGGTGCCTGGTCACCGAGGGCGGCCCGGTCTCCAACAACAAGGGCGTCTCGCTGCCGAACGTGGCGGTCAGCGTCCCGGCGATGTCGGACAAGGACGCCGAGGACCTGCGCTTCGCGCTCGGCCTGGGTGTCGACCTGATCGCGCTCTCCTTCGTCCGCACCGCCGAGGACATCAAGCTCGTCCACAGCATCATGGACGAGGAGGGCGTGCGCCGTCCGGTGCTGGCCAAGGTCGAGAAGCCCGAGGCGGTCGACCACCTGGAGGCGATCGTGCTCGCCTTCGACGGCGTCATGGTGGCCCGGGGCGACCTCGGCGTCGAGATGCCGCTCGACCAGGTGCCCCTGGTGCAGAAGCGGGCCGTGCAGCTCTGCCGGGAGAACGCCAAGCCGGTCATCGTGGCCACCCAGATGCTCGACTCCATGATCGAGAATTCCCGGCCGACCCGGGCCGAGGCCTCCGACGTGGCCAACGCGGTGCTCGACGGCGCGGACGCGGTGATGCTCTCCGGCGAGACCAGCGTCGGCAAGTACCCGGTGCTCACCGTCAGCACCATGGCCAAGATCATCACGACCACCGAGGCCGGCTCGATCGGGGTGCCCCGGCTCCAGCACGACCCGCGTACCCACGGCGGCGCGCTCACCGTGGCCGCCTCCTCGATCGCCCGCGCCATCGGGGCGAAGGCGCTGGTGGCCTTCTCGCAGACCGGCGACACCGTCAAGCGGCTCAGCCGGCTGCACTGCGACCTGCCGCTGCTGGCCTTCACGCCGGTCCCCGAGGTGCGCAGCCAGCTCGCGCTCTGCTGGGGCGTGGAGACCTTCCTGATGCCGTTCGTGCAGCACACCGACGACATGTTCCGGCAGGTCGACCAGGCGCTGCTCGGCCTCAACCAGGCGACCCCCGGCGACTACGTGGTGATCGTCGCGGGCAGCCCGCCCGGCACCCCGGGCTCCACCAACACGCTGCGCGTGCACCAGCTCGGCTCCCTGGTCGACGCCGCCTCCGCCCGGGCACTCCAGTGAGCACCCCGGCACGGCTGACAGCGCCCGGCCGGTGAGCACGATGGTGCGGCGGACCGGGACAGCGCGGTGAACGGGCGTCCGGCGGTGACCGGCCAGGCCGCGGTCGACCAGCTCCTCGAGGTCCTCGACCTCGATCACACCGGCGAGATGACCTTCCGGGGGATGAGCCCCCGGGTCGGTCCGCAGCGGGTGTTCGGAGGGCAGGTCGCCGGCCAGGCACTGGTCGCCGCCGGGCGCACCGTCGACCCGGAGCGGTTCGTGCACTCGTTGCACGGCTACTTCGTCCGCCCCGGCGATCCGGCCGAGCCCATCGACTACCAGGTGGAGAACGTCCGGGACGGGCGCTCCTTCTCGGTGCGCCGGTCGGTGGCGGTGCAGCACGACAAGCCGATCTTCTTCATGTCGGCCTCGTTCCAGCGGCAGGAACAGGCCCTGGAACACCAGGCCCCCACCCCGCCGGACGTGCCCGGCCCGGACGACGTGCCGACCATGTCCGACCGGCTGGCCCGCTACCCGGAACGGCTCGGCATCTGGGGGCAGATCCCCCGCCCGATCGACGTCCGTTACGTCGGCGAACCGGGTTGGGTGCGTCCGGGGGACCGTCCGGCCGACCCCCACCAGCGGGTCTGGATGCGTATCGACGGCAAGCTGCCCGACGATCCGCTGCTGCACGCCTGCGCCCTCACCTACGCCTCCGACCTGACCCTGCTGGACTCGGTCCTGTCGGTGCACGGCGAGGTCTGGGGGCCGGGCGGCCTGGACGGGGCGAGCCTGGACCACGCGCTGTGGTTCCACCGGTCGTTCCGCGCCGACGAGTGGTTCCTCTACGACTGCTGGAGCCCGTCGGCGTCCGGCGCGCGGGGCCTGGCCACCGGCCGGATGTTCACCGCCGACGGCCGGCACATCGCCAGCGCCGTCCAGGAGGGCCTGCTCCGGCGCGTCGGCGACTGACCGACCGCCTCCCGGCCGGCGCGGCCCCGCCGGCCGCGGCTGACGGTCGCCCCCGACCCCCCGACCCCGCCGACCTCCCGGCCGTCGGTCTGCCCCGGCCCGTCCGGTGGCCGGGGCGTGGTCAGAAGCTGCTGACCACCTTGACCAGGGCGTCGTCGATGGTGGCCGGGTCCTTCGCGTCGAACGCCTTGCCGGCCGACGCCTTGGCGATCCGGTCCAGGGCGGCCAGGTCCGAGTCCTGGTCGAAGGCCACGCAGAAGACCTTGACCGGCTTCTTCGGGTCCAGCGCGATGTCCCGGAGCAGCCGGTCCAGGTCGCTGTCCTTCTGGTACTCGTTCTTGCCGTCGGTGAGCACCACCACCGCGTTGATCCGCTTCGGGTCGTAGCTGTCGAGCATGCTGCGGTGCGCCGCGCGGACCGTCGCGTACAACGCGGTGTTCCCGCCGATGCGCAGGCCGGTCAGCTTGCGGTTGAACCCGTCCCGGTCCAGCGGCGCGAGCCGGACCTCCTCGCTGTAGGGCCGCTTCGTCCGTTGCGGGGTCTCGCTGGAGAACGACCAGAGCGCCACCTGGTCGGCGGAGTTCAGCAGCCCGATCGCCTTGCTCGCCGCGTCGGTCGCCGCCTGGAACCGGGTCTGGTCCCCGACGCTGGCCTTCATCGAGCCGGAGGTGTCCACGGCGAGCAGGATGTTCGCCTTCTTGCGCAGGGTGTCCCACCCGCCGAGGATCGCGCCTACCACCTCCGGGGTGGGCGGGTCGAAGTAGGTGAGCCGGTCGCCGCCCGGCCCGGCCACCGTGGCCAGCAGCGACTCGGCGGGCCGGCGCTCGTCGTCCCGGAACCCCAGGGCGGCGAAGCTGCGCTGCTGTGGCCCCTCGCGGAGGAAGCCGAGGAAGTCCTCGGCGGCCTCCCGCTGCGCCGGGTCGGCCGAGGGGAGCACCACGTACGGGTGGTCCAGGTTGAAGGTGCCCTCCTTCGGGTGCACCGCCACCAGCGGTACCCGGGGCTTGCTGCCGGTCGGGCTGAGCTGCCCCTGGTTGTAGAGGTAGACCAGCTCCTCCTGAAGGACGATCGCGCTCATGTCGGTCGCCGGGGCGTCTCCGGTGGCGGTGGCGTCGGCCTCGGCCAGGCTGCGCAGCAGGTCCACCGAGTCGTCGCTGTAGTGCGAGACGTTCGCCTCGATCCGCCGGACGAACTGGGTCACCGCGGGCTGGGCGAGATCCTCGCTGGTCAGGTCGCTGGCCCGGTTGACCGCCGCGTAGTAGGTGGCGATGGTGGCGGCCAGGCCCGAGGTGGACAGGTGCGGATTGTCCTTGCCGAAGGTGAACCGGCCCCACTCGGGTTTGCCGAACGCCGCCCAGCCGGTGTCGCCGGACAGGCCGAGGATGTCGGCCCAGCCGAGCGGGCCGCGCTGCTGCACCAGCTCGCCCTTGTCCCTGGGCATGGCGATGACCAGGGGACTGTTGGCGATCGACGGGTGCTGTCCGGGGGTCTGCGCCGGGCGGCCCGCCGCCGAGTCCAGCAGGCGTAGCTGCCCGGTCCACAGCGACGAGGTGGGCAGCCACACCTGTGGCTCGGCGACCTGCGGCTGGGTGAGCGACCACCCGCCGGCCAGTGCCTCCATCGCCTCGCCCGAGTTGAGACCGTGCACGGTCACCTGCGCGCACCGCCCGCCGAAGCGCCGGCCGGCGGCGTTGTAGCGGTCGGCGAGCTGGGCGACCAGCGCGCTCTTCTCGGTGGAGGAGCTGACCTCCAGCGGTACGCAGTCGGCCCGGTCGGTGCCGGGGTCGGGCCGGACGTACAGGTAGGCCGCGGCGATCACCGCGAACCCCGCGACGACAGCGGCCGTGTACGGCAGCCATGACCGGGCGGGACGCTCACCGGTGGCCATCGGCTCCTCCAGGGGTTGGTGCGGCGTGGGTCAGGCGTCGGTACGGGGTGCCGGCCCGCCCGCTCCGGTGGGCTCCGACCGCCCGGGCTCTGCGGCGGACGGGGTGAGCGCGGCGGCGACCAGCAGACGGACACCGTAGACCACGACGAGGGTGACGGAGCCGACGGCGGCGGCGGTGCCCACGGCCGTCGTGGCGACGTACCCGGCGGCGCTGCCCAGCGAGCCGAGGAAGATGGCGGTCGACACCCCCCACGGGTCGGTCCACTGCTGGCGCAGCCGCCGCCCGAAGCCGTCCCGCCCGGCCGGCGGGGTGGCGGCCGTGGTCGGTCGGTCCGTGGTCGGTCGGTCCGGGCCGGGGACGGCCGCCCGCCCGCCGGGCGGTGTCGCCGGCTCGGCCGGGCCGGTCCGGTGCGTCGCCGGTGGGGTCGAGGCGGACCAGGCCTGCGCCGGTGGGGTAGGGGTGGGCCAGGCGGTCGCCGGTGGGGTCGTCGCCGGGCCGGTCGGGGCGGATGGTGCCGGGAGGACGGTCGACATGGTCGGCCACGGGTCGACCGCCATCGGGACCGGGCCGTCCGGTGCGGCCGGGGTGACCGGCGGGGACACCGGCGCGACGGTGGACAGGGTACGGGGCAGCTGCTGGGTGGCGGCCGCGTCGGTGCCGGCCCGGAGCACCGACTGCAACGGCACGGCGGTGCCCGGGTGGGTGTCCCGGCCGAGCAGGCGGAGCAGCACCTCCTGGGCGGTCGGCCGGGCCCGGTGGTCCTTTTCCAGGCACTGTCCGATCAGGACGGCCAGCGGGCCGGAGAGCCCGATCAGCTCCGGCGGGTCGTGCAGGACCCGGTGCATCACCGCCGCGACCGGACCGGTGCGGAAGGGGGGCTGTCCGCCCGCGGCGAAGGCGATCGTCCCCGCCCAGGCGAAGACGTCGCTGGCCGGGCCGACCTCGTCGTCCCGGAACCGTTCCGGGGCCATGTAGGGGGCGGTGCCCATGATGCGGTCGGTCATCGTCTCGGTGACGTCGAGCGCGCGGGCGATACCGAAGTCGATCACGCGCGGACCGTCCGCCCCGAGGATCACGTTGTCCGGCTTCAGGTCGCAGTGCACCACGTCGGACTGGTGGATCGCGGCCAGCGCGGTGGCGGTGCCCACGGCCAGCCGGTGCAGCGCGTTGCCGCTGATCGGACCCTGCTCGCGGACGTGCCGTTGCAGGGTGACGCCCTCGATGAACTCGCTGACCACGTACGGCAGATCGCCGTCCACGTCGGCGAAGAGGATCTGCGCGGTGCAGAACGGCGCGACCCGGCGGGCGGCGGCGATCTCCTTGGCGAACTGGGACTTCGCCTTCGGGTGCTGGCGCAGGTCCACGTTGATGACCTTGACCGCGACCCACCGGCCGTGGTCGTCCCGGCCCAGGTAGACCACACCCTGCCCGCCCGCGCCGAGCCGGCCGACCAACTCGTACGGGCCGGCCTGGCGCGGATCCCGCGTGGTCAGCGGTGTCACGTCCGGCATCGCTGTCGCTGCCCCTATCGGCCGGTGCTCCATTGCGCTGGTGCGTCGTGGATCGGCGACCCTGCCGGACGACAGGGGTATGGTGCCACGTCCGTGCCACCGTTGGCACCGCCGGCCGTCGGCGGGGAGGGCGCGCGGCGGTCGTCCGCGACGCCGCTCGGCCGTTCGGTGGAGGGTGGCGACCCGGCCGGCCGGTTCGGCGACTAACCTTGCGGCCATGCGTCTCTCCGCTCGGGTCGACTATGCCCTCCGTGCGGCCGCCGAGCTGGCCTCGGTGGCCGACGGCGCGGAGGACGGCCGGTCGCGGCCCGTCACCGCCGAGCAGATCGCCCGCTCCCAGGACATTCCGCCGAAGTTCCTGGAGAGCATCCTGCTCCAGCTGCGCCGGGGTGGCGTCGTGCACGCGCAGCGCGGCCCGGAGGGTGGCTACTGGCTGGCCAGGCCGGCGGCGGAGATCTCCCTGGCCGAGGTGATCCGGGTGATCGACGGTCCGCTGGCGCACGTCCGCGGGCAGCGCCCCGAGCAGCTCGGCTACCACGGCGCGGCACGGGCGTTGCAGGATGTCTGGATCGCCCTGCGGGCCAGCGAGCGGGAGATCCTGGAGCAGGTCAGCGTCGCCGACGTGGCGGCCGGGGTGCTGCCGGGGCGGATCAACGAGCTGGCCGCCGACCCGCGCGCCTGGAGCTAGCGCCGGGAGTCACCCTCCGCCTGGAGCTGAGCGCCGGGAGTCACCCCGCGGCCTGGAGCCGACGGTCGGGAGCTGACGGTCGGGAAGCGTCCCGTGCGCAGTGGTGGGCGGCGGGTGGCGTCCCGCGCGCTGGGAGCTGAGCGTCCGGAATCGTCCCGCGCGCCGGGAGGACGGTGGAGCGGTCCGGCGGTAGTCGTCGCAGGTGTCGGGCCGCCCGTCCGGCGGGGTGACCGGCCGGCCGGGCCGGCGCGGCCGTCGGCGCGTCCCACCCACCGATCAGGGGGTTGACCCACGGGCCGTCATGCCGCATTGTCGACCAAGTTGATAGGAGATGCCGAGAAGTTCGGAGGGGTACGTGCGCAAGCTTCTGGTGCTCGCCCTGGTGGGCCTGGCCGCGCAACTCGTCGATGGTGCCCTCGGCATGGCGTACGGGCTGACCTCGTCGACCCTGCTGCTCTTCGTCGGCGTCGCCCCGGCCGCCGCCTCGGCGTCGGTGCACCTCGCCGAGATCGGCACCACCCTCGCCGCCGGTGTCGCGCACTGGCGGTTCGGCAACGTCGACTGGCGGGTGGTCACCCGGATCGCCCTGCCCGGCGCGGTCGGCGCGTTCGTCGGGGCCACCTTCCTCAGCTCCATCTCCACCGAGAACGCCGCCCCGTGGATGGCCGGCATCCTGTTCACCCTCGGGGCGTACCTGCTGGTGCGCTTCTCCCGGCCGCTGCGCCAGCGTCCCGGTGCCGGGCGGCTGCGCGGCCGGTTCCTCGGCCCGCTCGGGCTGGTCGCCGGGTTCGTCGACGCCACCGGTGGCGGTGGATGGGGTCCGGTGGCCACCCCCGCGCTGCTGGTCTCCGGCCGGATGGAGCCGCGCAAGGTGATCGGGTCGGTGGACACCGCCGAGTTCGTGGTCGCCGGGGCGGCCAGCATCGGTTTCCTGATCGGCCTGGGCAGCGAGGGCTTCCTGCTGCCCACCGTCGCGGCGCTGCTGATCGGCGGCCTGATCGCCGCGCCGGTGGCCGCCTGGCTGGTCCGGATCGTCCCCGCCCAGCTGCTCGGCGCCACCATCGGCGGGGTGATCGTGCTGACCAACGCCCGGATCCTGCTCAACGCCGGTGACGCCGGGTCGACCACCCGCCCGGTGGTCTACGTGCTGCTCGCCGCGGGCTGGCTGGTCGCCCTGGTGCTGGCCGTCCGCGCGCTGCGCCGGACCCGCCATGCCCGTGCCATCGTCGACGCCCACGTCGCCGGCGCCGGGGTGGGGGCCGCCGCGGACGCGCCGGCCACCGCCGATGCCGGTGGGCGCGGTGGCCAGGACACCCACGGTGCCGCCGACGGCCCTGCCGGGGTCGACGGCCCTGCCGGGGTCGACGGCCGCGCCGCCGAGACGGCACCGGTTCCGGTCGGGTCCGCCCCGGGCACGCCCCCCGACCTGCTGGCCAGGGTCGAGCGCTGACCCCGACCGGGTACGCCGGCAGCTCGGCCCCCGGCTCCGCCGCAGCGCAGCCCGTAGCTCGGCGCCCGGCTTCGCCGCTGGCTCAGTCCCCGGCCAGGATGTCGGTGGCGGCGGCCGACAGCAGGTCCCAGGCCCGGTCCACGTGCTCCGGCCGGGTCAGCGGTGAACCGACGGCCAGCCGCAGGGTGTACCGGCCGTTGACCCTGGTGTGGGTCAGGTGCACCTGCCCGCTGTCGTTGACCCGGGCCAGCAGCGCCGCGCTCGCCTCGTCGCCGGCCCGCAACCGGAACGTGACCAGCGAGAACGGGTGCGGGGCGGCCAGCGCGAACCGGTCGTCGGCGCGTACCCGGGTGGCGAACCCGTCGGCCAGGGCGATCCCGGAACGCAGGTGCGCCCGCAGCCCCTCGACGCCGTACCAGCGCAGGACGAACCAGAGCTTGAGCGCCCGGAACCGGCGGCCCAGCGGGACCTGCCAGTCCCGGTAGTCGATCACCGCACCCGATTCGCTGGCGGCGTTGCGCAGGAACTCCGGCATGACGGTCAGCGCCTCGATCAGCTCGCCCCGGTCGGCCACCCAGAAGGCGTCGCAGTCGAAGCCGGTGAGCAGCCACTTGTGCGGGTCGAAGCAGTACGAGTCGGCGTGCTCGACGCCGGCGTGTGACCAGCGCAGCTCGGGGCAGATCGCCGCCGCCCCGGCGTACGCGGCGTCGACGTGCAGCCAGACGCCGTACTCGGCGCAGATCGCGCCGATCTCCGGCAGCGGGTCGACGGCGGTGGTGGAGGTGGTGCCGATCGTCGCCACCACGATCGCCGGCACCTCGCCGGCGGCCAGGTCCGCGACGATCGCCGCGCGCAGCGCCGCCGGCCGCATCGCCTGGGTCTGCGGATCCACCTCGACCGTCCGGACGCCCTGCCCGCCGAGGCCGGCGATGCGGGCCGCCTTCTCGATCGAGGAGTGCCCGTGCGCCGAGGTGTACGCCCGGTACCGGCGGTCGACGCCCACCTCCCGCCAGCGGCCCCCGCTGGCCCGGTGCAGGGCGGCCAGGGTGGCGACCAGGGTCGCCGAGGAGGCCGAGTCCTGGATGACCCCGCCGCCGGGGCCGGTGGAGCGGAACGTCGCCGGCAGGTCCATCAGGTCGGCCAGCCAGTCCAGCACCACCGTCTCGAGTTCGGTGGCGGCGGGGCTGGTGGCCCAGAGCATGCCCTGGGTGCCGAGGCCCGAGCTGACCAGGTCGGCCAGCACGCTGGGGCCGCTGGTGTTGGCCGGGAAGTAGCCGAAGAAGCCGGGGTGCTGCCAGTGGGTGAGCCGGGGTACGACGATCCCGTCCAGGTCGGCCAGCATCGCCGCGACCGGCTCGCCGTGCGTGGGTGGGGTGGTCGGCAGGGCGGCGGTGACCGTGCCGGGCGGGTCCTGGGTGGTCACCGGGCGCTGGTCCAGCGTCCGCCAGTAGTCGGCGATCCAGTCGACCACGGCGTGACCGGCGCGGCGGAACTCCTCGGGGTCCATGTGCTCTGCCATGGGCCGAGTCGATCAGGTGGGCCGCCGGTGGGCAAGAGCGGCTCCGCCTTGTGCTGTCGGAAAGCGTTGTCCTACGATCCAGCTGCGCGGAGTCAAGCTATGGACGTCGATGTAAGGTGTCCCGTCACCACCGTCAATGCGGGCGCAGTCCTCCGCCGGCTCGGGCAGGCCGGCGTCACCGCCCTGCGCTGACCTCTGTGAAAGGCGTTCCCGTGCACCTGAGTCCCACCCGTCGGCGAGCCGCGCTGCTCGCGGCCGCCGCGGCCACCACCCTCACCGCCGGCACCCTCACCGCCGTGACGGCCTCGGCCGCCGCCGCCGGCTGCCGAGTCGACTACAAGATCAGCAGTCAGTGGGGCGGCGGCTTCGGCGCCGACGTCACCGTCACCAATCTCGGCGACCCGCTCAACGGGTGGACGCTGACCTGGTCCTACACCGCCGGTCAGCAGGTCACCCAGGCGTGGAACGCCACGGTCACCCAGTCCGGCGCGCAGGTCAGCGCCAGGGACGCCGGCTACAACGCGGCGCTGGGCACCAACGGCGCGGCGAACTTCGGCTTCAACGCCTCGTGGAACGACGCCAGCAACCCGGTGCCGGCGAGCTTCGCCCTCAACGGCACGACCTGCACCGGCGGCACCGCGCCGACCACCGCGCCCCCGACGACACCGCCGCCGACCACGCCCCCACCCACCACGCCGCCGCCGACCACCCCGCCTCCGACGACACCGCCGCCGACCACGCCCCCGCCGACCGACCCGCCCGCCGGGGCCAAGCAGATGGAGGATCTCGACCGGGGGCTGATCAGCGTGCGTTCCGGCAACGGGAACCTGGTCTCCTGGCGGCTGCTCGGCACCGAGACCTCCGGGGTGTCGTTCAACCTCTACCGGGGCTCCACCAGGGTCAACGCCTCGCCGCTCACCGGTGCCACCAACTACCTCGACAGCGGGGCGGCGGCCGGCTCGGCGTACACCGTGCGGGCCGTGGTGAACGGTGCCGAGCAGGCGGCGTCCGCGCCCGCGCTCCAGTTCACCAACGGCTACCTCGACGTGCCGATCCAGCCGCCGGCCGGGGGCACCACCCCGAGCGGGGAGGCGTACAGCTACTCGGCCAACGACGCGAGCGTCGGTGACCTCGACGGCGACGGCGACTACGAGATCGTGCTCAAGTGGGATCCGTCCAACGCCAAGGACAACAGCCAGTCCGGCTACACCGGCAACGTCTACGTCGACGCGTACACCCTGACCGGCAGCCGGTTGTGGCGCATCGACCTGGGTCGCAACATCCGGGCCGGGGCCCACTACACCCAGTTCCAGGTGTACGACTACGACGGCGACGGCCGGGCCGAGGTGGCGATGAAGACCGCCGACGGCACCCGCTCCGGCACCGGTCAGCTGATCGGCTCGTCGTCGGCGGACTACCGCAACTCCAGCGGCTACGTGCTCTCCGGCCCGGAGTACCTGACCATGTTCAACGGGCAGACCGGCGCGATCGCCTCCACCGTCAACTACGACCCGCCGCGCGGCACCGTCTCCTCCTGGGGCGACTCGTACGGCAACCGGGTCGACCGGTTCCTCGCCGGCACCGCCTACCTGGACGGGCAGCGGCCGTCCCTGATCATGGCGCGCGGCTACTACACCCGGGCGGTCGTCGCCGCCTGGGACTTCCGCAACGGCGCGCTGACCAAGCGGTGGACGTTCGACTCGAACGCCTCCGGCAACTCCGCGGCGGCCGGTCAGGGCAACCACCAGCTCTCCGTCGCCGACGTGGACACCGACGGCCGTCAGGAGATCGTCTACGGCGCGGCCACCATCGACGACAACGGCCGGCTGCTCTACTCGACCGGCAACGGTCACGGCGACGCCCTGCACGTCGGTGACCTGGACCCGGGCCGGTCCGGCCTGGAGGTCTTCAAGGTCGACGAGGACGCCAGCAAGCCCAGCTCGTACTTCGCCGACGCGCGGACCGGCCAGATCATCTGGAAGAGCCCGGCCAACGGCGACAACGGCCGGGGCGTCTCGGCCGACATCTGGGCCGGCAGCCCCGGTGCCGAGTCGTGGTCGGCGGCGGTCGACGGGCTGGCCAACACCCGGGGCCAGAACGTCGGCCGCAAGCCGTCGTCGACGAACTTCCTCGCCTGGTGGGACGGTGACCCGGTGCGGGAACTCCTCGACGCCACCAAGATCGACAAGTACGGCACCGGCGGCGAGACCCGGCTGCTCACCGGCAGCGACGTGGCCTCCAACAACGGCACCAAGTCGACCCCGGCGCTCTCCGGCGACATCCTCGGCGACTGGCGCGAGGAGGTGATCTGGCGGACCAGCGACAGCCGGGCGCTGCGGATCTACAGCACGCCCACCCAGACCGGCACCCGGATCTACACGCTGATGCACGACCCGCAGTACCGGGCGGCGATCGCCTGGCAGAACACCGCCTACAACCAGCCGCCGCACCCGGGGTTCTTCATCGGCGACGGCATGTCCACCCCGCCCACGCCCAACATCTACCTGCGCTGACCGCTCCGGTCCGGCGCTGACCGGGCCTGGGCTGCACCGGCCCTGACCAGGCCGGCTGCCGTCGGGGCCGGAAAAGCAGGCACCGGGTCGCCAGCCGCGGAATCCGCTCAGCTGGCGACCCGGTGCACCACACCGCAGCACCCCCGACCCGTCCCGACCGGGAGTGCCGTACCACCACCGGTCATAAAGTTAGAGGTCCTGCGCGACGGTAGGGTGACGTCGCTATGAAGAGCGTGTTTCAGGCGCTCCGGGTGAGCCCGCCGGCCACCTTCTCGGCCACCAGCTCGAAGGAGCGCACCCGGTCGGCCACGTCGTACACCATCGTGGTGAGCATCAGCTCGTTCGCACCGGTGCGGGCCAGCAGCTCGGTGAGCTGCCGGCGGACCGTCTCGGGCGAACCCATCGCCTGGCCGTCGCGGCGCTGCCGGACGAACTCCCGCTCGATCTCGGTGTACGGGTACCGGGCGGCCTCCTCCGGGCTGGTCAGCGGCTCGGGCCGTCCGCTGCGCAGCTTGAGGAACGACAGCGCGCTCGGCCCGGTCAGCCACTCGGCCCGCTCGTCGGTGTCGGCGCAGACCACGTTCACCGCCACCATCGCGTACGGCTCGGCCAGCCAGCGGGAGGGCCGGAAGTGCTGCCGGTAGAGCTGGAGCGCGGGCAGGGTGTGCTGCGCGCTGAAGTGGTGCGCGAAGGAGAACGGCAGGCCGAGCAGGCCGGCGAGCTGTGCGCTGAACCCGCTGGAGCCGAGCAGCCAGACCGCCGGGGACTGGCCCAGCCCCGGGGTGGCGGTGATCGCGCCCGGATCGTCGCCGCTGAAGTAGTTCATCAGGTCGGCCAGCTCCCGGGGGAAGC
This sequence comes from Micromonospora rifamycinica, assembly GCF_900090265.1. Lineage (NCBI taxonomy): Bacteria > Bacillati > Actinomycetota > Actinomycetes > Micromonosporales > Micromonosporaceae > Micromonospora > Micromonospora rifamycinica. The sequence continues at coordinate 6,435,694 of NZ_LT607752.1, forward strand.
CCTCCGCCGACAACCCCTCCATGGTGCGGCGCAGGGCCAGCGCGGTCCGCTGGTCGGTGCCCGGCGCGCGGCCGATGCCCAGGTCGATCCGGCCGGGGTGCAGCGCCTCCAGGGTGCCGAACTGCTCGGCGACGACCAGCGGCGCGTGGTTGGGCAGCATCACCCCGCCCGAGCCCAGCCGGATCGTGGTGGTGTGCGCCGCCAGGTGGGCGAGCAGCACTGCCGGCGCGGAGCTGGCGATCGCCGGCATGTTGTGGTGCTCGGCCACCCAGAACCGGCGGTAGCCCAGCTCCTCGGTGCGGCGGGCCAGCTCGGTGGTGTGCCCGAGCGCCTCTGCGGCGGTGGCTCCGGCGGCGACGGGAGCAAGGTCAAGGACAGACAACGGTACGTCGATCACGCCATTTCCCAACCCGTTGCGGCCCGGATGTGTTCCCCGGGGCGATGGCCCGCCGGGGTCGACGGGCACGTCGGGGGCTCCGCGCGGGCTCGGCCGGGCGGGGCCGGCCGGGCGGGGCCGGGGGTAGGCGCGGGCCGGGGGTGGGCGCGGCCGGGCGGGTTCGGCGGGCACGTCGACGGCCCCGGCACCCGTCGCGGCCCACCGCCTTTGTGCCTTTCGCCGGGATCAACACTTATGCGGCTCGGGGATCTCTCGATAGCGGCCGGCATGGTAATTGGTGTGAATGCGCGGAGGGCTGGCGGCGTAATCCCGGCGCACTTTTTCCGGCGCGGGGTTGACGCCCTCCGGCCCCGGCTGCCAGCATCTACCTGCACCATCCGATATCCCGCCGGGCGGTCGGCCCGGGGGGTGATCTCAGAAATAGGATCCTGGTGATCCAGAAGCGGGGGAAAGAAAATGCGAGTCCGGAAACTGTTAGCCACCCTGGCGATCGCCTTCTCGGTGGTCGCCGGCACGATGGTGGTCACGTCGGCTCCGGCCCAGGCCGGCACCTGCGGCACACCGTACTGCGGTGGCGTCGTGGTCAGCCGGGGAGCGAGCGTCGGCTTCAAGGTGGCGAACACCTGGTGTTCGTCTCTCGGGGCGTTCTACGTCGGCAACAAGCTGTCCTGTGTGAGCAAGCCGGACAACTGGTATGCGTGGAATGCCGACGCCACCCTGAACCCGGGCCAGAATACGGCCAGCAGGACCACCTACTATTACGATGTGGACGCTTTCGCGATTCCGGCCGGCTGCCAGATGTGGTGGTATTTCGGGGACAACACCCAGGGTCTGCAAACCGATCAGGCCGGCAGTGTGCGTAAGTGGTTCCGGATCGCCGACGGGGCACGGGTGAGCGTGACGCGCGTCAGTTGCTGACGCGACCGGGTGGGCCACGCTGCCACCGGGGCACCCCCGGCGGCGGGGCCGGTTGACGGCCGGGTCCGATCCAGCGTGTGTTCCGCCGCGGCCGGCGGGTCTCCGGTGCCCGGCTCCTTCGAGTGGGAGGAGTCGGGTGCCGAGGGGCTCGCCGGCCGGTGCGGCGGTGACGCGGCGCAGCGAACCGACCGACGCTGGGTGCAAGCACGCGTACGCTGGACGTACGTATGAAAAGGGTGCCGGGAGCGGGATTCGAACCCGCAAGCCCTTTCGGGCAGAAGTGTTTGAGACTTCCGTGTATGCCGTTCCACCATCCCGGCGTCACCCCGAGGGGCGCGTGGCTCACTGTACCCGACTAGGCTCATGCGGGAGCATGGGTGGTAGCCGTGTGGGATCTATGGTGGGGGTAGGGCTGGTGGCCGAGACGCAGACGGATGCCGAGCGCAGGCGGGTGTTGATCGCCGAGGACGAGGCGCTCATCCGACTGGACCTGGCCGAGATGCTGGTCGAGGAGGGTTACGAGGTCGTCGGCGAGGCCGGGGACGGCGAGACCGCCGTCCGGCTGGCCGAGGAGCTCAAGCCCGATCTGGTCATCCTCGACATCAAGATGCCGATCATGGACGGGTTGGCCGCCGCCGAGCGGATCGCCGGCGCCCGGATCGCCCCGGTGATCATCCTGACCGCGTTCAGCCAGCGTGACCTGGTGGAGCGGGCGCGGGCCGCCGGGGCGATGGCCTACCTGGTCAAGCCGTTCCAGAAGAGCGACCTGGTGCCGGCGGTCGAGATCGCCCTGTCCCGCTACTCCGAGCTGGCCGCCCTGGAGGCGGAGGTGGCCGGGCTCACCGACCGGCTGGAGATCCGCAAGACGGTCGAGCGCGCCAAGGGCGCGCTGATGACGACGTACGGGATGACCGAGCCGCAGGCGTTCAAGTGGATCCAGCGCACCGCGATGGACCACCGGATGACCATGAAGGAGGTCGCCGAGCGGATTCTCGCCGAGACCGCCGGTGGTGACGTCGCGGAGCAGCCCGCCTCCTGATCCGCCCGTCGGGGGCGTGCACGGGTGACCGTCAGTCGTGCCGATCGATACGCTCTGGGGCATGTCTGCTCAGCGCGTACGGGTCGGGTCCGCGGTGGCCGCCGCGACCGTGGTGCTCCTCGCCGGGTGCTGGTCGGCTCCGCAGGCCGCGCCCGCGGCGCCGCTGCGCCCCGGCTGGCAGGCGGTGACCCTGCCCGTCCCGCCGGGCACCCCCGGCCGGCTGCTGCTGCGGGACGTGGCGCAGTGCGGCGGGCGCTGGTTCGCGGTGGGCGCGGTCGCCGACGCGGCGGGCGCGACCCGGCCGGCGGCGTGGTCCAGCCCGGACACGGCGACGTGGACGCCGCTGCGGCTGACGGCGCGCAGCGCGTACGGCGCCGAGAACGTGCTGACGGCGGCGGCCTGCCGCAACGGGCTGTTGGCGGCGGTGGGCGCGAAGAGCGGCGGTGTGCACGGCAACCCCCGGATCAGCACCTGGCGACAGCTCGCCGACGGCACGGCGGTGGAGGTGCCCGCGGAGTTCGAGGTGTTCGGCGGCCCGGACGCGGTGAACGTGGGGCGGATCGCGGGGGGTCCGGCGGGGTGGCTGATCGCCGGCAACCGGGGCACCGGGGCGGCCGTCTGGTCGTCCGCCGACGCGACGGAGTTCCAGCTGGTCAGCGGCGTGGCCCCGTTGGCGTCGGACGCGGCGGGGCGCAGCTGGGCGGCGGACGCGGCAGCCACCGCCTCGGGGTGGGTGCTGGTCGGCTCGCTGCGGTCGCCGGGGCGGCCGGGTGGGGATCCGGCGGTGTGGACGTCGCCGGACGGGCGGGCCTGGCAGCGGCGGGTCCTGCCGGACGCGGCCCCGCCGGGCGATCTGCAGCGGGTGGTCGCGGTGGGGGACCGGCTGGTCGGGCTGGGCCGGCGCGGTGACTCGTTGGCGGCCTGGACCGCCGGCCCCGAGGGGGCGCAGTGGCGCCCCGGCGGATCGCTGCCGGCGGCGGCAGGTGGCCCGACGGCGCAGGTAGCGGCGCTGGCGTCGACCGGCGGCGGGGTGGCGGCGGTGGTGTCGACACCCACCGGCGTCACCGGGTGGTTCTCCCCGGACGCAGGTGGGTGGTCGGCCGTCGAGGTGCCGCGCCCGTTGCCGGGCGGGGCGGACCGGTCGGTCGCCCTGGCCGGCTCGGCGGACCGCCTGGTCCTGGCGGCGGACGACGCGGAGGGCGGCTCCCTGTGGACGGCGCAGGCCCCGGGCCGGCCCGGGTGAGCGGTCCGTCAGCTGTCTCCGAGGGGTGCCGAATGCCCGGTTTCACCCTCGTCCCGGGCGTTCTGTTACAGCACTCCGGTGAAATCGGCCACTCAACGTAACGGTTAGGTCAACCCGGCTTCGTAGGTCTTACGGCGTGCCCCGCTGGTGGGATAACGTCCCGCCCCAGACCGGGTACGCGGTCAGTTCGAGCACCCCCGCAAGGGCCAATTTCCAATTCGCGGCGGGCGTTCGGGCTTTGGGACTGAGGAGGGTACGAGCCGTGAGGCAGAAGCTCGCACGGGTGCTCGGTGGCGTTGCCATCGGCGCGCTCGTTATCAGTGGCACGGCCGCGTGTAAGGCCGACAGTGGCAGCGAAGGTAGCAGCGGGAACTCGGCGGCCTGCGACCTCAAGATCGGCTTCTTCGGCCCGTTGACCGGCGACGCCGCGGGTCTCGGTATTCACATGCGCAACGGCACCAAGCTGGCGATCGACCAGTACAACAAGGACAACGCGGACTGCAAGGTCAACCTGTCCGAGTACGACTCGCAGGGTGACCCGGCCAAGGCCCCGGCCCTGGCGCAGCAGGCGGTGGGCGACACCAAGGTCGTCGGCATGATCGGCCCGGCGTTCTCGGGCGAGTCCGAGGTGGCCGACCCGATCTTCGAAGAGGCCGGCCTGCCGATCATCACCCCGTCGGCGACCCGTCCGAGCCTGAGCACCAAGGGCTGGAAGATCTTCCACCGGGGTGTCGGCAACGACACCTCCCAGGGTCCGGCCGCCGGCCGGTACATCAAGAACGTGCTGAAGTCGGACAAGGTCTACGTCGTCGACGACCAGTCGGCGTACGGCGCGGGCCTGGTGGACGAGGTCAAGAAGGTCCTCGGCACCGTGGCGGGCGAGGACAAGGTCCAGGTCAAGCAGACCAACTTCTCCGCGGTCGTCACCAAGATCGTCGGCAGCGGCGCGAACGTCCTGTTCTTCGGTGGCTACTACACCGAGGCGGGCCTGCTGCTCAAGCAGCTCAAGGGTGCCGGCTGGAAGGGCACCATGGTGGCCGGTGACGGCGTCAACGACGCCAACTTCGTCAAGGTCGCCGGTCAGCAGGTCGCTGAGGGCACCGTCCTGACCTGCCCCTGCGCCCCGGCCACCGCGGCCAAGGGCACCTTCGTGACCGACTACAAGGCGGCCTTCGAGAACGCCGAGCCGGGCACCTACGCCGACGTGTCGTACGACATCACGAAGATCTTCCTTGAGGGCATCAAGAGCGGCAAGGCGTCCCGTGCCGACCTGCTGGCCTTCGTGAAGTCCTACAACAAGGCCGGTGGCGCCACCGGTGTCACCTACAAGTTCGAGCCCACCGGTGAGCTGGACCCTGCCCAGGTGCTGGTCTGGGCGTTCAAGGTCAACGCGGGCCAGGTCGTTCCGGACATCGAGATCCCGAAGGCCTGACCGGTTCGCCGGTCCCGCCAGGGATACCAGACGACGCGGCCGGGAGTGACCCTCCCGGCCGCCTCGTTTGGCCGCACAGTTGGAGCCCTACTTGAACTTCGATGAGTTGCTCGGGAACTTCCCGGCTCTGACCATCACCGGGCTGGAACAGGGCGCGATCTACGCCCTGGTGGCCCTCGGATACACCCTGGTCTATGGCGTTCTGCGCCTGATCAACTTCGCCCACTCCGAGGTCTTCATGGTCGGCACCTTCACCGCCCTGTGGACCTGGGAGGCCCTCGGCTACGACCAGAACTCCCCCTCGCCGGCCATCGGGCCACTGGTGCTCGCGCTGGTCGCCGGACTGATCGTGGCGGGGGTCGCCTCCGCGGCGACCGCCGTGACCGTGGAGCTGGTCGCCTACCGGCCGCTGCGGCGGCGCAACGCGCCCCCGCTGGCCTTCCTCATCACCGCGATCGGCGCGTCGTTCGTGCTCGCCGAGTCGTTCGGCATCGGCACCCGCCGGGCCCCGTTCGGCATGCCGACGCTGCTGCCCTCCGAGACGGTGTTCACCGTCTTCGGTGCCAGCGTGACCAACATCCAGCTGCTCATCCTCGGGGTGACGCTGGTGATGATGATCGGCCTGGACCAGTTCGTGAACCGCAGCCGGCTCGGCCGCGGCATCCGGGCGGTGGCCCAGGACGCGGACACCGCCGCCCTGATGGGCGTCAACAAGAACCGGGTGATCCTGCTGGTGTTCGTGCTCGGTGGCCTGATGGCCGGCGTCGCGGCCCTGCTGTGGAACGTCCGTTACGGCTACACGAAGTTCAACGTGGGCTTCCTGATCGGGCTCAAGGCGTTCGCCGCGGCGGTGCTCGGCGGCATCGGCAACCTCCGCGGCGCGCTGCTCGGCGGCCTGCTGCTCGGGGTGGCGGAGAACTACGCCGCGGGCCTGTTCGGCGGAGACTGGAAGGACTTCACCGGTTTCGTGCTGCTCATCGTGCTGCTGATGTTCCGGCCCACCGGCCTGCTCGGCGAATCTCTCGGGAGGGCGCGCGCATGACCGCCACCGTGAACAAGGGCCGGCTCTCCGGCGCCAAGGGGCGCTGGGCGGCCATGCCGAAGCAGATCCGCTGGGCCGGGATCGCGGCCCTGGTCGTCCTGCTCTACATCCTGCCCAACAAGTGGTTCTACGAGTACCTCGGCTTCCCCATCGGCAGCGAGTACTTCGCCCTCTACACCACCCGCTCGGACTTCGCGGGCGTGCTGTTCGACACCGCGGTCTTCGTGCTGCTGGCCGTGGGCCTGAACGTGGTGGTCGGCTTCGCCGGTCTGCTCGACCTCGGCTACTTCGGCTTCTACGCGCTCGGCGCGTACACGGTGGCGTTGTTGACCTCGCCGGAGAGCCGGCTGGGGACGAACTGGCCGTGGCTGGCGGCGGTGCCGATCGCGGTGATGGTCGCGATGGTCTCCGGTGTCATCCTCGGCGGCCCGACGCTGCGGCTGCGGGGCGACTACCTGGCCATCGTGACGCTCGGCTTCGCCGAGATGATCAGGCTCTACGCGGCCCGCAACGAGGGTGTGCTCCAGGGTCAGCGGGGCATCCCGGCGATCCCGCACCCGCCGGGCACCGGCTCGGACGGCAAGCCGCTGTTCGGCGTGGTGGACTCCCGCCCCTACTACTGGCTGCTGCTGACGCTGATCCTCCTGGTCATCGTGCTGGTCCGGAACCTGGCCAACAGCCGGGTCGGCCGGGCCTGGGTGGCGACCCGGGAGGACGAGGACGCGGCCGAGGTGATGGGCGTGCCGACGTTCAAGTACAAGCTGTGGGCGTTCGCGATCGGGGCGGCGGTGGCCGGCCTGACCGGTGCGGTCTTCGCCGGCAAGCAGACGTTCATCAACTCTGACCAGTTCGTGCTGGAGAGCTCCATCCTGGTGCTCGCCGCGGTCATCCTGGGCGGCGCCGGCAACATCAAGGGCGCCATCGTCGGCGGCGCGATCACCTGGTACCTGCCGGAGTGGCTGCGTGGTGTCGGCGACCTGATCGGGGTGGAGTTCGACGCGGCGGAGTACCGGATCCTGATCTTCGGCCTGGTCATCATCGTGATGATGATCTTCCGACCGCAGGGTATCGTGCCCAACCGGCGGCGGGCGGCGGAGTTCGCCGACCGGCGCCAGGAGGCGGTTCCGCAGGAGAAGGTGCCCAGTGAGTGATCCGCAGATGAAAAGCGAGCGCGACGCCAGCAGCGACCGCGACGTGGTCGCCGACGGCCGCAGCACCGTCGGGGTGCCGCCGGAGCCCGGTTCCGGTGCCCCGACGGCGGCCACCCCGGCGGGGCGGGACGCCGCCGGGCGGGAACCGCTGCTGGAGGTCGACGACGTCACCCTGCGCTTCGGTGGTGTGGTCGCCCTCGACAAGGTCAACTTCACCCTCTACCGGGGGGAGATCCTCGGCCTGATCGGCCCCAACGGCGCCGGCAAGACGACCTGCTTCAACGCGATGACCGGCGTCTACCGGCCCACCGAGGGCGAGATCCGGTTCAAGGGGCAGCGCACCAACGGCAAGCGGCGGTCCTGGATCACCAAGGCCGGCATCGCCCGGACGTTCCAGAACATCCGGCTGTTCCCCGAGATGACGGCGCTGGAGAACGTGATGGTGGGCACGGACGTCCACCACAAGACCAGCGTCATCGCGGCCATGCTCCGGCTGCCGCGGCACTGGCGGGAGGAGCGGGAGGGCCGGGAGAAGGCGTACGAGCTGCTGCGGTTCGTGGGCATCGAACGGCGCGCGAACGACCTGTCCCGCAACCTGTCGTACGGTGAGCAGCGCCGGCTGGAGATCGCCCGGGCTCTCGCGACCGACCCCGCCCTGCTCTGCCTGGACGAGCCGGCCGCCGGCTTCACCCCGGCGGAGAAGGAGGAGCTGCTCGGCCTGATCCGCATGATCCGCGACAAGGGCATCACCGTGCTGCTGATCGAGCACGACATGCGGCTGGTGATGGGCGTGACCGACCGGATCGTCGTGCTGGAGTTCGGCAAGAAGATCGCCGAGGGCCTGCCGGCCGAGGTCCGGGACGACCCGAAGGTGATCGCCGCGTACCTGGGGGTGCCGACCGATGCTGCTTGAGATCAAGGACCTGACCCTGCTCTACGGGCGCATCCAGGCCCTGCACGGGATCAGCCTGGTGGTCAACGAGGGCGAGGTGGTCGCGCTCATCGGCGCCAACGGCGCGGGCAAGACCACCACGATGCGGGCGATCTCCGGGCTGCGTCCGGTGGCCGAGGGCTCGATCGTCTTCGACGGCACCGACGTCACCCGGATGCGCGCCGACCTGCGGGTGACCCGGGGGATCGGGCAGGCACCGGAGGGCCGGGGCGTGTTCCCGGGCATGACGGTGCTGGAGAACCTGGAGATGGGGGCGTACACCCGGCGTGACCGGCCGGAGATCGCCAAGGACCTGGCCATGGTGCTGGACCTCTTCCCCCGGCTGGCCGAACGGCGCAAGCAGGCCGGCGGCACCCTCTCCGGCGGCGAGCAGCAGATGCTGGCCGTGGGGCGGGCGCTGATGGCCCGGCCCCGGCTGCTGCTGCTCGACGAGCCGTCGATGGGGCTCGCGCCGAAGCTGATCCAGCAGATCTTCGAGATCATCACCCGGATCAACGAGCAGGGCACCACGATCCTGCTCGTGGAGCAGAACGCCCAGCAGGCGCTCTCCCGCGCCCACCGGGGCTACGTGCTGGAGACCGGGCGGATCGTGAAGGAGGGCTCCGGTCAGGAGCTGCTGCACGACCCGGCGGTCAAGGAGGCGTACCTCGGCGTCGCCTGAACCCGCTCCACCCGGCTGCCGTCCGTCCCCTCGCGGGGCGGACGGCAGCCGCCGTCGTGGTGCCGGTGCCCCGGTGCGGCCGGCCTCGTGGTGCGGCTCCGCGAGCGCGCTGCGGCTCGGTGCCCCCGGTGCGGCCGGCCTCGCCGTGCCGCTCGGCGGCGCGGGCCGTGCCGAGCGGCGGGGTTGTCGGGGGTACGGACTAGAGTCGCTGCCGTGACAGCTACGACGCCGCGCCTGCTCCTCGTCGACGGACACTCCCTGGCATACCGGGCGTTCTTCGCCCTGCCGGTGGAGAACTTCTCCACCACGACCGGGCAGCCGACCAACGCGGTCTACGGCTTCACCTCGATGCTGATCAACGTGCTCCGCGACGAGCAGCCCACCCACATCGTGGTCGCCTTCGACGTGTCCCGCCGCTCCTTCCGCACCGAGAAGTACGCGGAGTACAAGGCCGGCCGCAGCGAGACCCCGGCCGACTTCAAGGGCCAGGTCAGCCTGGTCAAGGAGGTCCTCGACGCGCTGCGCGTCCCGGTCGTCGAGCGGGAGGGCTACGAGGCCGACGACGTCATCGCCACCCTCGCCTGCCAGGCCCGGGACCAGGGCATGCAGGTGCTGATCAGCACCGGCGACCGGGACGCCTTCCAGCTCGTCGGCGACCAGGTGACGGTGCTCTACCCGCGCAAGGGCGTCTCCGACCTGGCCCGGATGGACCCGGCGGCGATCGAGGCGAAGTACGGCGTCGGCCCGCAGCGCTACCGCGACCTGGCCGCCCTGGTCGGGGAGACCAGCGACAACCTGCCCGGCATCCCCGGCGTCGGCCCGAAGACGGCCGCCAAGTGGATCCAGACGTACGGCGGGGTCGAGGGCGTGGTCGCGCGGGCCGACGAGATCAAGGGCAAGGCCGGCGAGAGCCTGCGTGAGCGGCTCGCCGACGTGATCCGCAACTACGAGATCAACCGCCTGGTCTCCGACCTGGAGCTGCCGATCCGCCCCGAGGACGCCCGCTGGCAGGGCTGGGACCGCGAGGCCGTGCACCAGGTCTTCGACACCCTCCAGTTCCGGATCCTGCGGGACCGGCTCTACCAGTACCTGGAGGCGGTGGAGCCGGAGGCCGAGGCCGGCTTCGACCTGGCCGGCGAGGTGCTCACCGCGCCCGGCGCGCTGGCCGGGTGGCTGGCTGCGCACGCCCCGGCCGGCAGCGCGATCGGGCTGGCCGCCAAGCTGGACACCGGCCCCAACCGGCGGCACACCGCCTCGGTGACCGGCCTGGCCCTGGCCACCGCCGACGGCGCCGCGGCCTGGGTCGACCCGGCCGGTCTGGAGCCCGCCGACGACACCGCGCTGGCCGACTGGCTGGCCGACGCCGGGCGGCCCAAGGTGCTGCACGACAGCAAGCCGGCGCTGCTGGCGTTCGCCGCGCACGGCTGGGCGCTGGCCGGCATCGCCCGGGACACCCAGATCGCCGCCTACCTGGCCCGCCCCGACCAGCGTTCCTACGACCTGACCGACCTCGCCCTGCGCTACCTGCACCGCGAGCTGCGGGTCGACGCCCCGGAGACCGGCCAGCTCACCCTCGACGGGCTGGGCGACGAAGGGGTGGCCGAGCAGAACCTCATGCTCCAGGCGCGGGCCACCCTCGACCTGGCCGACGCGATCGACGCCGAGCTGTCCCGCGACGGCGAGCAGTCCGCCCGGTTGATGGCCGAGGTGGAGCTGCCGCTGATGCGGGTGCTCGCCAACCTGGAGACCACCGGAATCGCCGCCGACACGGACTACCTCTCCGAGCTGGAGGCGCACTTCGCCGCCGAGGTGAAGGCCGCCGCGCAGGGCGCGTACGCGGCGGTCGGCCGGGAGTTCAACCTCGGCTCGCCCAAGCAGCTGCAGGAGATCCTCTTCACCGAGCTGGGCCTGCCCAAGACCAAGAAGATCAAGACCGGTTACACCACCGACGCCGACGCGCTCCAGTGGCTCCACGCGCAGAACCCGCACCCGGTCCTGGGGCACCTGCTGCGCCACCGGGACGTGGCCAAGCTCAAGTCGACGGTCGACGGGCTGCTCAAGTCGGTCTCCGACGACGGCCGGATCCACACCACCTTCAACCAGACCGTCGCGGCCACCGGCCGGCTCTCCTCCACCGAGCCCAACCTCCAGAACATCCCGATCCGTACCGAGGAGGGGCGGCGCATCCGGCGGGCCTTCGTGGTGGGGGAGGGCTACCAGACGCTGCTCACCGCCGACTACAGCCAGATCGAGATGCGGATCATGGCGCACCTGTCGTTGGACGAGGCGCTGATCGAGGCGTTCAACTCCGGCCACGACTTCCACGCCGCCACCGCGTCGTCGGTCTTCGCGGTCCCCGTCGGCGAGGTCACCGCCGACCAGCGCCGCAAGATCAAGGCCATGAACTACGGGCTGGCGTACGGGTTGAGCGCCTTCGGCCTGTCCCAGCAGCTCGGCATCACCGCCGAGGAGGCCCGGGGGCTGATGGAGAACTACTTCGCCGGGTTCGGCGGGGTGCGCGACTACCTGCACGAGGTGGTGGCGCGGGCCCGTCAGGACGGCTACACCTCCACCATCCTGGGCCGCCGCCGCTACCTGCCCGACCTGGTCAGCGACAACCGGCAGCGACGGGAGATGGCCGAGCGGATGGCCCTCAACGCGCCCATCCAGGGCTCGGCGGCCGACATCATCAAGGTCGCCATGCTGCACGTCGACACCGCGCTGCGCGCTGCCGGGCTGCGGTCGCGGATGCTGCTCCAGGTGCACGACGAGCTGGTCTTCGAGGTCGCCCCCGGTGAGCGGGAGGCGCTGGAGGCGCTGGTGCGGCAGGAGATGGGCACCGCGTACCCGCTGTCCGTGCCGTTGGAGGTCTCCGTCGGCGAGGGCCGGGACTGGAACAGCGCCGACCACTAGCCGGCCGCCCGACCCCGGCCGGAGGTGTTCCGGCCGGGTTCATCGTCACCAGGGGGAGAGATGACCACACTCGCCGACCGGCCGCACACCGCGCTGCTCGTCGTCGACGTGCAGAACGGCGTGGTGGCCGGGGCGTTCCGCCGGGACGAGGTCGTCGCCCACGTCGGCGCGCTGGTGGAGCGGGCCCGGCGGGAAGGGGTGCCGGTCGTCTGGGTGCAGCACTGCGACGCCCAGCTCGTCCCGGGTGGCGCCGACTGGCGGATCGTCCCCGAGCTGACGCCGGGGCAGGACGAGCCGAGGGTCGAGAAGCGTTACGGCGACTCCTTCGAGGACACCACGCTGGAGTCGGTGCTGGCCGGGCTGCGGGTCGGCCGGCTCGTCCTGGCCGGTGCGCAGACCGACGTGTGCGTCCGGTCGACCCTGCACGGCGCGTTCGTCCGGGGCTACGACACCATTCTGGTCAGCGACGCCCACACCACGGAGGACATGACGGCCTGGGGTGCCCCGCCGCCGGAGCAGGTCGTCGCGCACACCAACCTCTACTGGTCCCACCAGTCGGCCCCGGGGCGTACGGCCGGCACCGTCGAGACCCGGGACGTCGACTTCACCGCCACCGCCTGACCCCGGTGCCCGGCCGCCCGGTCCACACCTCGGGTTCGTGCCGGGTGGGGGCGGGCCGGTCAGCGCAGCGGGTCGTGGCCCCAGTTCATCAGCGACCAGCGCCACTTCGTCTCCCGGACGTCACCGCCGGGCCGCTGCGCCAGGTGCCGGTGCACGTACCCGATCACCTTGCGCATGTGCCGGTAGTCGGCGGCGGAGAGTTCGGTCCGCTTGCGGCGCAGCAGGTCGACGATCCGCCGACCGGACGCGTGCCCGACCGACTCGCCACCCCCGGCGCGTCCGCCGCTGTGCCAGCCCACCCGCTTGGACTCCTCGGTCTGCAACCAGGCGGACAGCTCGCCGGGTCTCATGTTCACCGCCTCGGTGAACTCCCGGTAGGTCTGCTGCGGATCGTCGGTCCGGCTCACGGCGCACCACCCCCGGCACGCCCCGGGCCCTCGGGACGGACGCGGAACCTCTGCACGGCCATGGCGGCCGGGTACCCGGCGGCGGTGCACCGAAACGACCGGCCCGGAGCCGGGATTCGTCGGGACCGCCCGGTCAGGCGGTGGCCGGCTTCTCGGCGACGAAGATCGCGGTGCCGGGGAAGAGCCGCCCACGCAGCGGGCTCCACTGCCCCCAGGTCTCCCGGTGCCCCGCCGGCCACTCCGGCTCCACCAGGTCGAGCAGGCGGAAACCCGCGCCCACCAGCTCGCGGATCCGGTCGCCGAGGGTCCGGTGCTGCTCCACGTAGCTGGCCACCCCCCGGTCGTCCTGCTCCACGTAGGGCGAGCGGTCGAAGTAGGAGTGCACGGCGGTCAGCCCGCCCTCGCCCGGGTCGTCGAGGAAGACCCAGCGCATCGGGTGGGTGACCGAGAAGACCCACCGCCCGCCGGGGCGCAGCACCCGGTGCACCTCGGCCATCAGCGCGGCCGAGTCGTCGACGAACGGGATCGCCCCGAAGGCGGTGCAGGCGATGTCGAACGACGCCCCGGCGAAGGGCAGGGCCAGGGCGTCGGCCTGCACCAGCGGAACGGGCACCCCGCTGGCGCGGGCGGCGCGGGCGGCGTGCCGCAGCATGCCGGCGGAGAGGTCGAAGGCGACCGGGTGCGCGCCCTGGGTGGCCAGCCAGCGGGCGCAGGCCGCGGCCCCGCAGCCGACCTCCAGGACCCGTCGTCCGGCCAGCTCGCCGAGCAGCCGCACGTCGGCCTCGCGCAACCCCTCGGGGCACCAGCGGAAGTCCACCTCGCCCAGGAACGCGCCGTGCTCGGCCTGGTAGTCGTCGGCGTCGTGGTCCCACCAGCCACGGTTGGCCCGTCGGGTCTCCGTGGCGCCCACCCGGCGGCGGAGCACCCGCTCGTCGTCGCTCACCTGCTCGTTGTCGTGCACCCGCTCACGCTAGGCCCTGGGTGGGTGCCACCTGACGGACCCCGGTGCGCGCGGCGTGCCGGACGGCCGTACGCTGTCGGTCCCGTGAGGTGGAGGTGACGGATGAGACAGCGGAGGTGTCTTCCGACCGAAATCTCCGCTTTCGCAGCTGACGAGGTCGCGAGGACCCGGGAGGGCTTGCACGCTGTGGTAATGCAGCGGGTAGGCTAGACGATGCGCTCGTGGATCGTGTACCTCGGCAGGGAGCAGGTGCGCGGTCGTCGGAGCACCAATGGTCTTCTCTTGGCGATCGTTCGGTGTGCCCGGTGGCGGATCCGCTGGCGCGAACGGGTCACTGCGACACCACGCCTGCTGTGACAACCCATCCGACCGGAGCAACCGCCCACATGACGAGCAGCATCGAGGCCCCCTCGAGCGCCACCCGGGTCACCCACGACGATCTCGGTTCCGAGGAGGCTTTCCTCGCCGCGATCGACGAGACCATCAAGTACTTCAATGACGGCGACATTGTCGAAGGCACCGTCGTCAAGGTCGATCGGGACGAGGTCCTGCTCGACATCGGCTACAAGACCGAGGGCGTCATTCCCTCGCGGGAGTTGTCGATCAAGCACGACGTGGACCCCGCCGAGGTCGTCTCGGTCGGTGACCACATCGAGGCCCTGGTCCTCCAGAAGGAGGACAAGGAGGGTCGTCTGATCCTCTCCAAGAAGCGGGCGCAGTACGAGCGGGCCTGGGGCACGATCGAGAAGATCAAGGACGAGGACGGCGTCGTCCGCGGTTCGGTCATCGAGGTGGTCAAGGGTGGCCTCATCCTCGACATCGGGCTGCGCGGCTTCCTGCCCGCCTCCCTGGTCGAGATGCGGCGGGTGCGTGACCTGCAGCCGTACGTCGGCCGCGAGCTGGAAGCCAAGATCATCGAGCTGGACAAGAACCGCAACAACGTGGTCCTGTCCCGCCGGGCCTGGCTGGAGCAGACGCAGTCCGAGGTTCGCACCGAGTTCCTCAACAAGCTCCAGAAGGGGCAGGTCCGCAAGGGCGTCGTCTCGTCGATCGTCAACTTCGGCGCGTTCGTCGACCTGGGCGGCGTGGACGGCCTGGTGCACGTCTCCGAGCTGTCCTGGAAGCACATCGACCACCCGTCCGAGGTCGTCGAGGTCGGCCAGGAGGTCGAGGTCGAGGTCCTGGACGTCGACCTGGACCGGGAGCGGGTCTCGCTGTCGCTGAAGGCGACCCAGGAGGACCCGTGGCGGCAGTTCGCCCGCACCCACGCGATCCAGCAGATCGTGCCGGGTAAGGTCACCAAGCTGGTCCCGTTCGGTGCGTTCGTCCGGGTGGACGACGGCATCGAGGGCCTGGTCCACATCTCCGAGCTGGCCGAGCGTCACGTGGAGATCCCGGAGCAGGTCGTCCAGGTGGGCTCCGAGGTGATGGTCAAGGTCATCGACATCGACCTGGAGCGTCGCCGGATCTCGCTGTCGCTCAAGCAGGCCAACGAGGGCTTCGTCGAGGGCGAGGAGCACTTCGACCCGACCCTCTACGGCATGGCCGCGACGTACGACACCGAGGGCAACTACATCTACCCGGAGGGCTTCGACCCGGAGACGGGCGAGTGGCTCGAGGGGTACGACAAGCAGCGCGAGACCTGGGAGAACCAGTACGCCGAGGCGCGTCAGCGCTGGGAGGCCCACACCAAGCAGGTGCAGACCTCCCGGGCCGCCGACGCCGAGGCCGCCGCCAACCCGGCGCCTCCGGTCGCCACCGGTGGCACCACCACCTCGACCAGCTCGTCGGCCCCGAGCCGGCAGGCCGAGGAGCCGGCCGGCACGCTGGCCACCGACGAGGCGCTCGCCGCCCTGCGGGAGAAGCTCGCCGGCGGCAAGTGATCCGTAAGCTGCCTCCCACCCGGTACGACGTCTGACGTCACCCCCGGTCCGGGTCGCCGCTGACACAGAAGCCCCGTCCCCGATCCGCCACGCGGATCGGGGACGGGGCTCTGTGCCGTTCCCGGCCGCCGCCGCTCCCGTCCCGCGACGGGACGGGACGGGACGATCGACTCAGGGGTGGCGATGTTGCGGTCCAGGTGACATCGGATACCGCTACCTCGCCGACTGTGCGGGACGCCCCGGGCGCGCCGGGCTGGGTGAGGCGGTCCGACTCGGTGTGGTGGGTCGGTGTGGTGTGGCGGACGCCGATCCGGTTGACTGGGTCGGTGTTGAGGGTGGGACTGACCGGGGGCATCGGGTCCGGTAAGAGCGCGGTGGCGGCGCGACTGGCCGCGCTGGGCGCGGTGATCGTCGACTCCGACCGGATCGCCCGCGAGGTGGTCGCGCCGGGGAGCGACGGGCTGGCGGCCGTCGTCGCCGCCTTCTCCGACCGGGTGCTGGCCGCCGACGGGACGCTGGACCGGGCCGCGTTGGGCGCGCTGGTCTTCGCCGACGGGGCCGCCCGTCACCGGTTGGAGGAGATCACCCATCCCCGGGTCCGGGCCCGGTCGGCGGAACTCTTCGCCGCGGCGCCCCCGGACGCGGTGGTGGTCAACGACGTACCGCTGCTGGTGGAGGTGGGGCTCGCGCCGACGTACCACCTGGTGGTGGTGGTGCGGACGGCGGTGGCCACCCGGCTGCAGCGGTTGGCGCGGGACCGGGGGATGTCCCGGGCGGAGGCCGAGCGGCGGATCGCCGCCCAGGCCGACGACGCCCGCCGCGCCGCCGCCGCCGACGTGCTGCTCGACAACGACGGCGGCCTCGACGACCTGCACGCCGCGGTGGACGCCCTGTGGCGGGACCGGCTGCTGCCCTACGAGCGCAACGTGCGGGAGCACCGGGTGGCCGGGGAACCGGTGGTGGTACGGCCCGAGCCGGATCCGACCTGGCCGCAGCAGTACGCCCGGCTCGCCGCCCGGATCCGGCACGCGCTGGCCCCGGCCGACCTGCGTCTCGACCACGTCGGCTCGACCGCCGTCCCCGGACTGGCCGGCCGGGACGTCGTCGACGTGCAGGTGACCGTGCCGTCGCTGGCAGAGGCGGACGGCCCGCTGGCCCAGCGGCTCGCCGACGCCGGCTTCCCGAGGCTGCCCGGCCGGTGGTGGGACTGCCCCCGGACGGCGGTCGGCAGGGGCCGGGCCGGCGACGAGGGCGGGACGGGTGACGACGGCTGGGAGAAGCGGTGGCACGGCAGCGCCGATCCGGGCCGCGCGGTCCAGGTGCATCTGCGAGTGGCCGGCTCGCCCGGCTGGCGGCACGCCCTGCTGATGCGTGACCACCTGCGCGCCGATCCCGACCGGCGGGCCGCCTACCTGCTGGTGAAGCGGGAGTTGGCGGCCTCGGCACCGGCCGGCGTCGAGGCCGACACCGCCGCCGACCCGTGGTTCGACGAGGAGTACCTGCGCGCCGAGGCGTGGGCCGCGCAGACCGGCTGGCGCCCCTGACGGGTCCGGGTCCACCCACCGACCCGTCACGCGTCGACCGTGCCGGTGTCCGGGCCGACCGGGCGTTCAGCCGGCCCGGACCGGCCCGCCGGCCTTCCCCGGCGGGGACGCGGCCCGGGGTGGCTTCGGGCCGGCTGGCTTCGGGGCGGGCGGGGTGACTCCGGCCGGCAGTGGTCCGGGTGTCAGGTCCAGCTGCGCCCACGCCCCACCGGCGGTGCGCAGTTCCAGCCGTCGGGGGAATCCGGACCGGTCCAGCCAGTACCGCAGGCACTGGCCCCGGTGGCGTACCTCGAACACGTCCACGGGCCGGTCGGCCCGCCGGTCGCCCCGGATGCGTACCGTCGCGTCGGCCGGTGGGGGCGGCCCGCCGGCCCGGAGCGCGGTGTCGACCAGCATGTCCAGTTCGTCGGCCGGTCGTCCGGCGAGCCGCCAGCCGACGTCGGGCGGGGGCGGCAGCGGCGGTCCGGGGGCCGCGGTGCCCGGTTCCACCGGTACGTCCGCACGGGCGAAGCCGGCCCGGTCCCGGCGGAGCAGCGTACGGCGGCCGAGCGTGTCCAGCTCGGCCACCGACAGGTAGGCGACCCCGGCGGACCAGCTCAGCCAACCGGTGCCCCGCAGGTTGGCGGTGCCGCCGAGCGGTGCCGCGACGGTGACGGCGGCCCCGGGTCCGGTACGTAACCGGGTGGCCAGCCGGCCCAGCCGGGCGGCCTCCTCGTCGGTGGGCGCCCGGGGCAGCCCGGACCGGCCACCGAGCGCGTCGACCGGCCACAGCGCCGGCCGGTCGGCGTGGTCCAGCTCCACGGTGATCGGAAGGCCGTCGGCCAGCCGTCCCGCCCAGCGACGCAGCCGGGCGTCCCGGTCCACCCACCAGCGGGGGTCCGCCCCGCCGGCCGTCGGCTGCCCGGGGGACGCGCCGGCCGGACCGGTCGGCGTGCCGTCGGTCCGGCCGGTGGGCGGCCAGGCCGCCTGGAGGACGTCCACCTGTTCGCCACCGACGGTGTCCCGGCCGAGCCAGCGTCCACCCCCGGCCCGCAGTGGTTCCACGGCCCCGGTCCGGTCGGCGGCGAGCCCGAACAGGACGGCGAGCGCCCCGGCCAGGCCCCGGCCGGCCGGCAGGCTCCGGAGCCGCCACCGGTCCCCGGGCGGGACCAGCGGCGGCCGGGCCGGGGCGACGATCACCGTGGGGTCGGGGCGGTGCACCACCGCGGTCGGGGTGGCCTGCACCAGACCCCGGTCCCGGCCCGCCCCCGGACCACCGACGCCGAGGTAGGCCAACGGACGGGACCAGTCGACCCAGCCGATCAGGTCGGTACGGCCGGCGCCGGTGCCGAGGACCACCCGCACCCCGGCCCGGACGTCCCGGTAGGTGGCGACCCGGGCGGCGGCCAGCCGTTCGGCCTCGTCGCCGGTCAGCGCGCGGGCCGCCTCCGTCGGGGCGGGCGTCCAGCTGAGCAGGCCGGCCACCAGGGCGACGGCGGAGGAGACGGCGACCACCCCCAGCGCGACCAGGGTGACCCGCCGCCGCCCGGGGGCGCTGTCGTCGACGCTCGCCACCGGGGGCACGGTGCTCCGTCGGCCGGCTGACCGGTGGTGCCCGCCGGGTCGTCGTCGACCCGGGCCGGCGGGTGGGGCACCGGTGGTCCCCCGGGGGTGTCGTGGCCGGTCGGGCGAGGTCTCCACGTGTGGTTGAACGGGCCGGGAGCGGGCTCGTAACGGCGGTGGGCGTGCCGGTGCGGGCGGTGGGCTCCCGGCGGCAGTCGGATCCGGCGGCGCGGGCGCGGGCGGCGTCCCTGGGGACGGGTGGTGGGGGCGTTCCGGAGGGCGGCAGGGGCACGCTGAGGGGACAGGGGCGCTGCAGGGGCGTACCGGGGTGATCGAGGGGTGACACAGGCGCTGAGGGCGACAGGGAGCGCTGAGGATGCAGGGGCGCTCGCGGCGGCCGGTCTGCGCCAGGGGCGCGACCACGCCGGGGCGCGCACGCCGGTGATGTCCGGGTGCTGCGACCCCAGGGTGCCGGGCGGTGCGAGCCTGTCGAGGGCCCGGCCTCCGCCGCGGTCGGCCGCCGCGAGCGGCCTACGGTGTCCAGGCTAGCCCTCCCGGATGTGGGCCACAATGGCAATATCGAAGCTGATCACAGGCTTGGTCAAGGTCGCGGTGAAGTGTCGGACCTGCGGCGTACCGTGGGAACCATGGCGCTCGACATTCCCCGGCTCGACGGTCGTTTCCAGGTCGTCAGCGATTTCCAGCCGGCCGGCGACCAGCCGGCAGCCATCGATGATCTTGAGCGTCGGGTGCGGCGTGGCGACCGCAACACCGTGCTGCTCGGCGCCACCGGCACCGGCAAGAGCGCCACCACGGCGTGGCTGGTCGAGCGGCTGCAACGGCCGACCCTGGTGCTCGCCCCCAACAAGACGCTCTGCGCTCAGCTCGCCAAGGAGTTCAGCGAGCTGCTCCCGCACAACTCGGTGGAGTACTTCGTCTCCTACTACGACTACTACCAGCCCGAGGCCTACATCCCGCAGACCGACACCTACATCGAGAAGGACTCCTCGATCAACGAGGAGGTGGAGCGGCTGCGGCACAAGGCGACCATGTCGCTGCTCACCCGGCGGGACACGATCGTGGTGGCCACCGTGTCGGCCATCTACGGCCTGGGTACCCCCGAGGAGTACCTCGACCGGGCCGTCCGGATCGCCGTCGGGCAGGAGCTGGACCGCGACCAGCTGCTACGCCGGCTGGTCGACATCCAGTACACCCGCAACGACATGGCCTTCCAGCGCGGCACCTTCCGGGTCCGCGGCGACACCCTGGAGATCATCCCGGCGTACGAGGAGCTGGCGGTCCGGATCGAGCTGTTCGGTGACGAGGTGGAGAAGCTCTACTACCTCAACCCGCTCACCGGCGACGTCGTCAAGGAGGTCGACCACCTGCTGATCTTCCCGGCCACCCACTACGCGGCGGGGCCGGAGCGGATGGAGCGGGCGACCCGGGACATCGAGGCCGAGCTGGGGGAGCGGCTGGCCGAGCTGGAACGGCAGGGCAAGCTGCTGGAGGCCCAGCGGCTGCGCATGCGGACCACCTACGACCTGGAGATGATGCGCCAGGTCGGGTTCTGCTCCGGCATCGAGAACTACTCCATGCACATCGACGGCCGGTTGCCCGGCAGCCCGCCGCACTGCCTGCTCGACTACTTCCCGGACGACTTCCTCACCGTGGTCGACGAGTCGCACGTCACCATCCCGCAGATCGGCGGCATGTTCGAGGGGGACGCCTCGCGCAAGCGGATGCTGATCGACCACGGGTTCCGGCTGCCCAGCGCCGCCGACAACCGCCCGCTGCGCTTCGACGAGTTCCTCGAGCGGGTCGGTCAGCTCGTCTTCCTGTCGGCCACGCCGGGCCCGTGGGAGATGGAGCAGGCCCAGGGCGAGTTCGTCGAGCAGGTCATCCGGCCGACCGGCCTGATCGATCCGGAGGTCGTGCTCAAGCCGACCAAGGGGCAGATCGACGACCTGATGCACGAGATCAAGCTGCGTACCGAGCGCGACGAGCGGGTGCTGGTCACCACGCTGACCAAGAAGATGGCCGAGGACCTGTCCGACTACCTCCTGGAGAACGGCATCCGGGTGCGCTACCTGCACTCCGAGGTCGACACCCTGCGCCGGGTGGAGCTGCTGCGCGAGCTGCGCAAGGGCGACTACGACGTGCTGGTCGGCATCAACCTGCTCCGGGAGGGCCTCGACCTGCCGGAGGTCTCCCTGGTGGCGATTCTGGACGCCGACAAGGAGGGCTTCCTGCGCAGCGGTCGGTCGCTGATCCAGACCATCGGCCGGGCCGCCCGCAACGTCTCCGGCCAGGTGCACATGTACGCCGACAAGATCACCCCGTCGATGGCGGCGGCGATCGACGAGACCAACCGCCGCCGGGCCAAGCAGATCGCGCACAACGAGGCGCACGGGATCAGCCCCGAGCCGCTGCGCAAGAAGATCCACGACATCCTCGACGACATCTACCGCGAGGCGGAGGACACCGAGAACGCCCGGGTCGGTGGGGCGGCCCGGCAGCTCTCCCGGGGCAAGGCGCCGGTCAAGGAGACCCGCAGCCGTGGTCGGGCCGGCGTGGACACCCCGTCCCGGGAGGGGATGGCCCGGGCCGACCTGGCGCAGCTGATCCAGGAGCTCAACGATCAGATGCTCGCCGCCGCCCGCGAGCTGCAGTTCGAGCTGGCCGCCCGGATCCGCGACGAGGTGGCCGACCTGAAGAAGGAGCTGCGGGGAATGGACGCCGCCGGGGTCAGGTGAGGGCGCCGCGTCGCCGGGCGTACGCTGCCGGGCGGGGAACGGTCGAACCGCCTGGCAGCGGAGGGGATCCGAATCCGACTCGGATGCACATTGCAGCGTGCGAGCGAGGTGTTGCCCTGGGTGATGATCCTGCGTACCCTCCCTCGTGGGGAGGCTGGGATGCCATTGTCATCGAGTCCTGTCATTCGACGTGCGCGGCTCGGCGCCGAGCTGCGCCAGTTGCGCAGACGGGAGGCGCTGACGCTGGAGCAGGTGTGTACCCGGTTGGGCTGGGCCTCCACATCGAAGCTGTCCCGCATCGAGCTGGGGCAGAGCCGACCGGATCTGGCCGACGTGCTCGACCTGCTGGACGTCTACGAGGTCCCGTCACCGCAGCGTGAGGCGCTGATCGTCATCGCCCGGGACGCGGCGACCGGTCGCGGCTGGTGGAAGGCGCTCGGCGAGATGAGCGAGCGGCAACGCACCTACGCCGAGCTGGAGGCAGGTGCGGCGAGCATCGTGGAGTACCAGCCGGCGGTACTGCCCGGTCTGCTCCAGGCGCCCGGCTACGCCCGGCTGCGGATCACGGCCGGTCGACTGCTGCATCCGGACATCGACGTCGAGGCCGATCTGCGGGCCAGGCTCACCCGGCAGGCGGTGTTGCGCCGGCCCGATCCGCCGCGGTACACCGCCCTGCTCGACGAGCGGGCCTGCGACCCCGGCGACCTGCCCGCCGACGTCTGGCGCGAGCAGGTGGACCAGTTGCTGGCGATGGCCGAGCTGCCGCACGTGACGATCCGGGTGGTGCCCGGTACGGCGGTCCCGCCCGGCGGGGCCTACCCGTTGACGGCCTTCTCGTGCTACTCGTTCCCCGACCCGGCCGACCCGCGCACGGTGATGCTGGAGGCGATGACCACCGACGTCCGGCTGGCCTCCGACGCGGACGTCAGCCGGTACGACCGGATGACCGGTTGGCTCTCCGCCGCCGCGCTGAGCCCGGCGGAGACGGTGGAGCTGTTCTGCCGTCGGGCCGCCGACCTCGCGGCCGATCCGGCCGCCGGCCCGGCCGTCGCCCTGTCGGGCGACGACGAGGCTGCCCGGGACGAGCAGGCGGCCGACGAGGAGGCCGGTGACGTCGTGCCCGGGGATCCGGAGGCCACCCGGCGGACGGCCGTTCCGGGGCTCACCCGTAGCGGTTGAACCCACCCTCGGAGTCGATGACCTGACCGGTGATCCAGCCCGCCTCCGGCGAGCAGAGGAACCGGACCAGCCGCGCCGCGTCCTCGGCCGTTCCCCAGTGCCCGGTGGGGAAGCGCGCCGCCACGGCGGCGTGCGCGTCCGGTGCGGCGTAGCCGGTGTCGGTCGGGCCGGGGTTGAGGCAGTTGACGGTGATCCCGCGGGGCATGAGCAGCGGGGCGAGCTGGGCGGTGAGGTTCTCCACGCCGGCCTTGCTGGCCGCGTAGGCCAACTCGGTCGGCATCGGGCCGAGCCGCTGGCCGCTGGAGAAGAGCACCAGCCGGCCCCCTGCCCCGGCGGTGAAGGCGGCGCTGAACGCGTCGGCCAGCAGCAGGGTGGCCCGCACGTTCACCAGCAGGTGCCGGTCGATCTGGTCCGCCACCAGCTCGCCCAGGCGGGTCGGGTGGGAGTGCGCGTGTGCCGCCACCACCGCGTCGAGTCGGCCGTGCCGGCGTACCGCCTCCGCGACGAGCGCCGCCGGGGCGGCGGGGTCGAGCAGGTCGGCGGTCACGTGGTCGGCGGCGCCGCCCAGCTCGGCCAGGAGCGCCGGTACACCGTCCGGGTCGCCACCGTAGGGCTGGCCGTCGTCGTAGCCGGGCAGGCCGGTGAGGAGCAGCCGGTGTCCGTCGGCGGCGAGGGTGCGGGCGACCGCCGCCCCGATGCCGATCCGTCGACTCACCCCGGTCACCAGGAACACCCGCTCAGCCATGCCGGCCAGTGAACCGGACCGGCCGGTCCGGACGCCACGGGTTATCCGTCGCCGACCCGTGCCGGCAGGGGTGGTCACCGCGTGGACCACCGGACCCGGCACCCCCGAACGCGTCGGGGCCGGTGTGCCTCGCGTGCGCCGGAGGATAACCCGGGGGTACGACAGTTCCGGTCGAGTCGGGATCGACCAGAGTGGATTCGTTCCTCAGGCCGGTACGTCGACGAAGTGCTCGACCCGGGGCGGGGCGGCGAAGTGCGGGCCGATCAGCGCGCGCCACCTGTCGAAGGCCTCGGTGCCCCGGAAGTTCTGCTCGTGGGCCTGCACCGAGTCCCACTCGACCAGCAGGACGAACCGCGAAGGGCTTTCGATGCCCCGGGTCATCCGGACCGAGCGGCAGCCCTGGACGGCGACGATGATCGCGTGCGCCTGCGCGTAGGCGGCGGCGAAATCATCCTCGTGGCCGGGTGTTACGTCGATGAGCGCGACCTCAAGCACCATGTCCGACAGCCTGCCACGTCACCCCGTCCGGCCGCCGTGCCGGGGGCGACTCCGTCACCGGCTGGCCGACGGCGGGCACCGATCACCCCTAGTCTCCTAGGACGCACTGCGCGATGTGCCGGGCGTGAGGGGCCAGGCGGGTGCCCGAACGTGACGCTGTCGGCAATGCGGGCCGCAGGAGATGCGCCCGTGGCCCTCGATGGTGAACAATGGCGGCCGAGGAGGGGAGTATTCCCCCGCGACGGAGTCGTCAGCACGGTCGAGCGTCACCCCCGGCGATCGACCCGGCTCCGCCGGTCGGCGTCCCGTTCGCGGGTCACCGGCGGAAGAGACCTCCGACAGTCACCAGTGTGTGCGTCGTCGCCCACCCCGCCGTCACGCGGCGTACGGTGTGCCCGACGCCGCGTGTCTGCCGGAGGAATGGATTGAACGTGTCCGGAATGGTGTGGGCGGGAACCCTCGTCGCACTCACGGCGGTGCTCCTCGTCGACCTCTTCATCATCGGTCGCCGGCCGCACGAGCCGAGCGTCCGCGAGTCGAGCCTCTGGGTCAGCTTCTACGTCGGCCTGGCCCTGCTCTTCGGGGCCGGCCTGTGGGTCACCGCGGGCGGCAACGTGGCCGGCCAGTTCTACACCGGTTGGTTGACCGAGTACAGCCTCTCGGTGGACAACCTCTTCGTCTTCGTGATCATCATGGCCCGGTTCGGGGTACCCCGGAAATACCAGCAGAAGGTGCTGCTCGTCGGCATCGTGCTGGCCCTGGTCATGCGGGGCGGCTTCATCGCCGCCGGGGCGGCGCTGCTCGCCCAGTTCTCCTGGGTGTTCTACATCTTCGGCGCGTTCCTGATCTACACGGCGATCAACCTGGCCCGCCAGGGGGAGCCGGAGGAGGACGAGTTCAAGGAGAACGTGCTGATCCGGTGGAGCCGCAAGGCGCTGCCGATCTCACGGGACTACGACGGCGCGAAGCTCACCACCCACCAGGCCGGTCGGCGGTTGTTCACGCCGATGCTGGTGGTGATGATCGCGATCGGCACGACCGACCTGATCTTCGCGCTGGACTCGATCCCGGCGATCTTCGGGATCACCCAGGAGCCCTACCTGGTCTTCACCGCGAACGTCTTCGCGCTGATGGGCCTGCGGCAGCTCTACTTCCTGGTCGGCGGACTGCTCGACCGGCTGGTCTACCTGAGCTACGGGCTGGCGGTGGTGCTCGGCTTCATCGGCGTGAAGCTGGTGCTGGAGGCGCTGGCCGACAACAACCTGCCGTTCCTCAACGACGGCGAGCCGGTCGGCTGGGCACCGCACATCCCGATCTGGTTGTCGTTGACGGTCATTCTCGGGTGTCTCGCCGTGGCGACGGCGGCCAGCCTGGTCAAGTCGGCCCGGGACCGGCGCCGCGAGCTGGTCGACGTCCACCGCTGACCGGGGCCGGGCAGGGGCGTCGCCGTACCCGGCGGCGTTCCTGCCCGGTCAGACCCGGTGCGCGCCGACCAGGGTGGCGACCCGGTCGGGCGGCAGCGGCTCCGCCAGCACCCGCTGCTGCCGGTAGCAGGCGTGCAGCATCCGGGGTCCACTGCCGGCGGTGACCAGACCGACGTGGTGGATGCCCCGTCCGGGTCGGGCGAAGAAGTAGAGGTCACCGGGGCGTTCCTCGCCGGCCGGTACGGGCGTGGTGACCGCCGCCTGGTCGTCGGCGTCCCGGGGCAGCGGCACGCCGAAGCGCCGCCAGGCCAGATGGACCAGGCCGGAACAGTCGATCCCGTGCCCGGAGAGCCCGCCCCAGACGTACGCGACGTCCCGCAGCCGGGCGGCGACGGCCAGCACGTCGTCGGCCGACGGCGCCACGGCCGGCAGGCCGGCGACGTCCACCTCGGGCACCCACAGCGGGTCGGGGCGACCCGGCACCCGGACCGGTCGCCATCCGCCGACGGCCGGACCCAGGGGAGGGAGCCGGGTGCCGAGGACGACCCCGGGCAGGGCCACCGGGCCACCCGGTGCGGCGCGCAGGTCGGTGCTGACCGCGTCGACGACCAGCGGTGCGGGCGGGTCGCCGGCCCTCCGGTCGCGGGTCGCCGGGGCCGGGGCGAGCTGCGCGGTGGGCAGCCACCCGGGATAGCCGCGCGGGTCACGGCGGGGAGCGGCCTGTTCCACCGCGACCACCTCGGCCCAGCCGCCAGGGAGTACCGCGGTGACCAGCACCCGCTCGCCGAGCAGCAGTTGGCTGAGCACGCAGTCGCCGACCCGCTGGGCGGCGTCCATGCCGGTGATCCAGCCGTCGGTGTCGGAGGGCACCGCCAACGCCGGCCGGTCGACCGGCCGGGTGGCCGCCGGGTCTGTCCAGAGGGTGGCGACAGCTACCCGTACCAGGGCCTCGCGGCCCGGCTCCAACTCCACGTCGACCTCCGGCTCACGTGTCGGTGCCTACCCCGGACGATAGAGAAAAAATTTTCCGCCATCAAATTCGGTGCTGGACTTTTGTTTCGGTCACCGCGGTGATACCGAGCCCCGGGGCGTCCGGCAGCACCACCGTGGCGCCCTCGTACCGCAGCCCGCCGCGCACCGGCGACGAGGCCAGCCACCAGGCGGCATCCAGGTCGGACACCACGCTGGTCCGGTAGGCGGCGGCCAGGCTGGCCGCCGCACCGACCCCGACCTGGCTCTCCATCATGGATCCGACCAGGGTGCCCATCCCGTGCGCGCGGGCCAGTTCCAGCAGGGTCCGCGCGGGTCGCAGGCCGCCGCACTTGGCGAGCTTGACGTTGACCAGGTCGGCGGCCTGCCGTCGGATCACCTCGACCAGGTCCCGCACCCCGAACACCGCCTCGTCGGCCAGGATCGGCACGTCCACCCGGTCGCCGACCCAGGCCATGCCGTCGAGGTCCCAGCGGGCCACCGGCTGCTCGACCAGCTCCACGTCGAGCCCGGCGTCCTCCACGCCCCGGATCACCCGGACCGCCTCGCGCGGCGTCCATCCCTGGTTGGCGTCCAACCGGATCCGCACCTGCGGGCCGACGGCCGCCCGGACCGCGCGGACCCGTTCCAGGTCCCCGGCCGGATCCGTGCCGACCTTCAGCTTCAGCACGTCGAACCCCTCGGCCCGCCGCTGCCGGGCGGCCGCCGCCAGCTCCGCGCCGTCCCCGGCGGCCAGCGTGACGTCCGTCGGAAGCCGCAGCGCCGCACCCCCGAGCAACCGCACCAGCGGTACGCCGAGCCGCCGTGCCGCCAGGTCGTGCAGGGCGACGTCCAGCGCCGACCGGGCCGCCTCGTTGCCGGCCACCGTCGCCTCCATCTCCGCGCAGCGGGCCAGCACGTCGTCGGCGTCCCGGCCCACCACCGCCGGGGCGAGCAGCTCGCGGACGCACGCCTCCGCCCCGGCCACCGACGCCCCGGTGACCTGCCACACCTGCGGCGCCTCGCCGTAACCGGACCGCCCGTCGGTGTCGGTCACCTCCACCACCAGGGTCCGCACCGTCGTGGTCCGGCGCAGCGCGGTGACGAAGGGGGTGTGCAGCGGCGCGGACAGCCGGTGGGTGCGTACCGCGGCGATCGTCATGTGCGGCACCCTATACGCACGACAGCGCCGGAGAGGGAGGCCGATGAACGCGCGGAACTGGGAGCTGGTGGGCGCACCGAACGCCCGTGACCTGGGCGGACTGCCCACCATCGACGGGCGGCGGGTGCGGGTCGGCCGGTTGATCCGCACGTCCGCGCTGGGGCGGCTCACCGAGGACGACCTGACGGTGCTGGGCCGGCTCGCCCCGGCCTGCGTCGTCGACCTGCGCGACGACTCCGAGACCGCGCTGGCCCCGCCGAACCGGCTGGTCGGCGACCCCTGCCTGGTCCGGCTGCCGGTGCTGGACCCGGCACAGCCGGCGTTCACCTACCTCTCGGCGCTGCTGCACGGCCACGACCTCGACGGGTACGACGAGGTGGCCCGGCAGGGCGCGGCGGCGGCGATGGCGATGGTCTACCGCTGGTTCGTCACCGGTGCGGCGGCCCGTGACGGCTTCGCCCGCGCGGTGCGGCTGGCGACCGACCCGGCGAACCTGCCGCTGCTGTTCCACTGTTCGGCCGGCAAGGACCGCACCGGATGGCTGGCGGTGGTGCTGCTCACCGCGCTGGGTGTCGACGAGGAGACGGTACGGGCGGACTACCTGCGGCACAACGAGCTGACGGTGGAGCTGCGCGGGGCGATGTCGGCGGTGATGCTGCGGCAGCGGCCGGGGTTGGATGCGGAGACGGCGCGGGCGGTGCTGGAGGTCCGCCCCGAGTACCTGGACGCCGGATACGACGAGGCGCGTCGGGTGTACGGGTCGTTCGACGCCTACCTGGCCGACGGGTTGGGGGTGACCGCCGAGGTCCGCGCCGCCCTGTGCACACACCTGCTGGACTGACACCGGTCGCGCGCCCCGGTTCCGGCCGGTGCGACGCCGGTGCGCTGCGGTGCGGGTCAGCCGGTCAGGTCGTGCCGGGCGGCCCAGGCCGTCGCCGAGATCTCGGCGACCAGCCGGCAGGCGTCGTCGAGGTCGGCGTCGGGGGAGGCGGCGAGGTCGGTGGTGGTGCACACGGCGATCACGTACGCCGGGGCGTCGTCGGGCAGGACCACGCCGACGCCGTGCCGCACGCCGCGTACCCAACCGTTCTTGTGGGCGATCCGGGTGCCGGCGGGCAGCCCGGCGGCGAGATCCTCGCGGTGCCGCTGGTCCAGCAGCACGTCCACCATGGCGGCGCAGGCCGCCGGGGAGGCCAGTGGACCGGCCCGGTGCACGCCGACGGCCAGCCCGCCGAGCAGCGCCGCCAGGTCGGCGACGGTGACCAGATTGGTGATGCCCGCCTCCCGGGCGGCGGCGTCCTCGATGCCCCGGCCGGTGACGCTGTGCCGGGCCCCGGCGAGCTGCCACGCCCGCGCCACGGCGGGGAGCCCGACCCGGTCGACGAGCAGGTTGGTGGCGAGGTTGCTGGACCGGGTGATCATGCGGTCGGCGAGCCACCGCGGGGTGGCCCGCCCGCCCAGGCGTTCCCAGACCGCGTCGTCGTTGTCGTAGTGCCGGGCGCAGGAGAACCGGGGTGCGCCCGGCTGGGCCGAGTCGAATTCGTTGACCACCGGGACCGGGTGGTCCAGGGCGAGGGTGCCGGCCTCGGCGGCCCGGTGCAGGGCCAGCAGCACCGCGACCTTCATGGTGCTGGCCGCGTAGTGGGTGGCGTCGGGGGTGCGGGTCCAGGTGGGCGGCGCGTCGAGCCGGCCCAGGTACGCCGAGACGGTGCCGGGCACCCGGTCCAGCCGGGCGTCGAGATCATCCCAGGTCATGCCCGTGACGCTAGCGGACCTCCGGGGCCGGGCACGGCCGGAGCCCCGGGATCGGGGACGGGCGGACCTCCGGGGCCGGGCACGGGCAGAGCCCCGGGGCCGGTGACGGGCGGACCTCCGGGGCCGGGCACGGGCAGAGCCCCGGGGCCGGGGACGGGCGGACCTCCGGGGGTGACGGCCGGAGCCCCGGTCCGCGTGCGGCGGGCCGGGGCTCCGGGTGAGGCGTGGGTGGCTCAGCCGGCGTGCTTGCGGCGGGCGGCCATCCGGCCCCGCTGGGTCTGGTCCAGCACCACCTTGCGGATCCGGACGGCGACCGGGGTCACCTCGACGCACTCGTCCTCGCGGCAGAACTCCAGCGCCTGCTCCAGGGAGAGCTTGCGCGGCGGGATCAGCTTCTCGGTCTCGTCGGAGGTCGAGGCCCGCATGTTGGTGAGCTTCTTCTCCTTGGTGATGTTGACGTCCATGTCGTCGGAGCGGGAGTTCTCCCCGACGATCATGCCCTCGTACACCTCGGTGGTGGGCTCGACGAAGAGCTGGCCGCGCTCCTGAAGGTTGATCATGGCGAACGGGGTGACCACACCGGTCCGGTCGGCCACCAGCGACCCGTTGTTGCGGGTCCGCAGCTCACCGAACCACGGCTCGTACGACTCGAAGACGTGGTGCAGGATGCCGGTGCCCCGGGTGTCGGTGAGGAACTCGGTGCGGAAGCCGATCAGGCCGCGCGCCGGCACCAGCCACTCCATCCGGATCCAGCCGGTGCCATGGTTGACCAGCTGCTCCATCCGGCCCTTGCGGGTGGCCAGGAGCTGGGTGATCGCGCCCAGGTACTCCTCCGGCGCGTCGATGGTCAGCCGCTCCACCGGCTCGCAGGTCTTGCCGTCGATCTCCTTGGTGACCACCTGCGGCTTGCCGACGGTCAGCTCGTAGGACTCGCGGCGCATCTGCTCGACCAGGATGGCCAGGGCCAGCTCGCCACGACCCTGCACCTCCCAGGCGTCCGGCCGCTCGGTGGGCAGCACCCGCAGCGACACGTTGCCGATCAGCTCCTTGTCGAGCCGGTCCTTGACCATCCGGGCGGTGACCTTGGCGCCCTTGACCCGGCCGACCAGCGGCGAGGTGTTGGTGCCGATGGTCATCGAGATGGCCGGCTCGTCCACGGTGATCAGCGGCAGCGGGATCGGGTTCTCCGCGTCGGCCAGGGTCTCGCCGATCATGATCTCGGGGATGCCGGCGACGGCGATGATGTCGCCCGGCCCGGCCGACTCGGCGGGCTTGCGCTCCAGGCCCTCGGTCATCAGCAGCTCGGAGATCCGGACCCGCTGGGTGCTGCCGTCGGTGCGGCACCAGGCCACGGTCTGGCCCTTGGTGATGGTGCCCTGGCGCACCCGGCACAGCGCCAGCCGGCCGAGGAACGGCGAGGCGTCCAGGTTGGTGACGTGCGCCTGGAGCGGGGCGTCCTCGTCGTAGGAGGGCGGCGGGATGGTGTCGAGCAGGGTCCGGAACAGCGGTTCCAGGCTGCTGCTGTCGTCGGGCACCGAGCCGTCGGCGGGCTGGGTCAGCGAGGCGATGCCGTCGCGGGCACAGGCGTAGACGATCGGGAAGTCGATCTGCTCCTCGTCGGCGTCCAGGTCGAGGAAGAGTTCGTAGGTGTCGTCCACGACCTCCTTGATCCGGGCGTCGGGGCGGTCCACCTTGTTGATCACCAGGATGATCGGCATCCGGGCCTTGAGCGCCTTGCGGAGCACGAACCGGGTCTGCGGCAGCGGGCCCTCGCTGGCGTCGACCAGCAGCACCACCCCGTCGACCATGGTCAGGCCCCGCTCGACCTCGCCGCCGAAGTCGGCGTGACCGGGGGTGTCGATGATGTTGATGGTGACCGGGTCGGAGCCATCCGCCGGCAGGTACCGCACGCCGGTGTTCTTGGCCAGGATGGTGATGCCCTTTTCCCGTTCGAGATCCATCGAGTCCATGACGCGCTCGGTGTTCTCACCACGGGCCCCGTAGGCGCCGGCCTGCCGCAACATGGCGTCGACCAGGGTCGTTTTGCCGTGGTCGACGTGGGCGATGATGGCGACATTGCGGAGGTCGGTGCGAAGCTGCATACCCTCCATACTCCTGTCTACGGTTGCCGGGGCAGGTGCCGGGGTCGTCCCGTCGCCGCCCGGATCTCTGCCGGAACTGCTGTTCCGGCCGTGCCAGCTGCGGATCTGCCGCTCCCACCGGCAGCCCGTCGGCCCGGTGGGCCGGCAGGCACCTGGTAGCTGCGACGGTCACGGCGGACGGGGCCGCGGTGATCGTCGCGCTGACGGTGCCGGGGGAGTCGACCCTGCTGGTCGGTCTCCTAGCGTACGCGGGCCCGGGAAGGCCCGTCTCGGCACTGCTCCCGCTGACCGGGCCGGCCGTGACCGGCACCACATCCCCGCACCTCCGCCCACCCGTCCCGCCGCCCGTCGCCCGCGTTCGCCCACCCCCGCGTTCGCCCACCCCCGTCGCTCGTGCCCGCGTCCGCTGTCCGCGGCGTCCCGCCCCGGCCCGCCCGCGCCCGCCGCCCGTGTTCGCCCCCGAACAAGGTTGTAGTGGTGTTCGAAGCTGCGGAGGCAACGACAACCAGGATCGAGCGCGATCTTGCTCGCGGGCGCCCGGAGCGGGGACGGGAGGTGGTGCGAGGGGCCGGGAGCGAGGGGCGCGGCGGGAGGTGGTGCGAGGGTCGGTAGCGCGGGATCTGGGGTGGGAGGTGGCTGGAGATGAGGGGTGGGCGGAGGGCGGAGGTGGGTTCAGTCTCGTGGGGTGGTGGCGCCCGTGTCGGGGGCGGCTGGGTCAGGGGTGGGCGGCTGGCTCGGGGGTGATGGCCGAGTCGGGGGTCTCCCGGTGGATCCGGCCCGGCCACCAGAACCGGTCGCCGAGCACGAACGCCAGCGCCGGCACCAGCACCGTACGCACCAGCAGCGTGTCGAGCAGCACACCGAGACACACGATGATCCCGATCTGGGTCAGCAGGATCAGCGGCAGCACGCCGAGGACGGCGAAGACCGCCGCGAGCAGGATGCCCGCACTGGTGATCACCCCGCCGGTGACCCGCAGGGCGGACAGCATCCCGTCCCGGGTGCCGGCGGCCCGGGCGTCCTCCCGGGCCCGGGTGACCAGGAAGATGTTGTAGTCCACCCCGAGCGCGACGAGGAACACGAAGGCCAGCAGGAGCACCCCGCTGTCCAGCGCGGGGAAGCCCAGCACGTGGTCGAAGAGCAGCCACGCCGCGCCGAGGCTGGCGAAGAAGGACGCGATCACGGTGAGCACCAGCAGCAGCGGGGCGAGCAGGCCGCGCAGCAGCAGCACCAGCACGGCGAGGACGAGCACCAGGATGATCGGCAGGATCAGCCACAGGTCGCGGGTGTTGGCCTCGTCGGAGTCGTAGGTCGCGGCGACGGTGCCCCCGACGAGCGCGCCGTCGGGCGGGTCGACGCCCGCGACGGCCGGTGGTGCGGAGTCGGGTACGGCGGCGACGGCGTCGCGCAGCGCCGCGACGGCCCGGTCGGACGCCGGGGTGCCCGGTTCGTCGGTCAGCACCACGTCGACCTGGGCGACGGTGCCGCCGGCCGGGCCGGGCCGGGCGGAGGCGACCCCGGGCACGGCCGCGGCGACCCGGGTGACCGCCGGGGCGGCGGCCGGGTTGGTGATGACGGCCACCGGCTGGGTGGTCCCGGCGGGGAAGGCGCGGGCCAGGGTCTGGGCTCCGGCGACCGCCTCCGGCTCGACCCGGAACTGTTCGGTCTCGGACAGGCCGGTGCGGATGCCGAGGCTGCCGAGGGCGAGGCCGGCGAGCAGCAGGATGGCGAGCGCGGCGACGGGCACCGGGCGGCGCACCACGGCCGCGCCGAGCCGGCCCCACAGTTTGCCCTCCCGGGCCGGGCCGCCGACCCTGGGCACGAACGGCCAGAACAGCCCCCGGCCGAAGACGACCAGCACGGCGGGGAGCACGAACAGCGCCGAGAGCATGGCGAACACGACCCCGGTGGCGCAGGCCACGGCGAGCGCCCGGTTGGTCTCCTGCTCGGACAGCAGCAGCGTGAGCACGCCGAGCACGACGGTGCCGCCGCTGGCCAGGATCGGTTCGGCGGTACGGCGTACGGCGGCGCGCATCGCGGCGAACCGGTCCTCGTCGCGGCGCAGCTCCTCCCGGTAGCGGGCGATGAGCAGCAGGGCATAGTCGGTGGCGGCACCGAAGACCAGCACGCTGGCGATGCCGGTGACCGCGCCCTCCTGGAGGTTGATGCCGACGGCCGGGACGATGGTCTCGACGGCCCGCAGGGTGAGCTGTTCGGTGGCGGCGACCACGATCAGCGGCACGATCCACAGGAACGGGCTGCGGTAGGTGATCAGCAGCAGCAGGGCGACCACGCCGGCGGTGACCGCGAGCAGGGTGACGTCGGCGCCCTCGAAGACCTTGGTCAGGTCGGCGGTGAACGCGGGTGCCCCGGTGACCGCGACGGTGATCCCGTCGGGCAGGCCGGTGAGCGCGGCGCGTACCTGGGCCACCTCGTCGGCGACGGCCTGCTGGCCGCCGGCGGTGTCCAGCGGGACGGCGAGCAGCGCGACGGTGCCGTCCGGGGAGACCTGGGGTGGGCTGACCTGGCCGCCGACGGCGAGTCGGGCCAGCGCGGCGGACCGGTCGGTGACGGCGGCCCGGTCGGCGTCGGTCAGCGCGGCGCCGTCGTCCCGGCTGACCACGACGATCGCCGGCTGGACGTCGCGTTGCGGTAGCTGCTCCTGGAGGCGTTCCACCTGGGTCGACTGCCACTGCGCGGACAGGCCGGTGGTGGAGACGGGGGCGGGGTTGTCGGGCCTGGGGAGCCCGAAGACGACCGCGCCGACGACGATCGCGGCGACCACGGTGAGCCAGGCGGCGAGCCGGCTGCGGGCGACGCGGGTGAACAGAGACATCGGCTGCCCTCTTGGTCGGTGGTGACGCGGACGGAGAGATAACCCGCCCTTCGAGTATCTTGATGGGCGAGATTATCTGGAGCTGCTCTATGCTGCAACCGGGCGCATCGACAGGGGGCGGCGGCGGGCGTGGCAGCGCACGAGATGTACCGGCGGCGGGACGATCCGCGCGGGCGGATGGTGGCCGACATCACCAACGACCTGCGGCGTTACTCGGCCGACGCGCAGCACATCGGGCACGCCTTCGCCAACCTGCACGGGCTCAACCCGACCGACCTGCAGGCGCTGATCGCGGTGATGGAGGCCGAACTCCTCGGCGAGCCGATCACCCCCGGCCGGCTCGGCGAACAGCTCAACCTCTCCTCCGGCTCGGTGACCGCGCTGATCGACCGGCTGGAACGCGCCGGGCACATCCGCCGCGACCGGGACACCGCCGACCGGCGCAAGGTGTTCCTGCACTACGCCGACCAGGGGGCGGCCCTGGCGATGAGCTTCTTCGGCCCGCTCGGGCGGCGTACCGACGCGGTGATGGCCCGGTTCACCGACGAGGAATTGGCGGTCGTGCACCGGTTCATGACCACCATGGTCGCCTCGATGCGGGAGCACCGCGACGCCGTGCGGGCCACTCGTCCCGAGTCGCCCCGCCGCGCGGCGGACTGACGTGCTGGACCGGCCGCTGGCCCGGCTCGCCGCCGCCGCGCTGCGGCTGCCGACCGTACCCACCCACCGGGTCGACGTCACCCGGGGCATCGTGGTCCGGGCCCGCGACGGGGCACGGCTGCGCACCGACCACTACGCCCCCCGGCTGCCCGCGGCGCCGACCGTGCTGATCCGCACCCCGTACGGCCGGGGCGGGCCGATGCGGCTGCTCGGCCGGCTCGTCGCCGGGCGCGGCCTGCACCTGGTGATCCAGTCCTGCCGGGGCACCGACGGCTCCGACGGGCGGTTCGACCCGCTGGTGCACGAGCGCGACGACGGCCTCGACACGGTCGACTGGCTGCGCCGGCAACCCTGGTACACCGGCCGGTTCGGCATGTTCGGGGCCAGCTACCAGGGCTTCGTCCAGTGGGCGCTGGCCGCCGACGCGGGGGAGGAGCTGGCCGCGATGGTCGCGGTGGTCACCGCCTCGGCCACCCGCGACTCGACGTACGCGGGGGAGTCCTTCGCCCTGGACACAGTGCTGACCTGGGCCGAGCTGCTCCAGGCGCAGACCGTGCCGTGGCTGGCCCGGCAGTGGGAACTCAAGCGCGGGCAGCCCCGGCTGGCCGCCGCCCTGGCCCACCTGCCGCTGGCCGAGGCCGACCGGGTGGCGACCGGGGTGACCGTGCCGTTCTTCCAGGAGTGGCTGCGCCACCACACCCCGGACGCCGACTACTGGCGGACCCGGGTCTTCGGCGCGCGGATCGCCGAGGTGCGCGCCCCGGTGACGATGGTCACCGGCTGGCAGGACATCTTCCTCCCCGCCCAGCTCGCCGACCACGCCGCGCTGCGGGCGGCGGGCGTGCCCACCCGGCTCACCGTCGGCCCGTGGACGCACGGCAGCCCCGGGCTGCTGGCGGAGGCGCTGCGGGAGGGGCTGGGCTGGCTCGACGCCCACCTGCACGGCCGGCCCGCGCCGCCGCGCGCCCCGGTGCGGGTGCACGTCGGCGGGGAGGGCGGCGGCTGGCGCGACCTGCCCGACTGGCCGCCGCCGGCGACCGGGACCTCCTGGCACCTGCACGCCGGGGGCCGGCTCGCCCCGCAGCCGCCGGCCCCGTCGACGCCGGACACCATCCGGTACGACCCGACCGACCCGACCCCCTCGCTGGGCGGCCCGCTGCTGGTCGCCCAGCGCGCCGGCCCGGTCGACAACCGTCCCGTCGAGGCCCGGCCGGACGTGCTGGTCTACACCAGTGCGGTGCTGACCGCCCCGGTGGAGGTGCTCGGCCCGGTCCACGCCGAGATCCACGTCCGCTGCGACCTGTCGTACCTGGACGTCTTCGTGCGGCTCTGCGACGTGGACCGGCGCGGCCGGTCCTGGAACGTCTGCGACGGCCTGGTCCGGGTCGCTCCGGGCCGGTTCCCCGTCGACCCGGACGGGGTGACCCGGGTGCCGGTGCCGCTGTGGCCGGCGGCGCACCGCTTCGCCACCGGGCACCGGCTGCGGGTGCAGGTCTCCGGCGGTGCCCACCCCCGGTACGCGCGCAACCCCGGCACCGGCGACCCGCTCGGTGCGGCGATCACGCTCCGCGCTGGGGTCCGGCAGATCCTGCACGATCCATCGCATTTGTCCCGGCTGGTGCTGCCGGTGCTCCCCGCCGTATCCCCACTTGGACCTATCTGAAGACAAGCCTCCTGAGCTGGGGTTTTTAGGTGGTTGTGGATATCGTTTCTCGCAACGCCCGATGACGTGCACCAGTGGCCGACTCCGCTCTCCCGGCAGGCGCTGCCTACGTGGAGTGACGACGATTCCCCGGTCCTGGCCTGCTGCCGAAGCAGTCGGCACCCCCGGTCCCGGCTGCGGAAAGGGGGACGTCATGACGACGGCTCCGGCCAATCTGCTGGCGGTCCGCCGGCTCCTGCTCGACACCATCCGGGGCCTCGACCCCGCCGCGGTGGGGATCGTCGGAGATCCGGCCCACCGGGGCGGCTACCACACCGGCTCCGACCGGGTGGTCCCCAACGACTACTCCGTGGTCGAGTCGCCCCGGGACTCCGCCGGCCTCACCCTGTACGCCTCGGCGCTGGACGTCGGCACGTTCAGCGTCCGGTCCGGGGGCACCACCCACAATCTCCAGTCGTTCTCCACCTGGTGCGTCGCCCAGTGCCGGGCGAACACGGCGGACAGCCGTGACCTCCGGGAGATCATCTACAGCCCGGACGGCAAGGTCGTGCGGCGCTGGGACCGGCTCGGCAAGCGCAGTACGGGCGACGACTCGCACCTGTGGCACACCCACTTCAGCTTCTTCCGCGACTGCACCAAGGCCGGACGGGACCAGACCCCGCTGTTCCGGCGCTACCTGACCGGCATCGGACTCCTGGAGGACACGGACATGACACCCGAAGAGCACGCCTGGCTGGAGACCGTCCACAAGAACCTGACCGTCCTGGACGGCCGTAACCCGGTGGGGCAGATCTACACCCGGATGGCGATGGGGGAGGACCACACCAACCCCGACTTCGTCGTTCCGCACCCGAGCCTGAAGTCGCTGGGCGCCCAGTTGGCGTCGTTGCAGACCGCGCTGACCGCACTGGCCAACAAGGACTTCACCGACGAGTCGGCCATCGTCACCGGGGTGCTGGCCGGGTTGACCCCGGAGAAGATCGCCGCCGCCATCCCGCCCACCATCGCCCGACAGGTCGCCGACGAGTTGGCCAAGCGCCTGGTCGCCTGAGGGTGGACCCCGTGGCACCCCTTCCGGGCCGCCTCCTGCGGAGGGGGTGCCACGGCGGACCGGTGCCGTCGCCGGGTGTCCGGCGCGGCGGGCATGGGCGTGACGTCCGGTGAGGTGACGCGTCGGGTGAGGTGGCGCGTCCGGTGGCAGGGGCCGCCAGGTACGCGACGTGCAGGGCGGCCGGTGGCCGCGGTGTCGCAGGGCGGCCGGTGGCGGAGGTGTCGCAGGGCGGCCAGGGGCGGAGGTGTCGCAGGGCGGCCGGTGGCGGAGGTGTCGCAGGGCGGCCAGGGGCGGCGGTGTCGCAGGGCGGCCAGGGGCGGCGGTGTCGCAGGGCGGCCGGTGGCCGCGACGTGCAGGGCGGCCAGGGGCCGCCGGAAAGCGCTCGGTGGCGGCGGCCACCGGCCGCCGCCACCGGCACGGACCTACAGCGGGCGGACGTTCTCCGCCTGCGGACCCTTCTGCCCCTGGGTCACATCGAACTCGACCTTCTGGGCCTCCTGCAGTTCCCGGTAGCCGCTGGTGGCGATCGCCGAGTAGTGAACGAAGACGTCGGGGCCTCCGCCGTCCTGCTCGATGAAGCCGAAGCCCTTTTCCGAGTTGAACCACTTGACCGTGCCGGTTGCCATGCATCTCTCCCTGTTTACAACGGGTGATCCCGCCGCTACGGCGGACGATCGCCCTGTACTGCCCCGACAGTAACCGGCCGATCCGATTTTTGCCTGCTGAAGTGCCGCAAGATTCAGCGGAAACTCGCGGCGGACGGCGAAACGCCATCCACCGGGCGGCCGGCTCCGGCACACTCGACCGGTGAACGGACCGAGCGTCGCCGCGTTGACCGCGCTGGAACGGGAGATCGACGCGCCGGGCGACGGACTGGACCGGCTCCGGCTGGTGTCCACCCCGTTCGTGCCCGAGGTGCGGCTGCACCTCGCCGAGGACGCCATCGTGTGGTGGGCCCGGATGGAGGCGGCCGCCGGTCGTACCCTGCCGCCGCCGTTCTGGGCCTCGGCCTGGGCCGGTGGCCAGGCGCTCGCCCGTCACCTGCTGGACCATCCCGACCTGGCCGCGGGCCGCCGGGTGCTCGACCTGGCCGCCGGCTCCGGGCTGGTCGCCATCGCCGCCGCGCTGGCCGGCGCCGCCCAGGTCGTCGCCAACGACGTGGACCCGTACGCGGTGGCGGCGGTGACCGTCAACGCGCGGGCCAACCGGGTACGGGTGCTCGCCCACCAGGGGGACCTGCTCGACGAGGCCGGGCCGCAGTTCGACCTGCTGGTCGCCGGGGACGTGCTCTACGACCGGAAACTGGCGAGGCGGATGCTGCCGTACCTGCGGCGGGCCGCCGAGGGTGGGGCGCAGGTGCTGGTCGGCGATCCGGACCGGGGGCACCTGCCGGCGGAGGCGCTGGAGCTGGTGGCCAGCTATCCGGTGCCGACCACCGAACCGTCGGTCGACTCAGCGGTCCGGCGGGTTCAGGTGCTGCGGCCCTGCTGACCGCGGCGGGGCCGGGCGGCGTCGGCCGGTCCGGCCGACGCCGCGCACGGTCACCAGCCGCGCGCCCGCCACTGCGGCAACGAGGCCCGTTCCGCGCCGAGGGTGCTGTCCGCGCCGTGCCCCGGATAGAACCAGGTCTCGTCGGGCAGCCGGCCGAAGAGCTTGTGCTCCACGTCGTCGATGAGCTGGCCGAACCGCTCCGGATCCCGGTCGGTGTTCCCCACTCCGCCGGGGAAGAGGGAATCGCCGGTGAACAGGTGCGGTGTGCCGGCCGGGTCGCGGTAGAGCAGCGCGATCGAGCCGGGGGTGTGCCCCTTGATGTGGATGACCTCCAGCGTCTGCCCACCCACCGCCACGGTGTCGCCGTCGGCCAGGGTCTGCGCCGGGATCGGCAGGCCGTCGGCGTCGTCGGCGTGCACCAGGGCCTGGGCACCGGTCTTGGCGACGACCTCCTCCAGCGCCACCCAGTGGTCCATGTGCTGGTGGGTGGTGACCACCGAGGTCAGGCCGGCGTCACCGACCAGGTCGAGCAGCCGGGGTGCCTCGTTCGCGGCGTCGATCAGCACCTGCTCGCCGGTGTCGCGGCAGCGCAGCAGGTAGGCGTTGTTGTCCATCGGGCCGACCGACAGCTTGGTGACGGTGATTCGGTCCAGCTCCCGGACGGCGGGCGGGCCGCCGTGGGTGACGTCTCCGGTGTAGCTCATGGGGCTCTATATCCATTCCGGTGGGGTCGGCAGCGGACCGTCCGGGGTGACGGTCAACTCGTCGCCGCTGCTGCGGCCGATCAACCAGGCGGCCAGGCCGGCGGCGGTCCCGGCGACCAACGGGGCACCGGCCGGGTCGCCCACCACCAGCTCCGGCCGGTTGCCGTCGACGGGTCGCAGCACCAGCGCCGGCGCGTCCGCACGGTCGGCGAGCCCGCCGGCCACCTCGTGCAGCAGGTGCTGGGCGACCACGGGCGGCCAGTCCGCCGGCCGGTAGCCGGTGGCCAGGTCGACGTGGTGCACCTCCAGCTCGCGCAGCCGGGCCCAGACCACCAGGGCGGCCTGCCACGGGCCGTGCCGGGTCCGCACGGTGGCGCCCCACGCCTCGACCGGCATGGCCGCCACCGCCGCGGCGAACCGCTCGGTGCTGTGGCGCAGGTCGGCCAGCTGCTCGGCGGGGGGCCGACCGGCACCGGCGGCGATGTCGGCGTTGCGGGCCTCGACGCTGGCGTACATCGGGATGTCCTCGCCGGTGCGGGCGGCGGTGAGCAGGTTGACGAACCCGTCGGCGTTGCGGGCCAGGTGGGTCAGCACGTGGCCACGGGACCAGCCGGGCAGCAGGCAGGGGGCCGCGACGTCGGCCGCGTCGAGACCGGCCGCGGTGTGCAGCAGGCGGGCGGTCGCGTCGTCCACCTCGCCGGTCAACAGCAGGGGATCCGTTGTCACGCCCCGACCCTAGCGGTCCGGCCCGTGCCGCGCCGCCGGGGAATTCGCTTTCGGCACGTCGGCGCGCGGCCTACCGTCGGTTCCGACGCGGTGACAGGACGACGGACGGGGGTGGTGACCATGCCGGTCGCAGTACGGGTGTTGCGCCACGACCAGCTCCGACCCTGATGAGGATGATATGACCATCGATCTGACCGCGCTCGGCCTGGATGCGGAGCGGGCGGCGTACGCGCGGCGGTGGCCGGACCGTCGGCCCGGCCGGGTGGCCCGGGTCGACCGGGGGGTGTGCACCGTGCTCGGCGCGGACGGCCCGGTCCGGGCCAGCCTGGGGCCGGCGGTGCTGGCCGCCGCCGCCCGGGACCTGACCGCCCTGCCGTGCGCCGGCGACTGGGTGCTGCTGGCCCGGTGGCCGGACGGCCCGGTGACCGTCGACGCGGTGCTGCCCCGGCGGACCGCGCTGATCCGGCGGACCGCCGGCAAGGACGCCAGCGGGCAGGTGCTCGCCGCCAACCTCGACACCGCCGCGGTGGTCGAGCCGGTGCACCCGGAGCCGGACGCCGCCCGGATCGAACGGCTGCTCTCCCTGGCCCACGAGTCGGGCGCCCGGCCGCTGCTGGTGCTCACCAAGGTCGACCTGGCCGCCGACCCGCGGGCGGTGGCCCGGCAGCTCGCCGCGGTGGCCCCCGGGGTGCCGGTGCTGCCGGTCAGCGCCGAGCGCGGCACCGGCCTGGAGCCGCTGCGTCCGCTGGTCGCGCCGGGTCTGACGCTGGCCCTGCTCGGCCCCTCCGGGGCGGGCAAGTCGAGCCTGGTGAACGCCCTGGTCGGCGCGGACGTCATGGCCACCCAGGCGATCCGGCGCTCCGACGGCAAGGGCCGGCACACCACCACCTGGCGGGCGCTGGTGCCGGTGCCCGGCGGCGGTGCGGTGCTGGACACCCCCGGGGTCCGGGCGGTGGGCCTGCTGGACGGGCACACCGGGCTGGACCGGGCGTTCCTGGACATCGCCGAGTTGGCCACCGGCTGCCGGTACGCCGACTGCGGGCACACCGCCGAGCCGGCCTGCGCGGTGCGGGCGGCGCTGGAGACCGGGGAGCTGCCGGCCCGGCGCTGGGAGAGCTGGCGTCGCCTCCAGCGGGAGGTGGCGTTCGAGAGCGGTCGCCGGCAGAGCCGGCTGGCCGCCGAGCGGCGGGGCGGCTGGCGGGGTGGCCGGCGGCGGCCCTCCCGCCCGGTGACGCCACCGCGGCCGGGCGGATTCTGACCGGTCCCGGTCCCGGTCCCGCCCCGGGTACCGACCCGGCTCGGGGCGGGTCGGCACCCGGGGCCGGCGGGGGCGGGTCGGGTCGGGCGGTGCCGATCGGCTCGGGCGGGCGGCGGGCGGTGGGGTGACCGACCGGGGCGAGCGGGCGGAACATGCGGGCGAGAGAAGTTGTCGTACCCCGGGGCTAGAGTTGCCCAGGCGTTCCTTCTGCGCCCGCAAAACCGCTCAGATTTCCCTCGGAGCGGACAGATCCGCCTCATATTTCTCTTCCGGGAGCATCCGCACCGTGGCCGACCGTCTGATCATCCGTGGCGCGCG
This sequence comes from Micromonospora rifamycinica, assembly GCF_900090265.1. NCBI lineage: Bacteria > Bacillati > Actinomycetota > Actinomycetes > Micromonosporales > Micromonosporaceae > Micromonospora > Micromonospora rifamycinica. Next base: position 6,477,697 of record NZ_LT607752.1, read on the forward strand.
CGAGCACAACCTGCGTGACGTCAGTCTCGACCTGCCCCGGGACGCGCTCATCGTCTTCACCGGGCTCTCCGGCTCCGGCAAGTCGAGCCTGGCCTTCGACACCATCTTCGCCGAGGGGCAGCGCCGCTACGTCGAGTCGCTGTCGTCGTACGCCCGGCAGTTCCTCGGCCAGATGGACAAGCCGGACGTCGACTTCATCGAGGGGCTGAGCCCGGCCGTCTCCATCGACCAGAAGTCGACCTCGCGCAACCCCCGTTCCACCGTCGGCACCATCACCGAGGTCTACGACTACCTGCGGCTGCTCTTCGCCCGGATCGGCGAGCCGCACTGCCCGGTCTGCGGCGAGCGGATCTCCCGGCAGAGCCCGCAGCAGATCGTCGACCGGGTGCTGGCGATGGCCGAGGGCACCCGGTTCATGGTCCTCGCCCCGGTGGTCCGGGGCCGCAAGGGCGAGTACGTCGACCTCTTCGCCGAACTCCAGGCCAAGGGCTACGCCCGCGCCCGGGTCGACGGGGTGGTGCATCCGCTGACCGAGCCGCCGAAGCTCAAGAAGCAGGAGAAGCACACCATCGAGGTGGTGATCGACCGGCTCAGCGTCAAGGCGAGCGCCAAGCAGCGGCTGACCGACTCGGTGGAGGCCGCGCTCGGCCTCTCCGACGGCCTGGTGCTGCTCGACTTCGTCGACCTCGCCGAGGACGACCCGGCCCGGGAGCGTCGCTACTCCGAGCACCTGGCCTGCCCGAACGACCACCCGTTGGCGATCGAGGACCTGGAACCCCGGGTCTTCTCGTTCAACGCGCCCTACGGGGCCTGCCCGGAGTGCACCGGCCTGGGCACCAAGAAGGAGGTCGATCCGGATCTGGTCGTCCCCGACCCGGAGCGCACCCTGCGCGAGGGCGCGTTGCAGCCCTGGTCCACCGGGCACAACCTGGAGTACTTCCTGCGGCTGCTGGAGGCGCTGGGCGAGAGCCAGCACTTCGACGTCGACACCCCGTGGCGGGCGCTGCCGGCGCGGGCGCAGAAGACGATCCTGCACGGCTCCGACGACCAGGTGCACGTGCGCTACCGCAACAAGTTCGGCCGGGAGCGCTCCTACTACACCGGTTTCGAGGGTGTGGTGCAGTGGATCGAGCGCCGGCACACCGACACCGAGAGCGAGTGGTCGCGGGACAAGTACGAGGGCTACATGCGCGACGTGCCGTGCGCGGCCTGCGGCGGCACCCGGCTGAAGCCCGAGGTGCTGGCGGTCACCATCGCCGGCAAGAGCATCGCCGAGGTCTGCAACCTGTCGGTGGGCGAGGCGGCCGAGCTGCTCGCCGGTATCGCGCTGACCGACCGGCAGAAGATGATCGCCGAGCGGGTGCTCAAGGAGATCAACGCCCGGTTGCGGTTCCTGCTCGACGTCGGCTTGGACTACCTCTCCCTGGACCGGGCGGCCGGCACCCTGTCCGGCGGCGAGGCGCAGCGTATCCGGCTGGCCACCCAGATCGGGTCCGGCCTGGTCGGCGTGCTCTACGTGCTCGACGAGCCGTCCATCGGCCTGCACCAGCGGGACAACCACCGGCTGATCGAGACCCTGCTGCGGCTGCGCGGCCTGGGCAACACGCTGATCGTGGTCGAGCACGACGAGGACACCATCCGGGTCGCCGACTGGATCGTCGACATCGGGCCCGGCGCGGGCGAGCACGGCGGCCGGATCGTGCACAGCGGTTCGGTGCCGGCGCTGCTGGACAATCCCGAGTCGGTGACCGGGGCGTACCTGTCGGGTCGGCGGGAGATCCCGACGCCGAAGCGACGCCGGCCGCAGACGCCGGAGCGGGAGCTGGTGGTGCACGGGGCGCGCGAGCACAACCTGCGCAACCTGACCGTGCCGTTCCCGCTCGGCCAGCTCATCGCGGTCACCGGCGTCTCCGGCTCGGGCAAGTCGACGCTGGTCAACGACATCCTGTACGCGGTGCTGGCCAACCAGATCAACGGTGCCCGGCTGGTGCCCGGCCGGCACACCCGGGTCTCCGGGCTGGAGCACGTCGACAAGGTGGTCGGCGTCGACCAGTCGCCGATCGGCCGGACGCCGCGCTCCAACCCGGCCACCTACACCGGGGTCTGGGACCACGTGCGCAAGCTGTTCGCCGAGACCACCGAGGCCAAGGTCCGGGGGTACGGGCCGGGCCGGTTCTCGTTCAACGTCAAGGGGGGGCGCTGCGAGGCGTGCTCCGGCGACGGCACCATCAAGATCGAGATGAACTTCCTGCCGGACGTCTACGTCCCGTGCGAGGTGTGCAAGGGCGCCCGGTACAACCGGGAGACCCTGGAGGTGCACTACAAGGGCAAGACCGTCTCCGACGTCCTGGAGATGCCGATCGAGGAGGCGGCCGAGTTCTTCTCCGCCATCCCGGCCATCCACCGGCACCTGCGGACGCTCAACGACGTGGGCCTGGGCTACGTACGGCTGGGCCAGTCCGCGCCGACGCTCTCCGGCGGTGAGGCGCAGCGGGTCAAGCTGGCCGCCGAGTTGCAGAAGCGGTCCACCGGCCGGACGGTCTACGTGCTCGACGAGCCCACCACCGGCCTGCACTTCGAGGACATCCGCAAGCTGCTGCTGGTGCTGGAGGGGCTGGTCGACAAGGGCAACACGGTGATCACCATCGAGCACAACCTCGACGTGATCAAGACGGCCGACTGGCTGATCGACATGGGTCCGGAGGGCGGCCACCGGGGCGGCACGGTGCTGGCCACCGGCACCCCGGAGGAGGTCGCCGAGGTCGCCGAGAGCCACACCGGCCAGTTCCTGCGGTCGGTGCTCAAGCTCGACGGGGAGGCCCGGGGCGCCAAGGCGGCGTCGACCCGGGCGGCCAGGGCCAACGGCGCGACGCCGAAGGCGCGGACCCGCAAGGTGCCGGCCGGGGCGCGCTGAGCCGACGGCGGACCCGGCCCGGGGACCGGCAATCCGATCCCCGGGCCGTGCAGCCGTCCGCTATCGTCAGCCGTCCGACGGGTGCCGGCGGGCGGGGGTGAACCGCCGGGACACCGTGGTGCGTGTGCTCAGGTACGGCCGCGAGGGCCGACGATTCTGGTAACGGCAGTGGAGAGAAGGGCCGGAGATGAACGACGATCAGGCGCTGACCGGGGCCGGGAAGCAGACCCGACGCGCCCTGCTGGCCGGGGCGGGTGCGGTGGGGGCGTCGGTGCTCCTGACCGCCTGCGGCGACGATTCCGGTGACGAACCGACCGGCGGTACGGCCAGCAGCGGTGCGCCGGCCGCGTCCAACGCCGGTGGCGGGCCGGGCACTGTCGTCGCCAAGACCGCCGACATCCCGGTGGGGGGCGGGCAGGTCTACGCCGCGCAGGGAGTGGTGATCACCCAGCCGACGGCGGGGCAGTTCAAGGCGTTCGACCCGATCTGCACCCACCAGGGCTGCCCGGTGTCGAACGTCGACGGCGGGACGATCAACTGCACCTGCCACAACAGCGCGTTCGCCATCACCGACGGCGCGGCGAAGAGCGGCCCGGCGACCACCCCGCTGGCCGCCAAGCAGATTAAGGTCGAGGGAGACCAGATCGTGCTGGCCTGACCGGTGCCGGCCGGCGCGGCGGGGGTGACCCGCCGCGCCGGCCGGCACCGTCGGCTCAGTGCGCGTACACCGCCATCTCCCAGAGGGAGTAGCCGTACGAGGTGGCCCGGGTCACTCCGTGCATCCGGACGTACCGGGCGGTCGTGGTGGGGAAGGCCGCCACGTCGGTGCCGCCGTCGCCGGCCGTGGTCGACCAGACCGTCCGCCAGGTCGACCCGTCGTTCGACACCTCGATCCGGTACGACCGGGCGTACGCCGACTCCCAGGCCAGGGTCACCCGGCCCACCTGGCGGGCCGACCCGAGGTCGACGGTGAGCCACTGGTCGTCCGCCCAGCTGCTCGCCCAGCGGGTGCCCAGGTCGGAGTCGACGGCCTTGGCCGCCCCGAAGAACAGCTCGCTGCCCGACGCGCTGACCGGCCGACCGGCGGCCAGGTTGGTCAGGTCGTCACCCCGCCGGGACGGGAACGAGACCACCTGCTGGAAGGTGGGCCGGTTCTGCCAGGCGATGGTGGCGTGCTTGATCCCGCCCAGCGGGGACTGGATGATCGCGTCCGCGCACCACTGGTCACCGGCGGCGCAGCTCGCGTCACCGGGGTACACCTGCTCAGCCGGGGTGGCCGCCGCCGTGCGCAGCGTGTCCAGCAGCACCTGCCGGCAGCCGGCCAGGTTCCCGGCGCCGCAGTAGCCCCGGCCCAGCCCGCCGCGCACCGGGTCGCCGAGCACCGCGCGCAGGTCCTTGTCGACGTAGCCCCACCAGCCGTACTGGAAGGACGAGCCCTTGTGCGACTGGGCCTCGTTGGCCGAGGTCGGCAGGTTGGACCTGTCGCCCTGCTGGTGCCCGGAGGGGGACTCGTTGATCTGGATAGCGTTGATCAGCGACTGGTAGAGGTCCGGGCCGAGCTGGTCGCGGAACATCCCCCGGACCAGCAGCGGCCACCAGGCGTCGAAGGTGCGGATCGCCTCGGCGTGCCGGTAGACCTTCGACCCCTTCGCCGTCTCCACCCGCAGCGCGCCGTCCTGCCGCCACGCCCTGAGCCGGCTGATCTCGGTGGCCAGCGCGGCGTCGGTGACGGGCTGGCTCTCCAGCACCCGGATCAGCTCGTCGAGCACCTCGGCCCCGCGCAGGTCGGTCAGGCCGGCCTGCTCGACCAGCGCGGTCAGCGAGCCCCGGTCGTACTTCCGGCCGGCGGCCAGGCCCGCCTTGAGCGGGCGGTCCAGCAGGTCGGCCCGGTGTACCGCGCCGAAGCTGTAGTTGCCGTCCGCGCCGCCGAAGTCCTTGGCCTGCTTGTTGTTCCAGCTGACGTAGTAGTCCTGGTCGACCGACCGGGGGTGGGCGGCCAGCGGGGCGTAGCCGGCGGTGTTCGTCGCCGGGTCGAAGCCCTGCCACTCGTAGGCCGGTTCGGCCTTCATCGGCAGGTTCGGGTTGGACCCGGCGGCCCGCACCGGGTTCAGCCCGGAGTTGAAGTACGCCGACTCGGTGGAGTTGACGTAGAACCAGTTGAAGGCGTACTCGACGTTGTTGGCCGAGGCGACGAAGGCGTCCGCCGAGCCCATCTGCTCCGGATCGTTGAACATCTGGAAACCGATCGCCGAGTCGGCCTCGTGCCGGTAGGTGGACCGGAGCTGGGTGAAGGCGTGCGGCCGACCGCCGACGGTGGCCCGCCAGGCGACCAGGCCGAGCTTCGTCCGCCAGGCCACCAGCTTGTACGACCCCTTGGCGGTGCCGTCGGCGAGGGTCGGCGTCCACTTGTTGACGTGGGCGAGCTGCTCCATCGCCAGGCACTGGCCCCGGTAGAGGTAGTGGTCGGCGGCCAGGGTCGGGGTGCTGCCGTCGGTGGTGCACAGCGGCACCGCGTAGCTGTCGGTGATGTCGTGGATCGACGAGGTGGCGCTCCAGGCGTAGTCCTGGCCCCGGCCGAGCAGCACGTAGAGGTTGAGACCGGCGAACGCCGCGCCTCGGGCGCTGATCCCCGGCCCCTGCAACTCCTGCACCATCAGCAGCTGTGGGGAGAAGTAGCCGGTCTGCGGGCCGAAGACCGCGACCGGGTGGCCGGTGGCCGAGTTGGCGGCGGAGACCACCGCCGCGTTGGACATCCCCCGGTGCGCCGGGCTGATGGTCAGCCCGGACAGCGCGGCGGCCAGCTCACCGGACGCGCTCGTGCCGGTACGGGCCGGGGCGGCGGTGCTGCCGGCGGAGCCGGTCGGGTCGGTGAAGATCGGCTCGACCCGGGCGGAGCCGGCGTCGGGCAGCACCACGCTCGCCGCGTCCGGGGAGGCGTCGCCGTACGGGAAGCTCTGCCCGTCGTGCAGGGTCAGCACGGTCTCCGGGTCGTTCTGGTTGCGGAACGCCGTCCACACCTTGTCGCCCTCGGTGGTGCCGTACTTCGCGCGGGCGGCGATCCGGACCAGCGCGGACTGCATCTCGGTGCCGCCCCCGCCGCCGAACAGCCCGCCCACCACGCCGGCGATGGCGATCAGGTCGGTGAGCTGGAACGGCTCCGGGCCGCCGGCGTTGGTGACCGCGTCGAGGTGGCCGGTGAGCACGTACTCGCCGGGGCAGTTGCGGGCGCCCATGCAGACGCCGATGTAGGCGTTGATGCCGGCGATGTACTCCTGTACGTCGGCGTAGAGCTGCTGGCCGCGCGGACCCTTGGTACGCAGCGCCTCGACCTGGGCCTGGAGGTCCGCCTCGGTGTACGGCGAGTTGCGCCAGACGCTCTGCTCCAACGCCCGGTTGCCGGGGGCGCCGCCGGCGAACGAGGTGAGGGTGCCCCGGCCGACGTGGCGCAGCAGGTCCATGGTGAACAGCCGGTCCTCGGCGCCGGCGTAGCCCGCGCCGTACATGGTGCCGCCCCGGGTGGTGCCGGTGACGTGCGGGACACCGGTCGCCCTGTCCCGCAGGATGCGGACGTCGGAGCGGGGCGAGTAGTCGCGTTCGACCTGCCCCTGCGGGACGCCGAAGGAGGCGTCGTTGAAGAACGAGCCGATCTGTTCCTCGCGCAGCCCGGCGTAGCCGTACACCAGGTCGGCGTAGCGGCCGAGCTGGTCGGCGGAGTGCCGGGGCAGGGTGCCGAGGGTCTGGTTGCCGAGCACCTCGACCAGGGTGGCGTTGCCGTTCTGGCCGGGCGGCAGGATGTCGCCGCACTCGCCGAGGCAGTAGTCCTCGGGGGCGAACGCGGTACGCGGCGCGGCGGCCTCGGCCGGGGTGGTGGGCGTCGCGGTGAGCAGGGCGGCGACGCTGATGCCGGCGGTCAGACCGGCGAGCAGGCGGCGGACGGTGGGGGGACGGGGCATGGTGATCCTCCAATGAGGATGGGGATCTTTATATGAATAACATTCGGTTACCGGATGGTAATCTCCGTTGGTCGATATCGGAAGACGTCCATCGCGCGGCTGCCGGATCTTCGCCAGGTGGTACCGGGCCGGTCGGTGCGCGTGGATAGCCTTCGATCCCCCGCTCAGATTGGATCGTCGATGAAGGTCGTCCGTCTGCTCGCGTCCGCGACGCTGCTCGCGGTCGCGCTCACCCCGTCCGGGCCGGCCGCCGCCTCGGCCGCCCCCGCCCCTGCCCCCGCCGGGACCGCCGCCGCCCCCACCTCGGGCGCGTTCTCCGTGCTCACCTACAACGTCGCCGGCCTGCCCGACATCATCTCCAGCGGCGACCCGGCGACCAACACCCGGCCGATCGGCGAACGGCTCGGCGGGTACGACATCGTGCACGTCCAGGAGGACTTCAACTACCACGCCGACCTGTACGCCACCGACCAGCACCCGTACCGGACCCCGACCAGCGGGGGCGTGCCGTTCGGCAGCGGCCTCAACACGCTGTCGAACTACCCGTACAGCGACTTCGCCCGGGTGAAGTGGAACTCCTGCAACGGCACCGACTGCCTCACCCCGAAGGGCTTCACCGCCAGCCGCATCCGGCTGGCCGAGGGCGTCTACGTCGACTTCTACAACGCCCACCCGAACGCCGGCAGCACCGACGCCGACCTGGCCGCCCGGCGCGCCAACATCAGCCAGCTCTCCGCGTACGTCGCGGCGAACTCGGCCGGCAACGCGGTGGTGCTGATGGGTGACCTGAACGTGCGCTACACCCGTACCGGCGACAACATCCGCGACCTGGTGGCGGCCAACGGCCTCACCGACGTCTGGGTGCAGCAGGAGCGGGGCGGCCAGCCGCCGGCCGCCGGTGACCCGGCGCTGCTCTGCGACGAGGCCAACGTGACGGACTCCTGCGAGGTGGTCGACAAGATCCTCTACCGGGGGAACAAGCTGGTCCGGCTCAGCCTGGACCGCTACCACAACGAGCACGCCCGGTTCCTCACCCCGACCGGCGGGCCGCTGTCCGACCACTACCCGCACGCCGCCTGGTTCGACTGGACCCTCGCCCCCGATCTGCGGGCCAGCGACACCTGGGGCGGCCCGCACGGCACGCCGTTCACCGACGCCGACCGGGTCGGCCCGGCGGTCACCCGGGTCACCCTGCGCGGCGGCTCCCGGCTCGACGCCGTCGGGGTGGACCTCGCCGACGGCGGCCAACTGCGCCACGGCGGCACCGGCGGGACGGAGAGCAGCCTCACCCTGGCCCCCGGCGAGCGGGTCACCCAGGTCACCCTCACCCAGGGCCAGAAGGACGGCCGGACCCGGATCTTCTCGGCCCGGCTCAGCACCGACCAGGGGCGTACCCTCACCGCCGGCACGCCCACCTCGGCGGCGGTCACCCTCACCGCGCCCCCCGGTGGCCGGCTCGCCGGGTTCTTCGGCCGCAGCGGCAGCGAGGTCGACCAGCTCGGCGTGATCTGGAGTGTCAGCGGTAACGGTTAGTCTCGGTGCCGTGGCTGATCCCTCGACCTACCGCCCCGCGTCCGGCACGATCCCCGAGTCCCCCGGGGTCTACCGGTTCCGGGACGGCACCGGCCGGGTGATCTACGTCGGCAAGGCCAAGAACCTGCGTGCCCGACTCAACTCCTACTTCGGCGATCTGCTGGGTCTGCACGAGCGGACCCGGCAGATGGTCACCACCGCCGAGTCGGTCGACTGGATGACCGTCGCCACCGAGGTCGACGCCCTCCAGCAGGAGTTCACCTGGATCAAGCAGTACGACCCCCGGTTCAACGTCCGGTACCGCGACGACAAGTCGTACCCGTACCTGGCGGTCACCCTCGACGAGGAATACCCGCGGCTGCAGGTCATGCGGGGTGCGAAGCGTAAGGGCGTGCGGTACTTCGGGCCGTACTCGCACGCCTGGGCGATCCGCGAGACGCTCGACCTGCTGCTGCGGGTCTTCCCCGCCCGCACCTGCTCCGCCGGGGTGTTCAAGCGGGCCGGGCAGGTGGGTCGCCCCTGCCTGCTCGGCTACATCGGCAAGTGCTCCGCGCCCTGCGTGGGCACCGTCTCCGCCGACGCGCACCGGGCGATCGTCGACAACTTCTGCGAGTTCATGGCCGGTCGCACCGACAGCATGGTGCGCCGCCTCGAACGCGAGATGACCGAGGCCAGCGAGCAGTTGGAGTTCGAGCGGGCGGCCCGGCTACGCGACGACGTGGCCGCCCTGCGCCGGGCCATGGAGAAGCAGACGGTGGTGCTCGGTGACGGCACCGACGCCGACGTGGTCGCCTTCGCCGACGACCCCCTCGAAGCCGCCGTGCAGGTCTTCCACGTCCGTGACGGCCGGGTCCGCGGCCAGCGTGGCTGGGTGGTGGAGAAGACCGAGGAGCTGACCACCGGCGACCTGGTGCACCACTTCTGCACCCAGGTCTACGGCGGTGAGCAGGGCGAGGCGGACGTCCCCCGGGAGCTGCTCGTCCCCGAGCTGCCCGCCGACGCCGAGGCGCTCGCCGACTGGCTCAGCGCCCGTCGGGGCAGCCGGGTGTCACTGCGGGTGCCCCAGCGGGGCGACAAGAAGACCCTGCTGGAGACGGTGGGCCGCAACGCCAAGGACGCGCTGGCCCGGCACAAGCTCAAGCGGGCCGGTGACCTTACCACCCGGGGCAAGGCGCTCGACGAGATCAGCGAGGCGCTCGGGATGCGTACCGCGCCGCTGCGCATCGAGTGCTTCGACGTCTCCCAGATCCAGGGCACGGACGTGGTGGCCAGCATGGTCGTCTTCGAGGACGGGCTGCCCCGCAAGAGCGAGTACCGCCGGTTCATCGTCCGGGGGGCCACCGACGACCTGTCGGCGATGTCCGAGGTGCTGCGTCGCCGCTTCGCCCGCTACCTCGACGCCCGCGCCGAGACCGGCGAGCTGGGCGAGGAGACCGCGTCCGACCCCGACCGCCCCGGCATCGACCCGGCCACCGGTCGGCCGCGCCGGTTCGCGTACCCGCCGCAGCTGGTGATCGTCGACGGGGGTGCCCCGCAGGTGGCGGCGGCGGCCCAGGCGCTGGCCGAGCTGGGCATCGACGACGTGGCGCTGTGCGGGCTGGCCAAGCGGCTGGAGGAGGTCTGGCTCCCCGACGACGACTACCCGGTCATCCTGCCGCGCACCTCCGAGGGGCTATACCTGCTGCAACGCGCCCGCGACGAGGCGCACCGGTTCGCCATCACCTTCCACCGGCAGCGGCGTTCCAAGCGGATGACCGAATCGGCCCTGGACACCGTCCCCGGCCTCGGCGAGGTCCGCCGCAAGGCGCTGCTGCAACACTTCGGTTCGCTCAAACGGCTCTCCGCGGCCACCGTGGAGGAGATCGTCGAGGTGCCCGGGGTCGGCCGCCGTACCGCCGAGGCGATCCTCGCGGCCCTCGACGGTGACCCGAAGACCACCGCCCCCACCCCGACCGACTGACGGCGGTCAGGGCTGGTCGGCGAGGACGGCGAGGATCGACTCGCCGTACTTGGCGAGCTTGTTCTCGCCGACGCCGCTGATCCGGGACAGCTCGGCCAGCGAGGCGGGAGCGTCGGTGGCGATCTGCCGCAGCGTCGCGTCGTGGAAGATGACGTACGCGGGCACGCCCTGTTCCTTGGCGGTGGCCCCCCGCCAGGCCCGCAGCCGCTCGAACAGCGACCCGGCCGCCGGGGACAGCTCGGCGACCACGGTCGCCGCGCCGCGCGGCTTGGCCGACCGGGTCGGGGCGACCTTCTCCGGCTCCCGGCGCATGGTGACCGTGCGGCGGCGGCCCAGCACCTCCGTGCTGGCCTCGGTGAGCGCCAGCGTGCCGTAGTCGCCCTCGACCGCCAACAGCCCCTCGGCGAGTAGCTGCCGGACCACCCCGCGCCACTCCGCCTCGCGCAGCTCGGTGCCGATGCCGAAGGTGCTCAGCGCGTCGTGGCCGTACTGGCTGATCTTGTCGTTCTGCTTGCCGAGCAGGATGTCGATGCAGTGCCCCGCGCCGAAGCGCTGGTTGCGTTCCCGGTCGAGCCGGTAGACGGTGGAGAGCAGCTTCTGCGCGGCCACCGTGCCGTCCCAGGTCTCCGGCGGGGTCAGGCAGGTGTCGCAGTTGCCGCAGTCGGCCGTGCCGGGCTGGCCGAAGTATTCGAGCAGCTGCACCCGCCGGCAGCGGACCGTCTCGCAGAGCGCCAGCATGGCGTCCAGGTGGGTGGCGAGGTTACGCCGGTGGGCGAGGTCGCCGTCGGACGTCTCGATCATCTTGCGCTGCTGCACCACGTCCTGGAGGCCGTAGGCGAGCCAGGCGGTCGACGGCAGGCCGTCCCGGCCGGCCCGACCGGTCTCCTGGTAGTAACCCTCGACCGACTTCGGCAGGTCGAGGTGGGCCACGAACCGGACGTCCGGCTTGTCGATGCCCATCCCGAAGGCGATCGTGGCGACCATGACCAGGCCGTCCTCGCGCAGGAAACGCTGCTGGTTGGCGGCGCGGGTGCCCGAGTCCAGGCCGGCGTGGTAGGGCAGCGCGGCGACCCCGTTGGCGACCAGGAACTCGGCGGTCTTGTCCACCGAGGCCCGGGACAGGCAGTAGACGATCCCGGCGTCACCCGGGTGCTCGTCGCGCAGCAGGGTCAGCAACTGCTTGCGCGGCTCCTTCTTGGGCACGATCCGGTACTGGATGTTGGGCCGGTCGAAGCTCGCCACGAAGTGCTTCGCCCCGGTGAGCTGGAGCCGGGTGGCGATCTCGGCCCGGGTGGCGCTGGTGGCGGTCGCGGTCAGCGCGATCCGGGGCACCGCCGGCCACCGCTCGTGCAGCATCGACAGGGCCAGGTAGTCCGGGCGGAAGTCGTGCCCCCACTGGGACACGCAGTGCGCCTCGTCGATGGCGAACAGGCCGATCCGGCCCCGGTCGAGCAGCTGCTGCACGCCCCGGGTGCCCAGCGCCTCGGGGGCGAGGTAGAGCAGATCCAGCTCCCCGTCGACGAACGCCTGCTCGACCGTGCGCCGGGCCGCGTAGTCCTGCGTCGAGTTGAGGAAGCCGGCGCGCACGCCGACCGCCGTCAGCGCGTCGACCTGGTCCTGCATGAGGGCGATCAGCGGGGAGACGACCACCGCGACGCCATCGCGGACCAGGGCGGGGACCTGGTAGCACAGCGACTTGCCGCCACCGGTGGGCATCAGCACCAGGGCGTCCCCGCCGGCCACCACGTGGTCGATGACCTCCTGCTGGAAGCCCCGGAAGGCGTCGTAGCCGAAGACCCGGCGGAGCACGTCGAGGGCGTCGGAGGCGCGCAGCTCGGTGGGGGAGGCCATCCGGGGAGTCTACGGACCCGCCCCGACAACGCCCTCCACGACGCCCCCTGCTGCCGGTCCGCCCTGCCCCGGCCTCCGCCTGCTGTGGTGCCCCGCCGCTGTTCTGTCCCTGCCGCCGGTCGCGCTTCCCGCATTCGTGGCGCTCGTCCGGCCGCCCTCACCCGGGGCTGTCGCGTCGCCCGTCGTGGGCGGCGCGGTCCGGCGGCCGACGTGGTGGGGACGGCGCACCGCCCCTGACGTCACCGTGGTCGATCCGGTGCGGTTGGATGGCCCGATGGCGGTGAGCATCGACATCGACGCGCTCCGGGAGGCGGCCGGAGCCGACGTCTGCGCAGCGGCGGACAGGCTGACGGTCGCCGGCGAGCCGGCGGAGGTCCACCCGCTCGGCGGCGGGGCGTCCGGGCTGGTCCGCGAGGTGGGGCAGCCGTCGTACGAGGTCTGGGTGGGGGTCACCGCGGACGGCTTCACCGTCGAGTGCGACTGCGCCGCCGATGCCGACCTGTGCCCGCACGCGGTGGCCCTCACCGCCGCTGCCCTGGCCGACGGCTTCCCGTGGTCCTCCGCGGCCACCCCGCCGTCGTGGGCGGAGATCGACCCGCGGATCGCCGAGCTGGCCGACCTCGCACGTGCGCTGCCCGCCCGCCGGCTGGCGGCGCTGGTCGCGGAGTGGGCGGCCACGGACCCGGCATGGGAGAGCAGGCTACGGGCACAGGCCAGCCAGGCCGCCCCCCACACCGCCGCCGCCATGGACGGCAGCTAGACCGCCTCGCCGTGCCGGCCCTGTGCCGTGCCGGCCGCCTCGTCGTGCCGGGCCCGTGCCGGCCGCCGTCATCGGCCTCGGGCGGGGACCATCTCCCCATGGAGTCGTATGCCTGTGGGTCATGAATATGACAGGTAGGCATACCACTCAGTGTCGAACGATGCTCTGGATGCTGTTCGGATTCCTGGCCCGGCCCGCCCCTGTGGACCTGCGGCGATCGGGTGAGTCGGGTGGCGAGCGCCGGACCCGGTCCCGTCGGCGGGCGGTCGGTGCCGTCCGTCAGCACCCGACCCCCGTCGCCGGGCGCGGACCCGTCGGCGCCCGGTGCGGTCCGCCGGGCACCCGGTCCCGTGCCCGGCACGTTCCGTCGGCGGGTACCCGATGCCGTCGCCGGGCATCCGGTCCGACGTGGGGCATCCGGTCCGACGCGGGGCACGGTCCCGTCGTCCGGCAGGCCCTGCCTGCCGGAACGCGCCGCCGGGCGACCCGCCATCGGCCGTGCGGGGATCGACGCCGTCCGCCGGGATAGAGTCGTCGACTGACCATGCGCGGCCGGTCCACCGGGGCGCGGCGCGACGTACTCGGGGGTAACAGCGGTGAGCGAGGCGCGGACAGCCGGCGGGTACGTCGAGGGCGGCACGGCGGAGTCGGACACCACGCTGGTGGTGGTCACCGGCCTGTCCGGCGGTGGCCGCAGCACGGTGGCCCGCGCCCTGGAGAACGTCGGCTACTACGTGGTGGACAACCTGCCGCAGGCGCTGATGCTGGACATGGCCGAGCTGGCGATGAAGGCCGGCGGCGCGGCCCGGCGTACCGCGATGGTGCTGGACGTGCGGTCGCGGGCCTTCTCCACCGACCTGGCCGGGGCGATCCGGGAGCTGAAGGACCGGGGCTTCTCGCCCCGGGTGGTCTTCGTCGACGCCGACGACGAGGTGCTGATCAGGCGGTTCGAGAGCGTCCGCCGGTCGCACCCGTTGCAGGGCGAGGGGCGGTTGGCCGACGGCATCGCCGTCGAGCGCGCCCTGCTGGAGGAGGCCCGGGACCAGGCCGATGTGATCATCGACACCAGCCACCTCAACGTCAACCAGCTCCGTCGCCGGGTCGAGGAGCTGTTCGGCGGCGAGGACGCCCGTCGGCTGCGACTCACCGTGCTCTCCTTCGGCTTCAAGTACGGCCTGCCGCCGGATGCTGATTTCGTGCTCGACGCCCGGTTCCTGCCGAATCCGTACTGGGTGCCGGAGCTGCGGGAGCACACCGGTCGGGAGCCGGCGGTCAGCGCGTACGTGCTCGGGCAGGAGGGCGCGGACACCTTCGTCGCCTCGTACGCCGACCTGGTCAACGCCACCACCGCCGGGTTCGAGCGGGAGGGCAAGCGCTACCTGACGGTGGCGGTCGGCTGCACCGGCGGCAAGCACCGCAGCGTGGCGATCGCCGAGGAGTTGGCCGAGCGGCTGCGCCAGTCGGGGCTGGCCGCCAACGCGCAGCACCGGGACCTGGGGCGGGAATGACGGCGACGTCGGTGGTCGCCTTCGGCGGTGGGCACGGCCTGTCCGCCTCGCTGCGGGCACTGCGACACTGCGCCGGGGAACTGGACCTGGACATCACCGCCGTGGTCACCGTCGGCGACGACGGCGGTTCCAGCGGCCGGCTGCGGGCCGAACGCGGCGGCCTGCCCCCGGGTGACCTGCGGCAGGCGCTGGTCGCGCTGGCCGGGGACCATCCGGCCACCCGGCGCAGTGCCGGGCTGTTCCAGCACCGGTTCACCGGCGACCCCCGGGACGGGCTGGCCGGGCACGCGGTGGGCAACCTGGTGCTCTGCGGCCTGATGGAGCAGCTCGGCGACCCGGTCGCCGCGCTGGCACACGCCGGGGCGATGCTCGGCACGGTCGGCCGGGTGCTGCCGATGTCCGCCCAGCCGGTGGACATCGAGGCGCAGGTACGCGGGGTCGACCCGGCCCACCCCGACGAGCTGCGCACCGTGCGTGGTCAGCACCAGGTGGCGGTGACCACCGGCACGGTGGAGGCGCTGCGGCTCACCCCGGACGCCCCGGTGGCCTGCCCGGAGGCGGTGGCCGCGGTCGGCGGTGCGGACTGGCTGATCTTCGGGCCGGGTAGCTGGTACACCAGCGTGCTGCCGCACCTGCTGGTGCCGGGGCTGGCCGAGGCGATCGTGACCAGCCCGGCCCGCCGGCTGGTCACCCTCAACCTGGCCGCCGAGCAGGAGACCCTGGGTCTCTCGGTGGCCGACCATCTGGCCGCGCTGCGGTGGTACCTTCCGCAACTCACCGTGGACTACGTGGTGGCCGACTCCAAAGCGGTGGGTGACCCGGAACCGGTCGGGCGTGCGGCAGAATCGCTGGGTGCCCGGTTGGTCCTCGCCCCGGTCGCCGTCGACGACGGCACACCCCGTCACGATCCGGCCGCCCTGGCTGCCGCACTGGTGCCTGTCCTGGGCGCCGATCGTTAAGCACGTACGTAATCACCGGCGACACGCCGGTACCGGTCCGTGAGGGGGCGCACAATGGCGATGACGGCTGCGGTCAAGGACGAGCTGAGCCGGGTCGACGTGCCCAAGCCCTGCTGCCGGCGGGCGGAGATGGCCGCCCTGCTGCGCTTCGCCGGTGGGCTGCACATCGTCTCCGGCCGGGTGGTGGTGGAGGCGGAGCTGGACACCGGGGCGGTGGCCCGCCGGCTGCGCCGGGAGATCGCCGAGGTGTACGGCTACCCCAGCGAGATCCACGTGCTCGCCTCGGGCGGGCTGCGCAAGGGAAGCCACTTCATCGTCCGGGTGGTCAAGGACGGCGAGGCGCTGGCCCGGCAGACCGGCCTGCTCGACGTCCGGGGTCGACCGGTACGCGGCCTGCCACCGCACGTGGTGGCGGCGAACGTCTGCTGCGCGGTGTCGGCCTGGCGGGGCGCGTTCATGGCGCACGGCTCGTTGACCGAGCCGGGCCGCTCCAGTGCGCTGGAGATCACCTGCCCCGGGCCGGAGTCCGCGCTGGCCCTGGTCGGCGCGGCCCGCCGGATCGGCATCACCGCCAAGAACCGGGAGGTGCGCGGGGTGGACCGGGTGGTGGTCAAGGACGGCGACGCGATCGCCGCGCTGCTCACCCGGATCGGCGCACACTCCAGCGTGCTGGCCTGGGAGGAGCGCCGGGTGCGCCGCGAGGTGCGGGCCACCGCCAACCGGCTGGCGAACTTCGACGACGCCAACCTGCGCCGCTCGGCGCGGGCCGCGGTGGCCGCCGCCGCCCGGGTCACCCGGGCGCTGGAGATCCTCGCCGACGACGCCCCGAACCACCTCACCTCGGCCGGTCAGCTGCGGCTGGAGCACCGGCAGGCGTCGCTGGAGGAGCTGGGCGCGCTGGCCGACCCGCCGTTGACCAAGGACGCGATCGCCGGGCGGATCCGCCGGCTGCTGGCGCTCGCCGACAAACGCGCCCGTGACCTGGGCATCCCGGATACCGAAGCGGCCGTCACGCCGGACATGCTCGTGGTCTGATAGGACGGTGGGTCGCCATCCGGCGGGCGCGTGCGGGGCACGGGCCGGCGGGGGTGACGTGCCACGGGTCGGGCGGGTGGGGCGTGCCGTGCCGTCGACCCGGCGGGGTCACCACCCGCCGCATCGCGGCGGGGCACGCTCGGATAGGGTCGACGGGTACGGCAAGGGGGCCGGCACAGGCACTCCTCGCCGTGCACGCCGCCTCAGGCGGTCAGGTCCTCCCAGACCGTGGCGGGGTGGCCGAGACGAATCGTCAACGGCCGGCTCACCGGCCGGCGCACACACCTCCGCCGGCCCGTTCTGACGTCGGCGGACCAGAACGCGAGGAGATGGGACCTGTGACCATCCGGGTTGGCATCAACGGCTTCGGCCGCATCGGCCGTAACTTCTTCCGGGCCGTGCTGGCGTCCGGCGCCGACATCGAGGTCGTCGCCGTGAACGACCTGACCGACAACGCGACGCTCGCCCACCTGCTCAAGTACGACAGCATCCTCGGTCGTCTGCCGCACGAGGTCAAGGCCACCGCCGACGAGATCACCGTCGGTGGCAAGACCATCAAGGCGTTCGCCGAGAAGGACCCGTCGAAGCTGGCGTGGGGCGAGGTCGGCGCGGACGTCGTCATCGAGTCCACCGGTTTCTTCACCGACGGCACCAAGGCCAAGGCGCACGTCGACGGCGGGGCCAAGAAGGTCATCATCTCCGCCCCGGCGAAGAACGAGGACGTCACGGTCGTCATGGGCGTCAACCACGACCAGTACGACCCGGCCAAGCACACGATCATCTCGAACGCGTCGTGCACCACGAACTGCCTGGCTCCGATGGCGAAGGTCCTGCAGGACACCTTCGGCATCGAGAAGGGCCTGATGACCACGATCCACGCGTACACCCAGGACCAGAACCTCCAGGACGCGCCGCACAAGGACCTGCGTCGGGCCCGCGCCGCCGCGCTGAACATCGTCCCCACCTCGACCGGCGCCGCCAAGGCGATCGGGCTGGTGCTGCCGGTGCTCAAGGGCAAGCTGGACGGTTACGCGCTGCGGGTGCCGATCCCGACCGGCTCGGCCACCGACCTGACCGTCGAGGTCGGCCGGGAGACCAGCGTGGACGAGGTCAACGCCGCGATCAAGGCCGCCGCGGACGGTCCGCTCAAGGGCATCCTGGTCTACAACGAGGACCCGATCGTCTCGTCGGACATCGTCACCGACCCGGCGTCGTGCATCTTCGACGCGCCGCTGACCAAGGTCATCGGCAACCAGGTCAAGGTCGTCGGCTGGTACGACAACGAGTGGGGCTACTCCAACCGGATCGTCGACCTGGTCAAGCTGGTGGGTTCCTCGCTGTGAGTGCGAGGAGTGAGCTTGCGAGCCCCGCAGTCACGAACGGAGAGTTAGCTCTGTGAGCATCCGCAACCTCGACGACCTGCTCGCCGAGGGGGTGTCGGGTCGGCGCGTGCTGGTGCGCGCCGACCTGAACGTCCCGCTCGACAAGCAGACCGGGGAGATCACCGACGACGGCCGGATCCGGGCCGTCCTGCCCACCCTGGGCGCGCTGGTGCAGGCCGGGGCGAAGGTCGTGGTCTGTTCGCACCTGGGCCGCCCGAAGGGCGCCCCGGACCCGCAGTACAGCCTCCGCCCGGTCGCCGGGCGGCTCGGTGAGCTGCTGGACGCGCCGGTGCACTTCGCCACCGACACCGTCGGCGAGTCCGCCCGCGCCACGGTGGACGCGCTGGCCGACGGTCAGGTCGCCCTGCTGGAGAACCTCCGCTTCAACAAGGGGGAGACCAGCAAGGACGACGCCGAGCGGGGGGCCTTCGCCGACCAGCTCGCCGCGTTCGGCGAGGCGTACGTGGACGACGCGTTCGGTGCGGTGCACCGCAAGCACGCCAGCGTCCACGACGTACCGGCCCGGTTGCCGCACGTCGCGGGCCGGCTGGTCCTGCGCGAGGTGGAGGTGCTGTCCCGGCTGACCGGGGAGCCGGAGCGCCCGTACGTGGTGGTGCTCGGCGGTTCCAAGGTCTCCGACAAGCTGGCGGTCATCGAGGCGCTGCTGCCGAAGGTCGACCGGCTGCTCATCGGCGGCGGGATGTGCTTCACCTTCCTCAAGGCCCAGGGCCACGAGGTGGGCACCTCGCTGCTGGAGGAGGAGATGGTCGAGACCTGCGGCAACCTCCTGGCCCGCGCCGACGGCAAGATCCTGCTCCCGGTCGACGTGGTGGCCGCGGACGCCTTCGCCCCGGACGCCGCGCACGACACGGTGCCCGCCGACGGCATCCCCAGCCACCGGCTCGGCCTGGACATCGGCCCGGAGACGGTGGCCGGCTTCACCGCCGCGCTGTCCGGCGCGAGGACGGTCTTCTGGAACGGCCCGATGGGCGTGTTCGAGATGCCGGCGTTCGCGGGCGGCACCCGGGGGGTCGCCGAGGCGATCACCAAGACCGACGCGTTCACCGTGGTCGGTGGCGGGGACTCCGCCGCGGCCGTCCGGGCGCTCGGGCTGGACGAGTCGTCGTTCGGTCACATCTCCACCGGCGGCGGCGCCTCCCTGGAGTACCTGGAGGGCAAGACCCTCCCCGGCATCGCGGCCCTGGAGAACTGATGGCGAGCGTCACCCGCCGGCCGCTGATGGCCGGCAACTGGAAGATGAACCTCAACCACCTCGAGGCCAACCTGCTGGTGCAGAAGCTGGCCGCGAGCCTCACCGAGCAGCAGCTCACCGCCGTCGAGACGGTGGTCCTGCCGCCCTTCACCGACCTGCGTACCGTGCAGACCGCGGTGGACGGCGACAAGCTGCTCATCGGCTACGGCGGGCAGGACCTCTCGCCGTACCAGTCCGGCGCGTACACCGGGGACATCTCCGGGGCGATGCTGGCCAAGCTGGGCTGCACCTACGTGACGGTCGGGCACTCGGAGCGGCGGCAGTACCACTACGAGGACGACGCGATCGTCAATGCCAAGGTGGCCGCGGCGCTGGCCAACGGGCTGACCCCGATTCTCTGCATCGGTGAGGGCCTGGAGATCCGCGAGCAGCTGCGGCACGTGCCGCACTGCTGCGACCAGCTCGACGGCGCCCTCAAGGGGCTCACCGCCGAGCAGGTCACCCAGGTCGTGGTCGCGTACGAGCCGGTCTGGGCGATCGGCACCGGCAAGACCGCCACCCCCGAGGACGCCCAGGAGGTCTGCGGGGAGGTCCGCAAGCGGCTGGTCGAGACCTACGACCAGGGCACCGCCGACCAGGTCCGGATCCTCTACGGCGGCTCGGTCAAGTCGTCCAACGTCGCATCGATCATGTCCCAGCCGGACGTGGACGGGGCGCTGGTGGGCGGGGCCAGCCTGGACGCCGAGGAGTTCGCGAAGATCTGCCGCTTCCCGGAGCACACGGTCGCCTGATCGCTCGCTATTCTTGACTCCGCCCGTCCACCGGTCGGTGCCGCCGTGCCCGATCTGTCCGGGCGAGGATCGTAACGAGAGGACTGACCCCAGCCATGCCGATCTGGTTCGCATACACGTTGATCGTGTTGCTGGTCATCACGAGCGTTCTGCTCACCATGCTCATCCTGCTGCACCGGGGTAAGGGCGGCGGGCTGTCGAGCATGTTCGGCGGCGGGGTCAGCTCCAGCCTGGCCGGCTCGTCGGTGGCCGAGAAGAACCTGGACCGCTACACCGTCCTGGTGAGCATCGTCTGGTTCGCCTGCATCGTCGGGCTCGGCCTCTGGCTCCGGCTCCAGCTCAACAGCGGGGCCTGAGCGACTCGATCAGGTCGTACAATCTGCGCGCGGTCCGTCACGGACCGCGCGCAGTTTTGTTTCTCCGTCCCGTCGCCCGTCGCCCGCCTCCGGCGGCGGGTTCCCTCCGACGACAGGAGCGAGCAACAGTGGCCAGTGGCAACGTCATCCGCGGTTCACGAATCGGGTCGGCACCCGAGCGTCCCACCGAACGGCACGAACCGGCCCCCCGCCGCGCGGTCACCTACTGGTGCCGCAACGACCACGCCACCGAGATCCGGTTGGCGTTGGACGCCGAGGAGCCGGCGGTCTGGGACTGCCCGCGCTGCGGCGTGCCGGCCGGGCGGGACGCCCAGAACCCGCCCGGACGCACCCGCCCCGAGCCCTACAAGACCCACCTGGCGTACGTGAAGGAGCGCCGCACCCCCCAGGAGGGGGAGGCGCTGCTGAACGAGGCACTGGCCGCGTTGCGCCGCCGCCGCGGCCGGGAGTGACCACGGAGCCCCCACGGTCGGGAACGACCACTACGGCCCCGCTGTCGGGAACGACCGCTGCGCCGCCGCAGCGGCCGGACACGACCCCGGCGGCGCGGGCGCGCTGACCCGGGCCCGCACCGCCGGGTCGCTGCGGCTCTACCCGGTCCGGAGGGCCGGGGCGCTGCGGCTCAGCGCGGCCGGGTCGCCC
The DNA here is from genome assembly GCF_900090265.1 of Micromonospora rifamycinica. Classification (NCBI taxonomy): domain Bacteria; kingdom Bacillati; phylum Actinomycetota; class Actinomycetes; order Micromonosporales; family Micromonosporaceae; genus Micromonospora; species Micromonospora rifamycinica. The sequence continues at coordinate 6,498,575 of NZ_LT607752.1, forward strand.
CGGGGCTCAGCGCAGGCTGCGCAGTCGGGGCGGCACGTCGGCCGCCGCCGCCCGGTCGAGCAGCCAGAGGGTCCGCGAGACGCCCTGCACCCCGGCCGCCGGCAACTGCTTCGGGCCGGCTCCGGCCAGCGCCATCCCCACCGCCCGCGCCTTGTCGGCCCCGCTGGCGACCAGCCAGACCTCCTCGGCGGTGTTGATCGACGGCAGGGTGAGGGTGGTCCGCACCGGCGGCGGCTTCGGGCTGCCCCGGACCGCGCTGACCGGCCGGCTGTCGTGGTGCACCGGGTGCTCGGGGAAGACCGACGCCACGTGCCCGTCCTCGCCGACGCCCAGCATCAGCACGTCGAAGTGGGGCAGCGCGGCGTGACCGGGCCGGGCCGCCCGCGCCAGCTCCTCGGCGTACGCGGCGGCGCCGGCCTCCGGGTCGTCACCGGTGGGGCCGTCGGTGGCCGGCATCGGATGCACCCGGGCCGGGTCCAACGGCACCAGGTCCAGCAGCGCGGCCCGGGCCTGCGTCTCGTTGCGTTCCGGGTCGCCGGCCGGCAGGAAGCGCTCGTCGCCCCACCAGACGTCCACCCGGGACCAGTCGACCGCGTCGTGGGCGGGCAGCGCGACCACCGCCCGGTGCACCGCCGCGGCGATCCGACCGCCGGTCAGCACGATCGACGCCGCACCCCGCTCCGCCTGCGCGTCGAGCAGCTTCACCACCAGCCGGGCCGCCACCGCCTGCGCCAGCAGGTCGGCGTCGGCGTGCACGGCGACACTCGCCTCACTCATCTTGGCCTTTCCCGACCGCTCGGCGCGGTCCTGCTCGTCGTGGCGGGACCGGTCGGCCCGCCGGGTGCCGGCTGTCACCAGCGCGTCGTGCCGGGGCGGGTGGTCGACCCGCCGCTGCCCCGACCGGCCGGTGCGCGGCCCGCCAGGACCGCCCACCGGCCTACGGTCTAGGACGCCGCGCTGGTGCCGGCGTGCGTGCTCACGCCCGCCTCCGCCCGCCGCGCGGTGGCCGGGTCCTTCCAGACGTGCACCCGCTGCGACGGGCGCTGCTCCAGACCGGACAGGCCGGCCGCCGCGCCCAGCGCCTCGGCGTAGACCTGGTCGGCGTCGAGCCGGCGCAGCTCCTCGGCCAGCTCGTCACCGAGCGGGCGACGCACCAGCGGCAGCACCCGGTCGTCCTGGCCGGTACGCCGGAACGTGGCCAGGCTGTCGTCCCGGGTCAGGGTCAGCTCGTCGCCGTTGGCGCAGCGCAGCTGCACCTGACGCATCCGCGGGTGGTCGTCGGTGTGCTGCCACTGCGGCTCGATGCCGAGCCGGGCGGCCAGCCAGCCCTGCATCAGCGCCGCCGTCGGATCCCGGCGCGGGGCCACCACTGTCGCCTCGGTGACCCGGGCCTCGGTGGTGTCGAACGCCCCGGCGACCAGGGTGCGCCACGGGGTGATCCGGGTCCAGGCCAGGTCGGTGTCGCCGGGGGCGTAGTCCCGGGCCCGTTCCCGCAGCGCCTCGATCGGGTCGGCCGCCTGCGCGCAGTCGGTGATCCGCCGGTCGGCGACCACCCCGAGGAAGTCGGTGGCGATCTCCGCCGGTGGCTCGCCGTGCCACCAGGTGACCACCGGCACGTCCGGCACCAGCAGCGGCATCACCACCGATTCGGCGTGCAGGGCGAGCCGGCCGTACATCCGGGTCACCACCGCCTCGCACGGCCCCAGTCGGCCGCCGACCACGATCTCCGCGTCCAGCCGGTTGCGTTCCCGCTCGACGTCGGCGCGGACGACCACGAGCAGCCGGCAGGGGTGGGCGGCGGCGGCGATGGTGGCCGCCGCCTCCGCGTCCCGGACCCGCTTCTCGTCGACCACCACGATCAGGGTCAGCGCCATCCCGCTGGCCACCCCGCCCGCGCTCCGCCGCTCGGCGGCGAGTGCCTTGACCACCTCGTTGCCGGTGGTGTCCCACAGCCCGATCACTGGTGCCTCCCGGTCCGCCCGCTGTGCCTGCTGCCCTCGTGGCCGTTCACGCCCGCCGCCAGGCGCGGCCCTCACGGGCCAGCATCTCGTCGGCGGCCCGGGGGCCCCACTCGCCGGAGCGGTACGGCTCCGGCTTGGTGCCCTCCCAGGCGTGTTCCAACGGGTCCACCACCGCCCAGCTCTGTTCCACCTCGGAGGCGTCCGGGAAGAGCGTCCGGTCGCCGATCAGCACGTCCAGCACCAGCCGCTCGTACGCCTCGGGGCTGGACTCGGTGAACGCCTCGCCGTACTGGAAGTCCATCGCGATGTCGCGGACCTCCATGGTGGTGCCGGGCACCTTCGAGCCGAACTTGAGCACCACGCCCTCGTCCGGCTGCACCCGGATGACGAGCTGGTTGTTGCCCAGCGACTCCATGTCGGCGGCGTTGAACGGCAGGTGCGGGGCCTTCTTGAACATGATGGCCACCTCGGTCACCCGCCGCGGCAGCCGCTTGCCGGCCCGGATGTAGAACGGCACCCCCGCCCAGCGGCGGTTCTGGATGCCCAGCTCCACGGCGACGTACGTCTCGGTGGTGGAGTCACCGGGGACGCCGTCCTCGTCGAGGTAGCCGACGGCCCGTTCGCCGCCCACCCAGCCGGGCAGGTACTGGCCGCGTACGGTGCCCCGGGCGACGTCCTTCGGCAGGGTGATCGCCTTGAGCACCTTCAGCTTCTCGGCCCGGATCTCGTCGGCGTCGAAGCTGGTGGGCTCCTCCATGGCGACCAGGGCGAGCAGTTGGAGCAGGTGGTTCTGGAGCACGTCGCGGGCGGTGCCGACCGAGTCGTAGAAGCCGGCCCGGGAGCCGATGCCGACGTCCTCGGCCATGGTGATCTGCACCGAGTCGACGTACTTCGAGTTCCACAGGGGCTCGAAGAGGTTGTTGGCGAAGCGCAGGGCGAGGATGTTCTGGACCGTCTCCTTGCCCAGGTAGTGGTCGATCCGGAAGACGTCCTGCCGGGTGAACACGTCGTCGACCAGGTCGTTGAGCTCCTTGGCCGACGGCAGGTCGTTGCCGAACGGCTTCTCCACCACCACCCGCCGCCAGCCGCCGCACTTCTCGTTGTCGGCCATGCCGGTGCGGGCCAGCTGCTTGAGCACCACCGGGAACGCCGTCGGGGGGATGGAGAAGTAGAACGCCGCGTTGCCGTGGATGCCGTGGCTGTCGCGCAGCTGGTTCAGGGTCGCCGCGAGCTTGTCGAAGGCGGCGTCGTCGTCGAACGACCCACCGACGAACTTGACGTTGCCAGCCAGCCGGGACCACACCTCCTCCCGCCACGGGGTCCGGGCGTGCTTCTTCGCCGACTCGTGGGCAAGCGCCTCGAAGTCGCCGTCGCCCCAGTCCCGACGGGCGAAGCCCAGCACCACGAAACCGGGTGGCAGCAGCCCCCGGTTGGCCAGGTCGTAAACCGCCGGCAGCAGCTTCTTGCGCGCCAGGTCACCGGTCACTCCGAAGATCACCAGGGCGCACGGCTCCGGGATCCGGGGGAGCCTTCGGTCCTGCGCGTCGCGCAGCGGATTCACGCCGCCTCCTCGCTCCGTCTGGTGCATGTCGTCCATCGTCACGTCCGCCATCGTCCGGTCACCGTCAGCACGGCCGGGGGCCGCCGAAAGGTCCCGGTCGGATGGTGCCACCGGGAGGCCCTGCGCGTACAGGGCAGCCGGCGCCGGAGCGGACGCGGTCGGTTCGACCACGTCCGCTCCGGGCACCGCGGGACCGGCGTCGGCGTCGGCCGGGCCGGTCGGCAGGTCACTCACGTCGCCGCCGGTGCCGCGGTGACGCCGACGTGGCGCGTCGCGGGGCGGCCCGGCCCCGCGACGCCGGCTACGCCGTCGGTCACGCGTTTCCCCCGGCCCGCTGGGCCGCCTCGGCGTTGCCCTTGGCGGCCTCGTTCGGGGCAGCGCTGCCCTGCGCCGCGGCGGCCAGCGACGTGCGGACGCCGTCGAGCAGCTCACTCCAGCTCGCCTCGAACTTCTCCACGCCCTCCCGCTCCAGGGTGGCGATCACCGCGTCCATGTCGATGCCGACGGCGGCCAGGTCGGCGAAGACCTGCCGGGCGGCGTCGTACGCGCCGGTGATGGTGTCGCCCCGGGTCTCCCCGTGCTCGGCGTACGCCTGGACCACCGACTCCGGCATGGTGTTGACGGTGCCGGGGGCGATCAGCTCCTCGACGTAGATCACGTCCCGGTAGTCCGGGTTCTTGGTCGAGGTCGACGCCCACAGCGGGCGCTGCGGGTGGGCGCCGGCGTCGGCCAGCGCCTGCCACCGGTCAGAGGAGAAGACCTCGGTGTAGCGCTCGTAGGCGAGCTGGGCGTTGGCCACGGCGGCCTTGCCGCGCAGCGCCTTGGCCTCCTCGGAACCGATCTTGTCGAGCTGCTTGTCGATCTCGGAGTCGACCCGGGAGACGAAGAACGAGGCCACCGAGCCGATGGTGGACAGGTCGTGACCGTTGGCCTTCGCCTGCTCCAGGCCGGCGAGGAACGCCTCCATCACCGCCGAGTAGCGGTCCAGCCCGAAGATCAGCGTGACGTTGACGCTGATCCCCTCGGCCAGGGTCGCGGTGATCGCGGCCAGTCCCTCCTCGGTCGCCGGGATCTTGATGTAGAGGTTGGGCCGGTCCACCAGCCACCACAGCGCCTTGGCCTCGGCCACCGTCCTGTCGGTGTCGTGGGCGACCCGGGGGTCGACCTCGATGGAGACCCGGCCGTCGACACCGGCGCTGCCGTCGTACGACGGCCGCATCACGTCGCACGCCCAGCGCACGTCGTAGGTGGTGAGCATCCGGACCGCCTCTTCCACCTCGATGCCCCGGGTGGCGAGGTCCTTCAGCTGCCAGTTGTACTCGTCGGCGTCGCTGAGCGCCTTGGCGAAGATGGTCGGGTTGGTGGTCACCCCGGCCACGTGCTGCTCGCGGCGGAGCCGGTCCAGCCCGCCGGAGCTCAGCCGTACCCGGGAAAGGTCGTCGAGCCAGACCGCCACTCCGGCGGCGGTGAGGTCACCCAGTCTGTCCGTCATGTCGTCCACGCTCCCCTCAGTTGCCGGTCGTGAAACCGGTGATGTCGCCCACCCGGGTCAGCGCCGCGTGCGCGGCGGCGACGATCCGGTCGGGGGTGAAGCCGAACTGCTCGAACAGCACGGTGTGCGGGGCGCTCGCCCCGTAGTGCTCCAGGCTGACGCTCTCGCCCAGGTCACCGACGATGCCCCGCCAGGACATCCCGATCCCGGCCTCGACGCTCACCCGGGCCTGCACCCCGCGCGGCAGCACCGACTCGCGGTACGCCTCGTCCTGCTCGTAGAACCACTCCTGGCAGGGCATCGAGACGACCCGGGTGGGGGTGCCGTCGGCCTCCAACCGCTCCCGGGCGGTGAGGCAGAGCTGCACCTCCGAGCCGGTGCCCACGATGATCACCTGCGGCTTGCCGTTGGACGCCTCGGCCAGCACGTAGCCGCCCTTGGCGGTGCCCTCCGCGCCCGCGTACGTCTCCCGGTCCAGGGTCGGCAGCGGCTGCCGGCTCAGCGCCAGCGCGGTCGGCCGGTCGGTGTGCTCCAGCGCCTGCCGCCAGGCCCAGGCGGTCTCGTTGGCGTCGGCCGGCCGGACCACGTCCAGGCCCGGGATGGCGCGCAGCGCGGTCAGGTGCTCCACCGGCTGGTGGGTCGGGCCGTCCTCGCCGAGGCCGATCGAGTCGTGCGTCCAGACGTACGTCACCGGCAGCTTCATCAGGGCGGCGAGCCGTACCGAGGGGCGCATGTAGTCGCTGAACACCAGGAAGGTGCCGCCGTACGGGCGGGTGCCGCCGTGCAGGGCGATGCCGTTGAGGATCGCGCCCATGGCGTGCTCACGGATGCCGAAGTGCAGCGTGCGGCCGTACTCGTGGCCGGGGAAGTCCTTGGTGGCGTGGGCGGCCGGGATGAACGACGGCTCGCCCTTCATGGTGGTGTTGTTGCTCTCGGCCAGGTCGGCCGAGCCGCCCCACAGCTCCGGCAGCACCGGGGCGAGCGCCTCCAGCACCTTGCCGGAGGCGGCCCGGGTGGCCACGCCCTTGGCGTCGGCGGGGAAGACCGGCAGCGCGTCCGTCCAGCCCTGCGGCAGCACCCGGCCGGCGATCCGGTCGTAGAGCGCCTTGCGCTCCGGGTTGGCCTGCGCCCAGCCGTCGAACTCGCCGGTCCACGCCTGCTCGGCCTCGCCGCCACGGGTCAGCACCCCCCGGGCGTGGGCGAGCACGTCCTCGTCGACCTGGAAGCTCTGCTGCGGGTCGAAGCCGAGGATCTCCTTGGTGGCCTTCACCTCGTCGGCCCCGAGCGCCGAGCCGTGGATCTTGCCGGTGTTCTTCTTGTTGGGCGCGGGCCAGCCGATGATGGTGCGCAGCGCGATGAACGAGGGCCGGCCGGTCTCCGCCTTCGCCGCCAGCAGCGCCTGGTAGAGCGCCTCGACGTCCTCGTGGTAGTCGCCCTGGTCGGCGTCGCCGGCCCGCCAGTCGACGGTCTGCACGTGCCAGCCGTACGCCGCGTAGCGGGCCGCCACGTCCTCGCTCTTGGCGATCCGGGTGTCGTCCTCGATCGAGATCTCGTTGTCGTCGTAGATCAGCGTGAGGTTGCCGAGCTGCTGGTGCCCGGCCAGGGCGCTCGCCTCGTGGCTGATGCCCTCCTCGATGTCGCCGTCGGAGGCGATGCACCAGATCTGGTGGTCGAAGACCGACGCGCCCGGCTCGCTCTCCGGGTCGAACAGGCCGCGCTCGCGGCGGGCCGCCATCGCCATGCCCACCGCGTTGCCCAGACCCTGCCCGAGCGGGCCGGTGGTGGTCTCGACCCCCGGGGTGTGCCCGTGCTCCGGGTGGCCCGGGGTGAGCGACCCCCACTGCCGCAGCGACTTGAGGTCGTCCAGGCTCAGCGGGTAGCCGGCGAGGAAGAGCTGGATGTAGAGCGTCAGGCTGGAGTGCCCGGCGGACAGCACGAACCGGTCCCGGCCGGGCCAGTTCGGGTCGGCCGGATTGTGCCGCATCACCCGGTTGAACAGCAGGTACGCCGCGGGCGCGAGGCTCATCGCGGTGCCGGGGTGGCCGTTGCCGGATTTCTCCACGGCATCCATGGCCAGGACGCGGACGGTGTCGACGGCCCGGCGGTCGAGGTCGGTCCAGTTGAGTGCGGGTCGGTTGGCAGCCACTATGGTTGTGCTCCTCGGCAGATGGGCGGAACCCTCAGTGGTGACCCTATCGAGCGGGTCTAAACGTCCGCCCGGGGATCTCAGCAGGCAGTTACGTACGGGCGGGCCGGATCGTTCGGTCACCCGTCAGGTGTGACGGCCCGCACCGTTGTCGGGTCGGCCGGGCAGCGAAAACGACGGCGCGTAGTGTGTGGTGCGGTGTGCGGACCCGATGGGGTTCCGCCGGACCGAATCTCCCCTGGCGACGCCGGAAGGTGGCAATCCGTGAGCATGATCACCGAGCGCCCCGTCAGCAATCCTGCCGGGCAGCCGCCGGTGCGTGCGGTGCCCCGGGAGCCGGTGCCGGGCCGGCGGGACGTGCGGGCGATCGTGTCCGCGTACGTGGCGCTCACCAAGCCCCGCATCGTGGAGCTGCTGCTGGTGACCACGGTGCCGGCGATGATGCTCGCCGACGGTGGCCTGCCGTCGCTGTGGCTGATGGCCGTGGTGCTGGTCGGCGGCTCGTTGGCCGCCGGTGCGGCGAGCGTGCTGAACTGCTACATCGACCGGGACATCGACCAGTTGATGCGGCGGACCAAGCGGCGTCCGCTGCCGGCGCACACCGTCTCGCCCCGCAGCGCCCTCGTCTTCGGGCTGGTGCTGGCGGCGGTGTCGGTCGCGCTGATGGCGACGTTCACCAACCTGCTGGCCGCCGCGCTGACACTGGCCGCGATCGCCTACTACGACCTGGTGTACACGCTGTGGCTCAAGCGGACCACGACGGCGAACACCTTCTGGGGCGGGGCGTGCGGGGCGGCTCCGGTGCTGATCGGCTGGGCCGCGGTGACCGGGTCGTTGGCGGCGCCGGCCTGGGCGCTGTTCGCGGTGGTCTTCTTCTGGCAGATGCCGCACTTCTACCCGCTGGCCATGAAATACAAGGACGACTATGCCCGCGCCGGCATCCCGATGCTGCCCGTGGTGGCCTCGGCCCGGCGGGTCAACGCCGAGATCCTGGTCTTCGCCTGGCTGACCGTGGCGACCTCGCTGGCGCTGTGGCCGCTGGGCATGAGCGCGGTCTACGGGGTGCCGACCGCGGTGGTGGGCGCGGTCTTCCTGGTCGAGGCGCACAGGCTCTGCCGACGGGTGACCCGGGGCGAGCCGGTCAAGCCGATGCGTCTGTTCCACTGGTCGACCACCTACCTGACCATCGTCTTCGCCGCCGTGGCCCTCGACGCGCTGCTCTGACCGGCACGGCGTCTCCGGGTCGGCGCACGGCGTCTCCCGGGCCGACGTGCGGCGTCTCCCGTCGGCGGGCGGCGTCCGGGCGGAACGTCCGCGCCGGCCGGGCGGGCCGGGTTCGGGCGGTGGCGCGACGTCCCCGACCCACCGTCGGTCGGCGGAAATCATGTCCGGATGGTGAGATTTTCTCCGGTGGCGACCAGCTGGGGCAAGCCGGACGCACGGGGATGATGCGGTCAGACCATTACGCCCACATTTATCCGACATGTCCGGGCAATATCCCCCGGTATTTACGATAAACCCTCGGGTAATTGGTATCACAAATAGTTCATGATTCTCGCGCGTAGGGGGGCCGGTCTGCTTAGGCTTCGCCCATGGCAGAAGGTTCCGATACGACGCTGACGGCTGAACAGACCGCCGAGCCGGCCCCCACCGGGCTGGTCTCGGGCCTCAGGTCCTTCGCCGCCGGACACGGCGGCGCGAAGGCGGTCATCGAGTACGTCGGCAAGCGTGGCGCACGGATCGTCCTGGTCGGTGCGGATGGTGTGTGGGGCGACCAGTTCGCCGAGGACACCGTGACCGCCCGGGAGGCGTGCGCCCAGGCGGGCGTCACCGTCGAGAACGCCTGGGAGCGTGAACTGATGGACCAGATGCGGCCGAGCAACGACCTCTGGCGGTCGATGGCCCGACGCACGATGTCCCGTTGACGGACCACCACCCGACCCACCAGCCGACCCGGGGGGAACCCCGGGTCGCTCTCGTCACCTGCTCCCGCTTCGCCGACCTCTACCCGGACGACCGGCTCGTGGTCGCTCCGCTGGCGGCGCGGGGCGTCACCGTCGAGGCCGCCGTCTGGGACGACCCCGGGGTGGACTGGGAGCGGTACGACCTGGTCGTGCTCCGGTCGCCCTGGGACTACGTGCCCCGCCGGGACGAGTTCGTCAGCTGGGCGCGGCGGGTGCCGACCCTGGTCAACCCGGCCGACGTGGTGGAGTGGAACACCGACAAGCGCTACCTCGGCGCGCTCGCCGACGCCGGGGCGCCCACCGTGCCGACCTCCTGGATCGAGCCGGGAACCCCCTGGGAGCCGCCCGCCACCCCGGGCGAGTACGTGGTGAAGCCGGCGGTCAGCGTCGGCAGCCAGGACACCGGCCGCTACGACCTGACCGACCCGGGGGACCGGGAACTGGCCGCCGGGCACGTCCGCCGGCTGTCGGCCGCCGGCCGGGTCGCCATGGTCCAGCCGTACCTGGCGGCGGTGGACACCGTCGGGGAGACCGCGCTGCTCTTCTTCGCCGGCCCGGACGGCCTGGCCTTCAGCCACGCCATCCGCAAGGGCGCGATGCTCGACGGCCCGGACCCGGGCGTCGAGGGGCTCTACAAGCCGGAGCGGATCAGCCCGCGCACCGCCACCGACGAGCAGCTGGCCGTCGCCGCGCGGGTGCTGGCCGAGGTGCCGGGCGGGTCGCGGCGGCTGCTCTACGCCCGGGTCGACCTGATCCCGGGGCCGGACGGCACACCCGTGCTGATCGAGCTGGAGCTGACCGAGCCGTCGCTGTTCCTCGGCCACGCCGACGGTGCCCCGGAGCGTCTCGCCGACGCGGTGCTGACCCACCTGGCCCGCCGCTGACCCCGCCCCGGCCGTCCTACCTTTCCGGGCCGCCGCGCCTGTGCCCGGTCGGGCCGTCTGACGGACGCCTGCCGGTCCGGGCCGCCGCCTTTCCTTCCGCTCGGGCTGTCCCGCGGCCTGCCGGGCAAGATCTTGCTACTTCCACGTTGTAGTGGCCTTCCGCGGTGAGGATGCCACTACAACGTGGTTCGAGCGCGATCTTGGCGGCGCGGTCCCGCGGGCGCGGGCGTGGGCCTGCCGGGGCGGAGGGTCGGGGAGGGGTGCTCAGACGGTGGCCGGGATCCGCTCTCCGGCCGGGGTCCGCGCCGGGCCGGCCGGCAGCCCCCGGCGCTGCCGGGTCGACCAGAGCACCGCCAGGGTGGCCAGTAGCACCAGGCAGGAGCCGAGCATGTGCGCGGCGACCAGCACGGCGGGCAGCTGGGTGAAGTACTGCACGAAGCCGATCAGGCCCTGTCCCAGCTCCACCGCCACCAGCACCAGGGCGGCGCGGGCCGGGCCGGTCGCGCCGACCGCCCGTAACGCCAGGACCAGGGCGACGGAGAGGCCGATCAGCAGGAACACCCCGTCGGCGTGCACCTGGGAGATCGTCTCCGGGTCCAGCCCGTTGCGGGCCGCGCCGTGGTCGCCGGCGTGCGGGCCGCTGCCGGTCACCCAGGTCCCGACGACCAGCACCGCGACGCTGACCGCGGTGGTGAGCCGGGCCAGCGTGCGCAGCGGCCCGGGCACGACCGGCACCGCCGGGCCGTCCGGGTCGACCACCCGCCGCCAGAGGGCGTAGGCCGCCGCGATGACCGCCATCGAGGCGAGGAAGTGCAGCCCGACCACCCACGGGTTGAGGTTGGTCAGCACGGTGATCCCGCCGAGCACGGCCTGCGCCGGGATGCCGAGGAACACGGCGACGGCCAGCGGACGCAGCCCGGTGCGCCGGGGCCGGTGGGCCAGCACGGCCAGCAGGGTGGCCAGGGCGATCGCCCCGACGGCGAAGGTGAGCAGCCGGTTGCCGAACTCGATCACGCCGTGCACGCCCATCTCGGCCGTGGTGGTGTACGACCCGTCGGTGCACCGGGGCCAGGTGGGGCAGCCGAGCCCCGACGCGGTGAGCCGGACCGCCCCGCCGGTCACCACGATGGCCACGTTGGCCACGATCGAGGCGTACGCGAGACGGCGCAGCAGGGTGGTCGAGACCGGATACCGGTCGGGCAGGCGGACCAGCGCGGCGGGGACCGGGAACCGGACGGATCGCTTCACGCCGCGAATCCTACGCACCGTAGTGGAGCCCGATCGGGTGACTCCGCCGCTGCGGTGGGCGGAATCACCGGGGTCTCGTTTGCGGCCCCCCGGCGAATTACGTAACGTTGGCGTTGTGAAAAACGCGGCGGCGCTCTCCGGGCACCCGCCGACGGCCGCCCCGGCCGTCGGGGTGGGTTCCCGGTCCCGGCGTGCCGGCCGGGCCGCCGGGCCGGAGGTCGGGCGGCGGGCCGCGCCGCAGCCGGCGTCGGCCGCGTCCACCGATCTTTCCACCCGGGACCGGGTGACCCAGCTGCTGCTGGCGCAGGGGGCGACCACGGCCGGTCAGCTCGGCTCGGCGCTCGGCCTCAGCCCCGCCGCGATCCGCCGGCACCTCGACGCGATGCTGGCCGACGGCGACGTGCTCGCCCGGGAGCAGACCGTTCGGGGCAGCCGGGGTCGGGGCCGACCGGCGAAGGTCTTCCTGCTCACCGACGCGGCCCGGGTGCGCTGCGGCACCCACCACTACGACAACATGGCCACCGCCGCGCTGCGGTGGATCGCCCGCAACGGTGGCCCCGACGCCGTCGAGGCGTTCGCCGCCGACCAGGTCGCCGCGCTGGAGGCCCGCTGCCGGGCCGCCATGGAGGACGCCGGCGACGATCCGCTCGCCCGTTCCGAGGCGCTCGCCGGTGCGCTCACCGCCGAGGGCTACGCTGCCAACGCGTCCACGATCGCCTCCGGCGGGCAGCTCTGCCAGCACCACTGCCCGGTGGCGCACGTGGCCGCCGAGTTCCCCCAGCTGTGCGAGGCCGAGACGGCGGTCATCTCCCGTCTGGTCGGCACCCACGTGCAGCGCCTGGCCACCATCGCGCACGGCGACGGGGTGTGCACCACGCACATTCCGACCCAGCCGCGCGCCCAGTCCGGTAACACCGTCACCACTGTGAGGACAGATAGATGACCGAGCAGATCGTCCAGCCCCTGACCCAGGAAGAGCAGCTCGCCGCCCTCGGTCGGTACGAGTACGGCTGGTCCGACTCCGACGTCGCCGGGGCCGCGGCCCAGCGCGGCATCAACGAGGCGGTGGTGCGGGACATCTCGGCGAAGAAGAACGAGCCGGCCTGGATGCTCGACCTGCGGCTGAAGGGCCTGCGGCTGTTCGGCCGCAAGCCGATGCCGTCCTGGGGCGCCGACCTCACCGGGATCGACTTCGACAACATCAAGTACTTCGTGCGCTCCACCGAGAAGCAGGCCACCAGCTGGGAGGACCTGCCGGAGGACATCAAGAACACCTACGACCGGCTGGGCATCCCCGAGGCGGAGAAGCAGCGGCTGGTCGCCGGGGTCGCCGCGCAGTACGAGTCCGAGGTGGTCTACCACAAGATCCGTGAGGACCTGGAGGAGCAGGGTGTCGTCTTCCTCGACACCGACACCGCCCTCAAGGAGCACGAGGACATCTTCAAGGAGTACTTCGGCACGGTGATCCCGGTCGGCGACAACAAGTTCGCCGCGCTGAACACCTCCGTGTGGTCCGGCGGCTCGTTCATCTACGTGCCGAAGGGCGTGCACGTGGAGATCCCGCTCCAGGCGTACTTCCGGATCAACACCGAGAACATGGGCCAGTTCGAGCGGACGCTGATCATCGTCGACGAGGGCGCGTACGTGCACTACGTCGAGGGCTGCACCGCGCCGCTCTACTCGTCCGACTCGCTGCACAGCGCGGTCGTCGAGATCATCGTCAAGAAGAACGCGCGCTGCCGCTACACGACCATCCAGAACTGGTCGAACAACGTCTACAACCTGGTCACCAAGCGGGCCGTCTGCCACGAGGGTGCGACCATGGAGTGGGTCGACGGCAACATCGGCTCCAAGGTCACCATGAAGTACCCGGCGGTCTACATGACCGGCGAGCACGCCAAGGGCGAGGTGCTCTCGGTGGCGATGGCCGGCGAGGGCCAGCACCAGGACGCCGGGGCCAAGATGGTGCACGCCGCGCCGCACACCAGCAGCACCATCGTGTCGAAGTCGATCGCCCGGGGCGGCGGCCGTACCTCGTACCGGGGCCTGGTGCAGGTGCTGGAGGGGTCGCACCACAGCCGGAGCACGGTCAAGTGCGACGCGCTGCTGGTCGACACCATCTCCCGCTCGGACACCTACCCCTACGTCGACATCCGCGAGGACGACGTGTCGATGGGGCACGAGGCGACCGTTTCCAAGATCAGCGACGACCAGCTCTTCTACCTGATGAGCCGGGGGCTGAGCGAGGACGAGGCGATGGCGATGATCGTGCGGGGCTTCATCGAGCCGATCGCCAAGGAGCTCCCGATGGAGTACGCCCTGGAGCTCAACCGTCTGATCGAACTCCAGATGGAGGGCGCGGTCGGCTGACGCCGCCCGTCGGGCCGCATCGGGTACCGACCTGCCCGCAGCGGCCCGGCCCGCGACCGGCCCGACCCACCCTCCGCTCAATGACACCGTCGTCACGGACAGACAGACCAAGGAAGAGATGACTATCCAGGCTTCCGCGCCGCCGAGCACCAAGTCGCAGGCGCTGCGCTCGTACGACGTCGCCGACTTCCCGGCCCTGACGGGGCTGGAGGAGGAGTGGCGCTTCACCCCGCTCAAGCGGCTCCGCGGGCTGACCGGGGGAGCGCCGGCCGCCACCGCCACGGTCCGCCACGAGTACGCCGACCTGCCGGCCGGCGTCACCGTCGGGCGGATAGACCGGGACGACCCCCGGGTGGGCAGCGTGCTCACCCCGGTCGACCGGGTCAGCGCGCTGGCGTACGGCGGGGCCGGGCAGGCCCTGCTGGTCGAGGTCGCGGCCGACGCGGTGGTCGACGCGCCGGTGACCCTGCGGGTGGTCGGCGAGGACGCCGACGGGCTGGCCTTCGGGCACACGTTCGTCGACGTGGGGCGGTTCGCCGAGGTGGTGCTGGTGCTGGAGCACGTCGGGGCGGCGACGCTGGCCGACAACGTCGAGGTCGCGGTGGCCGACGGGGCGAAGCTGACCCTGGTCACGGTGGCCGACTGGGCCGCCGACGCGGTGCAGGCGCAGCACCTGAAGGTCCGGCTCGGCCGAGACGCCAAGGTGTCGCACGTCCAGGTCAGCCTGGGCGGTGACCTGGTCCGCCAGTACACCACTGTCGAGTACACCGGCCGGGGCGGCGAGGCCGAGCTGTACGGCGTCTACTTCGCCGACGGCGGCCAGCACCTGGAGCACCGCCAGCTCGTCGACCACAACGTGCCGGACTGCCGCAGCCACGTCGGCTACCGGGGCGCGTTGCAGGGCGAGCAGGCGCACACCGTCTGGGTGGGCGACGTGCTGATCCGGGCCGAGGCGACCGGTACCGACACCTACGAGATCAACCGGAACCTGCTGCTCTCCGACGGCGCGCGGGCGGACTCGGTGCCGAACCTGGAGATCGAGACCGGCGAGATCGCCGGTGCCGGGCACGCCAGCGCGACCGGCCGGTTCGACGACGAGCAGTTGTTCTACCTGATGGCCCGGGGCATCCCGGAGGGTGAGGCCCGCCGGCTGGTGGTCCGGGGCTTCTTCGCCGAGGTGATCAACAAGATCCCGGTCGAGGCGTTGCGTGAGCGCCTTGGGGACGCGATCGAGGCCCGGCTGGCGAGCGGGAACAGCGAGTTCGCCAGCCCCGTACCCGTGGGCGGAGACACCGCCGTCGGGGCCGGAGCCTGACATGATCCGGATCTGCTCCACCGAGGACGTGCCGAAGGGCACCGTGATCAGCGCCGACGTCGACGGCACCCAGATCGCCGTGGTGCACGGCACCGACGGCGGGTTCTACGCCGTGCACGACGAGTGCTCGCACGCCTCGGTGGCCCTCTCCGAGGGCGAGGTCGAGGGCTGCACGCTGGAGTGCTGGCTGCACGGTTCCCGGTTCGACCTGCGCACGGGTGAGCCCAGCGGGCTGCCCGCCACCGAGCCCGTCCCCGTCTACGCCGTCGAGGTACGCGACGGCGACATCTATCTTCCCGTGGGCGCCGACGGCCGCCCGACGCCGAGCAATGGAGTGACCCGATAATGAGCACCCTGGAGATCCGCGACCTGAAGGTGTCGGTCAAGCTGCCCGAGGGTGAGCTCAAGCCGATCCTGTCCGGTGTCGACCTGACCGTCCGGTCCGGGGAGACCCACGCGATCATGGGGCCGAACGGCTCCGGCAAGTCGACCCTGGCGTACTCGGTCGCCGGTCACCCCAAGTACGAGATCACCGGCGGCTCGGTGACCCTCGACGGCGTCGACGTGCTGGAGATGACCGTCGACGAGCGGGCCCGTGCCGGCCTCTTCCTGGCCATGCAGTACCCGGTCGAGGTGCCCGGCGTCTCGGTGGCGAACTTCCTGCGCACCGCCAAGACCGCCATCGACGGCGCGGCCCCGAAGCTGCGCAGCTGGGGCGGCGAGCTGCGCGGTGCGATGGAGAAGCTCCAGATGGACCCGGCGTTCGCCCAGCGCAACGTCAACGAGGGCTTCTCCGGCGGCGAGAAGAAGCGGCACGAGATCGTGCAGCTGGAGCTGCTCAAGCCCAAGATCGCCATCCTCGACGAGACCGACTCCGGGCTCGACGTGGACGCGCTGCGGGTGGTCAGCGAGGGGGTCAACCGGGTCCGTGACACCGGTGACACCGGCCTGCTGCTGATCACCCACTACACCCGCATCCTGCGCTACATCAAGCCCGACTTCGTGCACGTCTTCGTGGCCGGCCGGATCGTCGAGCAGGGCGGCCCGGAGCTGGCCGACAAGCTCGAGGAAGAGGGCTACGAGCGGTACGTCGCCGGGGCCGGCGCGGCGCGGGCCTGAACTCACACGGACAGGGGTCTGCTGAGATGACCACCATCGCCATCCCGGACGGGATGCCGCAGTACGACGACGTGCCGCGCTTCGACGTGGCCGCGGTGCGGGCCGACTTCCCGATCCTCGACCGGGAGGTCAACGGGCACCGGCTGGTCTATCTCGACAGCGCCAACACCTCGCACAAGCCGCGGCAGGTGCTCGACGTGCTCACCGGGCACTACGCGAGGCACAACGCCAACGTGTCGCGCTCGGTGCACACCCTGGGCACCGAGGCGACCGAGGCGTACGAGGGGGCGCGGGCGAAGGTCGCCGCGTTCGTCAACGCGCCGAGCGTGGACGAGGTGGTGTTCACCAAGAACTCCACCGAGGCGATCAACATCGTGGCGTACGCCTTCTCCAACGCCTCGCTGCGCGCGGACGCCGACGAGCGGTTCCGGCTCGGCCCCGGCGACGAGATCGTGATCTCCGAGATGGAGCACCACTCGAACATCGTCCCGTGGCAGCTGCTGGCCGAGCGGACCGGCGCGACCCTGCGCTGGTTCCCGGTCACCGACACCGGGCGGCTGGACGAGTCGGGGCTGGACGAGCTGGTCACCGAGCGGACGAAGATCGTCTCGCTGGTGCACACCTCGAACATCCTCGGCACGGTCAACGCCACCTCCCGGATCACCCGGCGGGTCCGGCAGGTAGGGGCGCTGCTGCTGCTCGACTGCTCGCAGTCGGTGCCGCACCTGCCGGTGGACGTGGTCGACCTGGACGCCGACTTCATCGTCTTCACCGGGCACAAGATGTGCGGGCCGACCGGCATCGGCGTGCTCTGGGGGCGGGGCGAGCTGCTCGCCGCGATGCCTCCGGTCATGGGCGGCGGCTCGATGATCGAGACCGTGTCGATGGCCCGGTCCACGTTCGCCGCGCCGCCGGCCCGGTTCGAGGCGGGCACCCCGCCGATCGCCGAGGCCGTCGCGCTCGGCGCGGCGGTCGACTACCTCACCGGCGTCGGGATGCGGGCGATCCAGTGGCACGAGAAGGAGCTGACCGCGTACGCGCTGGACGCTCTCACCACCGTGCCGGGGCTGCGGATCTTCGGTCCGACGGTGCCGGTCGGCCGGGGCGGCACCATCTCGTTCGCGCTCGGCGACGTGCACCCGCACGACGTCGGGCAGGTCCTCGACTCGCTCGGGGTGCAGGTGCGGGTGGGCCACCACTGCGCCAAGCCGGTCTGCACCCGGTTCGGGGTGCCGGCGATGACCCGGGCGTCGTTCTACCTGTACACCACCACGGAGGAGATCGACGCCCTGGTGGCGGGTCTCGAACAGGTGCGGAGGATCTTCGACTGATGCAGCTGGACCAGCTCTACCAGGAGATCATCCTGGACCACTACAAGCGTCCGCAGGGACGCGGTCTGCGCGACGCCGACGATCCCGCCGCCCAGGTGGCCGAGGCGCACCACGTCAACCCGACCTGTGGTGACGAGGTGACCGTGCGGGTGGCCGCCGTCGGCGACGTCGTGGTGGACATCTCGTACGACGGCGCGGGCTGTTCGATCAGTCAGGCGTCGGCGAGCGTGCTGTACGACCGGCTCTCCGGCCGGCGCACGGGGGAGATCGCCGCCGTGCACGCCGGGTTCGTGGAGTTGATGTCCGGCCGTGGCCAGGTCACGCCGGACGAGGAACTACTCGGTGACGGGGTGGCGTTCGCGGGTGTCGCCCGCTACCCGGCCCGGGTCAAGTGCGCGCTGCTGCCGTGGATGGCGTTCAAGGACGCCGCGGCACGCGCGGGGGTGGGCGTGAGCCCGACGGAGGTTGAGGCATGAGCGAGGACACCGCTACCGCGGCGACGCCGGAGACCGGCGACGCCAGCACCACGCCGCCCGGCGTGGTGACGCCGCCGGTCGCCGAGGGGGCCGCCCGCACGACGGAGGCCGCCGGGTCGGCGGGCACGACGGAGGCCGCCGGGTCGGCCGGTGGCCGGGCGGCCATCGCCGACATCGAGGAGGCGATGAAGGACGTCGTCGACCCCGAGCTGGGCATCAACGTGGTCGACCTCGGCCTGGTGTACGGCGTGCACGTGGACGACCAGAACGTCGCCACCCTGGACATGACGCTGACCTCGGCGGCCTGCCCGCTCACCGACGTGATCGAGGACCAGGCCCGCCAGGCGTTGACCACCGGCCCCGGCGGGGGACTGGTCGACGACATCCGGATCAACTGGGTCTGGCTGCCGCCGTGGGGCCCCGACAAGATCACCGACGAGGGTCGGGACCAGCTCCGCTCCCTCGGCTTCAACGTCTGACCCCTGCCGCTCGCGCGGGCACGGTACCCCGAGCCGGGTGCCGTGCCCGTTTCGCGTCCGCGGCCCCCGCACCGGCTGCGGCGCCCGCCGCCGTCCACGCCGCCCTGGTCCGGGCGGGGTGATCGACTCAACGGGGCCGATGTAGGGGCGTCCCGGGCCGCTGATGCCGCTGTTTCGCCCCCGGCGGGTCGATCATCCGCTAGCGGCGGACAGTCCGGTGTCGGGGCGTCGGGGCGTCGGGGCGTCGGGGCGTCGGGTCGTCGGGTCGTCCGTCGGGCCGCCGGCCGTCGTGCCGTAGGGTCGGGTGGTGAGCAGTCGACCCGCGGCCGGTGGCGGCCGGTGGATCGAGGTCGATCCGACCCGCGTCGCCCGCTGGGTGGAGGGTTTCGCCGACCGGCACGGTCCGCCCGTCGTCTCCCCGCAGGGGTACGGTCTGCTGCTCACCGCCCCCGACGGGACGACCGCCGAGCTGCATCTCCCGCCGGGCGCCGACGGCGGCGCTCCCGGGGAACCCGCACAGGCCCACGACGCGGCGGGGGAGGTCACCGGCGCGTCCCGGCGGGTCGACGACGTGCCGGGGTTCGTCGACGCGGCCACCGCGCCCCGCCGGATCGGCCTGTTGCTGGCCCGCAAGGGCGCGGTGGCGGTCGGTGTGGCGCTCGGCGAGAAACTGCTGACCTCCAAGGTGGACACCCGGTACGTGCAGGGCCGCACCGCCGCCGGGGGCTGGTCCCAGCAGCGGTTCGCCCGGCGGCGGGACAACCAGGCGAAGGCGGCCCTGGGCGATGCGGCCGAGCTGGCCGTACGGCTGCTGCTGCCGGAGGCGGCGACGTTGGCGGCGCTGGTCTGCGGTGGCGACCGGCGGGCCGTCGACACGGTGCTGGCCGACCGGCGGCTGGCCCCGCTCGCCGCCCGGCGGGTCGCGCGGCTGCTCGACGTGCCCGAGCCCCGGCATGCGGTGCTGGTCGGTGCGGTCAGCGCCGCCCGTGCGGTCCACATCCTGCTCCGCGACCCGGCCTGAGCCCGGCCGGGAGCGACGACGGCGGCCGGCGGGCGTGAGCCCGGCCGACCGCCGCGATGCTGCCGGCGCGGTGCCGGTCAGAGGCTGCCGCTGAAGGTGTCGCAGGCCTTCGGGTCGCCGGTGGTGTAGCCCTTGGTGAACCACTGCTTGCGCTGCTCGGAGGAGCCGTGCGTGAACTCCTCCGGGTTCACCGGCCGGTCGGCCCGCTTGGAGATCGCGTCGTCGCCGATCTTCTCGGCGGTGTCGATCGCCTGCGCGATGTCCTGCTCGGTGATGCTCTTGAAGATCTTCTGCCCCTGCTCGTCGGCGGTGCCGGTGGCGTTCTTGGCCCAGGCGCCGGCGTAGCAGTCGGCCTGGAGCTCCAGCTTGACCGAGAGGGCGTTCGCGCTGCCCGGGTCGCGCTGCTGCTGGCGGCGCATCTGCGCCTCGGTGCCGAGCAGGTCCTGCACGTGGTGGCCGTACTCGTGGGCGAGCACGTACGGCTGGGCGAACTCGCCCTGGGCGCCGAGCTGGTCGGCGAGGGTCTGGTAGAAGGTCAGGTCGATGTAGACCAGGTCGTCGGCCGGGCAGTAGAACGGCCCGACGCCGGAGTCGGCCTGGCCGCAGCCGGTGTTGACGCCCTGGCTGAAGAAGACCGTCTTGGACGGCTGGTACTGCTGGCCGAACCGCTCCGGCAGTGCGGTACGCCAGTACGCCTGGATCGAGTTGACGTAGAGGGTGTTGCGGCAGTCCAGCTGCTTCAACGCGTCGTCGGCCGCACACTTCTGCTCCAGCGCCGTGTTGTCGCCCGACTCGGCGCCGCCACCGTTCATGGCGTTCAGCCCGAACCCGCCACCCACCAGGGCCACCAGCACGGCGATGATGAGCCCGACGATGCCGCCGCGCCCACCGCCGCCCGGCAGGGGGATCGGGATGCCCGCCCCGCCACCTCCACCGGACCCCCGCCGGTCGTCCACCTGGCCGGTGTCGATCCGCGCGTTCTCGTTCAGCTCCATGTTGACCCCGATCACCGTTTCGTCACGTCTGAGGGTTGCGGTACCGGACGGGTCCGGACGGCGTTTCCGGTACCCGATGATCTTGCCCGGTAATCCGGGCGGTGCGCGCCGGGCCGCCCGGTACACTAGTCGGGTGCTGCGCTGCGAAGGCTGAATCGCCCCGCGCCGACGGGAACCATGGACCCGCCGGCGCTTTCGCGTGCCCTGAGTCAGCCCTTCAGACCCCGAGAGCGAGTACCGGAAATGATCAGTGTCACCGGCCTGGAACTGCGCGCTGGTTCCCGGATCCTACTGTCCGACACCACCCTGCGGGTGCAGCCGGGTGACCGGATCGGATTGGTCGGCCGCAACGGCGCGGGCAAGACCACCACCCTCAAGGTGCTGGCCGGCGAGGGACAGCCCTACAGCGGGGAGATCGACCGGCGCAGCGCCATCGGCTACCTGCCCCAGGACCCCCGTACCGGCGACCTGGAGGTAACCGGGCGGGACCGGGTGCTCTCCGCCCGGGGGCTGGACGTGCTGATGGCCCAGATGAAGGAGATCGAGCAGCGGCTCGCCGACGGCGTCGACGACAAGCTCGTCCGCCGCTACGGCGCGCTGGAGGACCAGTTCGCCTCGCTGGGCGGGTACGCCGCCGAGGCCGAGGCCGCCCGGATCTGCGCCAACCTGGGGCTGCCCGACCGGGCGCTCGCCCAGACCATCGGCACCCTCTCCGGCGGTCAGCGCCGCCGTATCGAACTGGCCCGGATCCTGTTCCGCGACGCCGGTGAGAACGGCGGCGGCATCCTGCTGCTCGACGAGCCCACCAACCACCTCGACGCCGACTCCATCACCTGGCTGCGTGGCTTCCTCGCCAACCACAAGGGCGGGCTGATCGTGATCTCCCACGATGGTTCGCTGCTGGAGTCCGTGGTCAACAAGGTCTGGTTCCTGGACGCGACCCGTTCCGTGGTCGACGTCTACAACCTGGGCTGGAAGGCGTACCAGGAGGCGCGGGAGACCGACGAGCGGCGGCGTCGCCGGGAGCGGGCCAACGCCGAGAAGAAGGCCGGCGCGTTGATGGCGCAGGCCGACAAGATGCGGGCCAAGGCCACCAAGACCGTCGCGGCGCAGAACATGGCCCGGCGGGCCGAGAAGCTGATCGCGGGGCTGGAGGAGGTACGCGTCTCCGACAAAGTGGCGAAGGTCCGCTTCCCCAACCCCGCGCCGTGCGGCAAGACCCCGCTCACCGCGACCGGCCTGTCCAAGTCGTACGGCTCGCTGGAGATCTTCACCGACGTG
This sequence comes from Micromonospora rifamycinica, assembly GCF_900090265.1. NCBI lineage: Bacteria > Bacillati > Actinomycetota > Actinomycetes > Micromonosporales > Micromonosporaceae > Micromonospora > Micromonospora rifamycinica. The sequence continues at coordinate 6,520,218 of NZ_LT607752.1, forward strand.
AACGTCGCGGTCGACCGCGGCTCCCGGGTGGCCATCCTCGGGCTCAACGGCGCCGGCAAGACCACCCTGCTGCGGATGCTCGGTGGGCTGCTCCCTCCGGACACCGGCGAGGTGCACGCCGGGCACGGCCTGCGGCTGGGCTACTACGCCCAGGAGCACGAGACGCTGGACGTGGAGCGGACGGTGCTGGAGAACATGCGGGCGGCGGCGATCGAGCAGTCCGACACCGACCTTCGCAAGATCCTCGGTGCGTTCCTCTTCTCCGGCGAGGACGTCAACAAGCCCGCCGGGGTGCTCTCCGGTGGCGAGAAGACCCGCCTCGCGCTGTCCACCCTGGTCTGCTCCGGCGCCAACGTGCTGCTGCTGGACGAGCCGACGAACAACCTCGACCCGGTCAGCCGGGAGCAGGTGCTCGACGCCATCGCCAACTACCCCGGCGCGATCGTGCTGGTCACCCACGACCCGGGCGCGGTGCTCGCGCTCAAGCCCGACCGGGCCATCCTGCTCCCCGACGGTGACGAGGACGCCTGGAGCGACGACCTTCTCGAACTGGTCGAGCTGGCCTGACCCGCCTCGGGCTGGCCTGATCTGCGCCGGTCGGCCAGCCTGACCGGCCTGACCAGGGCCGACCTGACCAGGGCCGGTCGGGCCGGGCACGGTCAGCCGGCGAGGTCGACCAGCCGGCCGGGGACGCCCGAGCCGACCAGGATCACCAGGCCGATGGCGACGAAGATCGCCGGGACCAGCCAGTGGCCGATCCGCCCGACCAGGTCGACCACCCGCCGGTGCCCGCCGAGCAGGGCGGCGACCCCGCACCAGACACCGACCAGGGCGGTGAAGACCACCAGGTAGACCACCCCGTCGCCCGGGTCGAGGGTGCGGAACACCGGGACGTAGACGGCGATGTTGTCGGCGCCGTTGGCGATGGTCACCCCGGCGACCCCGAGCAGGCCGCCGACCACCGCCGGCGGCGGGGTGTCGTCGTCGGTGCGGGGCCGGCTGCGCAGTGCCCGCACGCCGAGCGCGATCGGTAGCAGCCCGAGCAGGCCGGTCCAGGGCTCGGGGAGCACCAGCAGACCGGCGGCGACCACCACGGCCGCCGCGACCAGGGCGGTGATGCCCAGGTACTGCCCGGTCACGATCTGCCACCGGCGGGGTCGTCCGGTGCCCCGGGCGGCTACGAAGAGCACGGTCAGCACCACGATGTCGTCGAGGTTGGTGGCGGCGAAGACGGCCGTCGCGGCGCTCGCGGTGGCCCACAGGTCGGTCACGACGGGCAGGCTACGGGCCGTCCACCCGGGGCCTGCGCACGGCGGGGTGGGTCGATCACCGTCCGGAGGGTCACTCTATCGGGTTGGCGACAATACATAGCGTGTCGGTTGGCGAAGAGTTGATATCTGGCGCATGATCGTTCGAGGCGGTCTAATAGGTATGACCGTATCCGAAGCGCACAGTCTGGGACGTGAGGAATCAGCATGGCAGCCACTGGCACAGCCACCAGCACTGAGAAAGGTCGCCGGATCGTCGGAGCCGAGCGTCAGACGCTCGCCAAGGACCTGGTAAAGCGGTACACCGGTGGGGAGAGCATCCGGGCGCTCGCCGCGTCGACCGGGCGATCCTACGGGTTCATCCACCGCGTGCTCACCGAGTCCGGCGTGCAGCTGCGGCAGCGCGGCGGCGCCCGACGTCGCAAGAAGGCGTGACCCGCCCACCAGCGTCGTCCATGAGTGCACCCGGGGCGGTCCGGTGACCGTCGAGACCGCCGGGGTGCGACTGCACTGTGCCGGGCCGGTCGCGACGGTGACGTTGTGCCGGCCCGACGTGCTCAATGCCCAGACCCCGGCGATGTGGCGCGCGATGAGCGACTTCTCCCGGGACCTGCCCGGCGACGTGCGCGTCGTGGTGGTACGCGGCGAGGGGCGGTCGTTCTCCGCCGGCCTCGACCTGTCGGTGGCCGGTGCCCAGGGGCCGGGTTCGTTCGCCGAGCTGTCCACCCTGCCCGAGCAGGAGTGCGCCGACCGCATCGCCGGTTACCAGCAGGGTTTCACCTGGCTGCACCGACCGGACGTGATCTCGGTGGCGGCCGTGCAGGGCCATGCCATCGGCGCGGGCTTCCAGCTCGCGCTCGCCTGTGACCTGCGGGTGCTCGCCGAGGACGCCCGTTTCTCGATGGCCGAGGTGACCCTCGGCCTGGTCCCTGACCTGGCCGGTACGAAGCGGCTGGTCGAGCTGGTCGGCTACGCGCGCGCCCTGGAGCTGTGCGCCACCGGCCGGCGGATGGACGCCGCCGAGGCCGACCGGATCGGGCTGGCCAATCTGGTGGTGCCGAACGCCGAGCTGGACGACGCGGTCCGTGACCTGACCGCCGGCCTGCTCGCCGGGAACCGGGACGCGGTGGTGGAGATCAAGGCGCTGCTCGCCGGGGCCGCCGGTCGCTCCCACGCCGATCAGCAGCGGGCCGAGCGCGAGGCGCAGACCCGCCGGCTGCGCGACCTCGCGGGCCGGGGCGACTAGCCAGCGGGCGGTGGCGACCAGGCAGAGCCGGTCGCGGGTCGCGATGACCGGGCGGACCCGCTCGCGGGTCGCGATGACCGGGCGGAGCCGGTCGCGGGCCGGGGCGACCGGGCGGACCCGCTCGGGAAGCACCGGGTGACCGTCGAGGTTGTCGTAGTCGTCGGGAGAATCGAACCCGACGGTGTGTCGCCCACGACGCGGAGGTGTCCGATGTCCAACCCGATGGCGGGCGGCAACATGGCGGGTTGGAGCATGCTCCGGTCGATCCGCCAGGACGGCGAGGTGTCCGCGCACCGGCTCAAGCGTGGCACCGCCCGGCGGATCATGGCCTTCGCGCACCCGTACCGGCGGGACATCGTCGTCTTCCTGGTGACCGTGGTGATCGCCGCCGTGATCGGGGTGGCCACCCCGGTGCTCGCCGGCCACGTGATCAACGCGATCAGCGGGGGTGGCCCGGAGGCCGGCGCCACCGTCGTCCGGTTCGCCCTGATCATCGGGGTGCTGGCCGTGGCCGACGCGCTCTTCTCCCTCGCCCAGCGGTGGTACTCGGCCCGCATCGGCGAGGGGATCATCCTGGACCTGCGCACCCGGGTCTACGACCACGTGCAGCGGATGCCCCTGCAGTTCTTCACCCGGACCCAGACCGGTGCCCTGGTCAGCCGGCTCAACAACGACGTGATGGGTGCCCAGCGGGCGTTCACCTCCACCCTGTCCGGGGTGGTCAGCAACGTCATCCAGCTCGTGCTCACCGCCGGGGTGATGTTCACCCTCTCCTGGCAGATCACCGCGCTCTCCCTGGTGCTCCTGCCGATCTTCGTGATCCCGGCGCGGCGGGTCGGCAAGCGGCTGGCCGAGATCACCCGGGAGTCGTACGACCTCGACGCCAAGATGAACGCCACGATGACCGAGCGGTTCGGGGTGGCCGGCGCGCTGCTGGTCAAGCTGTTCGGCTCGCCCGAGGTGGAGGCCGACCGGTTCGCCGGGCGGGCCGAGCGGGTCCGCGACATCGGCATCCAGTCAGCGATGTACTCCCGCACCTTCTTCGTGGCGATGCTGCTGGTCGCCTCGCTGGCCCAGGCGCTCACCTACGGGCTCGGCGGCTGGCTGGCGGTCACCGGCGCGGTCAGCGCCGGCACCGTGGTCACCCTCGCCCTGCTGCTCACCCGCCTCTACGGTCCGCTGACCGCGCTGTCCAACGTCCGGGTGGACGTGATGAGCGCGCTGGTCTCCTTCGACCGGGTCTTCGAGGTGCTCGACCTGCGTCCCGGCATCGAGGAGAAGTCCGACGCGGTGCCGGTGCCCCGGGGTGCCGGGCGGGTGGAGTTCCGCGACGTCCGGTTCCGTTATCCGGCCGCCGCCGACGTCTCGCTGGCCTCGCTGGAGGAGGTCGCCACCCTCGACCGTACGGCCAACGAGCCGGTGCTCAGGGGCGTCTCGTTCAGCGTCGAGCCGGGGCAGATGGTGGCCCTGGTCGGGCCGTCCGGCGCGGGCAAGTCCACGCTGTCCATGTTGGTCTCCCGGATCTACGACGTCACCGACGGCGAGGTGCGGGTCAGCGGGGTCGACGTCCGGGACGCCACCCTCGCCTCGCTGCGCGACGAGATCGGCGTGGTCACCCAGGACTCCCACCTGTTCCACGAGACGATCGCCGAGAACCTGCGGTACGCCAGGCCGGACGCCACCGACGACGAGATCTGGACGGCGCTGGCCGGCGCGCAGGTGGCCGACCTGGTGCGGTCCCTGCCCGACGGGCTGGAGACGACGGTCGGCGAGCGCGGCTACCGCTTCTCCGGCGGCGAGAAGCAGCGCATCGCCATCGCCCGGCTGCTGCTCAAGGCCCCGTCGATCGTGATCCTCGACGAGGCCACCGCGCACCTCGACTCGGAGAGCGAGGCGGCGGTGCAGCGCGCCCTGTCGGTGGCGTTGACCGGGCGGACCGCGCTGGTGATCGCGCACCGGCTCTCCACCGTCCGGGACGCCGACCAGATCCTCGTGCTCGACGACGGGCGGATCGTCGAGCGGGGCCGACACGAGGAGTTGGTCGCGGTCGGCGGGCTCTACGCCGAGCTGTACCGGACCCAGTTCGCCGTGGCCGACTCGCCCGCCCCGCACGCCGAGGTCGAGCAGCCCGAGCCGATCGTCACCACCGTGCCGATGGGCACCTACGTCGCCCAGGAGGCGCTGCCCCCGGCCGTGGCCAACTAGGCCCGTCCACCTGTCGACCGGTGGTTGCGGTGCGTCGCCCCGGCCGGTCCCCGGTGTCGTGTAAATGATGACATTGAGGTAAGAAATTGCGGTAGTACGCATTGTTCAACGATTGATGTAATTCAATTTCGTGCGTGCTTTTGAGTGGGGGCTGCCATACCATTGGTATGCCATCGACCACCGGTCGGGAGCGCACTTTCCTCTTTATGTCTGGAGTGAGGCATGCCGCACGTCCGTTCTTCCCGCTTCGTCCGTCTGCTGGCCGCGTGCACCGCCGGAGTGGCCGCGGTGGCCGTGCTCCCGATGGCCAGCGCCCAGGCGGCCACGGCCCCGTTCACCGTCTCGGTCACCGGCGGTTACAACAACACCCAGTCCCTCGGCACGGCCACCGGAACGGTGACGGGAACGGGGGGAAGTGCCCAGGCGAGTTACTCGGTGACACTGTGCGGACAGAGCACCTACCCGAGTTCCCGGGTGACCATTCAGGGCGGCACCGCCAGCGTCAGCCACACCGTCTACTACCAGAACTGCGAGACCTTCACCGGCGATCTCGTCTCCAGCTACGGATTCTCCAACGCGCAGATCACCGTCTCCGGATCCACCTTCTACCCGGGCAACCAGTACACCACGTACACGAAGAGCAGGACGGTGTACTTCTGACCGTCAGCCGACGGCCTGGGGCGGGTGACCGGCGACGGCCGCGCGTAGCTCACCGAAGGCGGCCCCCAGCGTCCGCGGGGTGAAGTGGGCGTTCAGACCGCTCGGATTGGGCAGCACCCAGAGCCGCGCGCCGGCCAACGGTTCCGGCTGCGGGCCGAAGCCGGCCTTCGGCCGGGCGAACCCGATCCGGTACGCGGTCACCCCGACCACCGCCACCCAGGCCGGTCGGTGCCGGGCCACCTTGTCGGTCAGCGTCCGCGCGCCGGCCACCAGCTCCGCCGGGGTCAGCTCGTCCGCCCGCGCACTGGCCCGCGCCACCATGTTGGTGATGCCCAGCCCGTACCCGGGCAGCGTGTCCTGTTCGCTCGGGTGCAGCTGGCGCGGAGTGAAGCCGCCCCGGTGCAGGGCTGGCCAGAAGCGGTTGCCGGGCCGGGCGAAATGCCATCCGGTGGCCGCCGACCAGAGACCGGGGTTGATCCCGACGAAGAGCACGGTCAGCCCCGGGCCGAGCACGTCCGGGATGGTCCGGTCGGCTGCCGCGGCCAACGCCGCCCGGTCCGGTCGCCAGGCGACCGGTTCGCGGGCACGCCGGACCGCACCGGCGGTGGGACCGGTCTCGGCCGGCCCGGCGGTGGGGTCGGCCGGTCCGGGCCTGGGGTCGGTCGGCTCGCGGGAACGGCCGGCCGGCCCGGCGGTCGGGTCGGCGGGCTGGCGGGCCGGGGTCACAGGCTGCGCAGGGCGCCGCCGTCGACCGGCACGCTGACCCCGGTGACGTAGCCGGCGGCGGGGGAGAGCAGGAAGGCGGCGACCCGGCCGAACTCGGCCGGGTCGCCGATGCGGCGCAGCGGGATGCCGGCCTCCACCCGGGACCGGGCCGCCTCGTCGTCGCCGAGCAGTTCCCGGCTGCGGTCGGTCAGGAACCGTCCGGGCAGCAGGCCCAGCACCCGGACGCCGTGCGGGCCGTACTCGTCGGCCAGGTCCTTGGCCACCCCGGCCAGGCCGGGCCGCAGGCCGTTGGAGATGCCGAGGCCGGTGATCGGCGACCGGACCGAGGTGGACAGCACCAGGCCGATCGCCCCGCCCTCGGTGAGCGCGGCGGCCACCGTACGGGCCGTGCGTACCGTGCCCAGGAAGACCGTCTCGAAGGACTCCCGCCACTGCGCGTCGCTGACCTGCGCGGCGGTGCCCGGAGGTGGTCCGCCGACCGAGACGAGCGCCCCGTCGAGCCGGCCGAAGTGCCCGTGCGCGGCGGCCACCAGCCGCTCGGGGGCGTCCGGGTCGGCCAGGTCGGCGACCAGGCCGATCGCGTGCCCGGGTCCACCCAGCCGGTCGACCGCCTCGGCGACCCGCTCCGGTGTCCGGGCCGACAGGACCACCCGCGCCCCGTCGTCGACCAGGCACCGTGCGGTCGCGAAGCCGAGCCCCCGGGACGCGCCGGTCACCACGTACACCCGGCCGGTCAGTTCGAGATCCATACCGCGATCCTGCCGTATCCGGACCGGTGGGGTCAGTGGCGGGCCGGCCGCAGCAGGCGTACCCGACCGGCGAGCTGGAGGGCGACGGCGCCGTCGACCCGGGCGAACGCGGGCATCCGGCGGTGCCGGGGCGGGTGCCGGCCGTCGTAGTGGTGGACGGCCTCCCGGACGACCAGCTCCTCCGCGCCGAGCGCGGGGAGCGCCGAGCGGTCCCGCAGCTCGCGGGCGAGGTCCCAGCCGTCGCGCAGCGAACCGGCGGTGGGCCGGTCGGCCGCCCAGTCGCGGAAGGTGGCCCACCAGGCGTCGTCGAGGCCGGCGGCGAGCAGCGGCCAGTGCCGGGCGACCTCGCCGGCCCGCTTGCGCAGCAGGGCCGTCCGGGCGGCGTCGACCCGGTCGGTGGCGAAACCGGCCGGCACCGGAGCGCCCGCGACCAGCGCTGCTACCAGCGCGGCCTGCCGGGCGGCCAGTCCGGTGGCACCGGGCGCGGGGGCCGCCCCCGCCGCCGGGGGGCCGGGATCGGCCGGGCGGGGGACGGTCACGTGACGACCGGGTGGCCGGACACGGCGGCGAGGGCGTCCAGCTCCGCCCGCAGGGTGGCGGCGGGCGGGTAGTGGCCGTCGCGTTCCAGCAGCAGCGGGGGTGGCCGACGACCGGCGCAGAGCGCGCCGACCAGCGCCAACACCTCCGAGGGCACCGGATCGGTGTGCGTGTCGTGGTAGAGCCCGTCGCGCTCCGCCCCGCCGGCCACGTGCAGGTAGGAGATCCGTTCCACCGGCAGCCGGTCGAGCAGGAGCCGCGGGTCCGCACCCCGGTTGCGGGCGTTGGCGTAGACGTTGGCCACGTCGAGCAGCAGCCCCGCCCCGGTGGCGTCGAGGATCTCGGTGAGGAAGTCCGCCTCGTCCAGCTCGTCGTCGGGCCAGTCGAACAGCGCGGCGATCGGCTCCAACGCCAGCGGCACCGGCAGCTCCGCCTGTGCCCGCCGGACGTTGGCCACCACCGCCGCCACCGCCTCCCGGGTGCGCGGCAGCGGCAGCAGGTGCCCGGCCTCCAGGCCGCCGGCCCGGACGAAGGCGATGTGCTCGCTGACCAGCGGTGCCTCGACCAGTTCGGCCACCCGGGCCAGGTGCGTCACCCGGGCCGGGTCGACCGGTTCGGCACCGCCGAGGGAGAGCCGCACCCCGTGCGGTACGACGGTGACGCCGGCCTCCCGGAGCGCGGCGAGCCCCGGCGGGAGCGGACCGGCCGGGGCGACCGACTCCGCCACCACCTCGACGAAGCGCAGCCCGGGTAGCCCGGCGACGAATCCGGCGATCTCCGGCCGCCAGCCGATGCCCACCCCCTGCGGGCCGGTCATCCGCCGCACCCTCCGCCGCCGCACCCTCCGCCGCCGCCGCCGCAGGAGGAGGACGAGCCGCCGCTACAGGACGAGGTGCTGCCACCGCACGAGGTGCCCGAGTAGCTGCTGCCGCTGCCGGAACTCAACGCCTGCCGCTGGATCGCCGCCTGTGCGGCGAAGCCGGGGTCGAGCGCGTAGAGGGAGGCGGTGCCGAACAGGGCCACGCCCATCGCCGCGCCGGCCGCGCCGTAGGTCGCGTAGGCCGGGGCGGAGTCCGGGGAGAGGTGGTGGCTGCTGCTGCGCAGGTGGCGCAGGGCCGTGTTCGCCGACCTGGTCCGGCGGGGCGTGCGGGCGATCAGGGCGAACGTCAGCCCGAGCCCGGCCAGGGCGAGCAGCAGCCAGCCGACAGGACGACCGTTGACCAGGCCGGCGACCAGCCGCACCACCCCGAGGGCCAGGAGCACCAGCAGCAGGTTGCGCCCTCGACGCAGCGCCCGGACCCCGTCGGCGTCGATCAGCAGGCCGTGTTGCTCCAACCCCTGGCGCAGCTGCTCCAGGGCGCGGGCCACGCCGGGATCCCGCCCCAGCTTCCCGGCGGCGACCGGCCGGCGGGCGGCGTTCCGGATCGCGTGGTCGAGCGGGGTGACGCCGGTCGGGGTCGGCCCGGCGGCGATCAACCGGCGGTCCGACCGTACGTCGATCGCGCCGGCCGCCCGCAGGCCACCGAGCGCCGACCAGACGGCGAGCTGGTCACCGCCGTTGAGGTAGGCGACCTGCTGGGGCCCGAGCTGGTCGATGCCGGCGGCGTCGGGGGGACCGGCGGTGGTCCGGCGGCGGTGCAGCAGCGTGCCGACCACGGCGACGACCGCCACCATCAGGTAGAGCTTGAGGAAGAGCGGGCCGGGGATACCCCAGGTGTCGCCCGGTGCGGCGAGGATGTTCATCGGCTGCTCCTGTCGCGCGAGGAGGGGGATCGCGGCCTCATTGTGGGGCAGCCCCGCCACGCCGGCGTCGCCGGCGGTGGCGAGTTACCGAGCCGAGACCTGCCCGCCCACCCGGCCGGGCGCATGGGCCTCGTCAGTGCCGGCGGACGGCCTCCTCGACCAGGTCCAGCACCGGCCCGAGGTCACCGGCGGGCCGCCCCATGGCCAGGTGCAGCACCAGCCCGTCGTACGCCAGCTCCAGGAACTGGGCCAGCACGTCGATGTCGATGTCCTCGCGGAGCACCCCGGCCTCGCGCTGCCGGACGAGCCGGTCCCGGGTCGCCTCGGCGATGGCGGCGGAGCGTTCCGCCCAGCGCCGGGCGAAGGCCGGGTCGGTGCGCAGCCGGCGGGACACCTCCAGCTGGCTGCCCAGCCACCCGGTGGTGTCCGGGGAGACCGCGCGGGCCAGCAGGTCCCGCATGACCTGCACCAGGCCGTTGCGGGCGACCGTGGAGACCATCACGGCGGCGTCGTCCTCGGCCACGGCGAGGAAGAGCGAGTCCTTGTCGCGGAAGTGGTGGAAGATGGCACCCCGGGACAGCCCGGTGGCCTCCTCCAGCCGGCGCACGGTGGCTCCCTCGTATCCGTGCCGGGCGAAACAGGCCCGAGCCGCGCCGAGGATCTCCTGCCGGCGCGCGTCGAGCTGGTCCTGACTTACTCTGGGCACGGGTCGATCGTCGCAGGTGACCCTCCGCAAGGCAAACCGTACGTACGGCTTGCTATTTGCCCGTCGCCCCGGCTGCAGGACGCCCGTCCGGTTAGGATCGGCCGATGCCGACAGCCCCGGTCACCTCCCCTTACCCACCCGCCGCCGGCTGCCCGACGGTCGTCGGCGGGTAGCTCGGCCCTGTCGGCGGCCGTCCCCTCTCCCGTAAGGTGCCTCAGTGCCGTTGCTCCTGCTCGACCTGGACAACACCCTGCTCGACCGGGCCGGGCCGTTCCGCGCCTGGGCCGAGGGTTTCCTGGCCGAGATCGGTGCCCCGGCGACCGACATCGACTGGCTGCTGTCCATCGACGCCGACGGCCTGACCGACCGGTGGGACATCGCCGACGCCATCCGGGACCGGTACGCGCTGCGCATCCCCTCCATCGACCTGGTCGAGGAGCTGTACGACGGGGTGGTCGGATACACCCGGCTGGACCCGCTGGTCGCCTGCGCGCTGCGGATCGCCGACGACGCCGGGTGGCTACCGGTGGTGGTCACCAACGGGTCGGTCCGGCTGGAGGACGCCAAGATCCGGCAGACCGGCCTGGACCGGTACGTCGCCGACTGGGTGATCTCCGAGGAGGCCGGGGTCAGCAAGCCCAACCCGCGGATCTTCGCGCTGGCCGCCCAGCGGGCCCGGCTGCCGCTGCGCGGCGCGTGGGTGGTGGGGGACAGCCCGGAGGCGGACATCGGTGGGGCCGCCGCGGTCGGTCTGCCCAGCGTCTGGCTGCACCGCGGGCGGAGCTGGACCGACACCCGGTTCGCCCCCACCCGTACCGTCGACTCGTTGATCGCGGCGGTCTCGGTGGTGCTGGCCGGCGGATAAATCGGTGGTGCCGGCCGGGTGGGTCCGTCAGCATGGGGCCACACGGACGTGCGTGGCCGGGCGGTGCCCGGTCGAGGAGAGGAGGTCGGTCATGACCGTCTTCGCAGGGTCGTACCACCTGCCTCCATCAGCCTCGATCAAGGGATCACCGACACCGTGCGTGACCACGACCTCCCGGCGCCGCAGCGCCGGGGCCGCGGCAAGAGCCGCTTCGACGACGACGAGACACCCTTCCTGACGTACGGCCGGCAGCCGGCCCGTACCGCCCCCGACGACGAGCCCGACCCGGCGGACCAGTGGTCCTCCTGGGGCGAGGCCGTCCACGGACCCGAACCCCACCCGCCGTGGCTGGTCACCGAGCTGGCCGCCCGGGACACCGACCTCGGGGTGCTCAAGACCGGCAAGGAGGCGGACGTCCACCTCGTCCGCCGGGCGGTGCCCGACACCGACCGGTCCTGCCTGCTGGCCGCCAAGCGGTACCGGGACGCCCAGCACCGGCTCTTCCACCGTGACGCCGGTTACCTGGAAGGCCGCCGGGTACGCCGGTCCCGGGAGAACCGGGCGATGGCCGGTCGGACGGCGTTCGGCCGGCAGCTGATCGCCGGCCAGTGGGCCGCGGCCGAGTTCGCCGCGCTGTCCCGGCTCTGGGAGATCGGTGCCGCATCCGGGCGGATCGCCGTGCCGTACCCGGTGCAACTGCTCGGCACCGAGCTGATGCTGGAGTTCGTCGGCGACCCCGACGAGGGGACCGCCGCGCCCCGGCTGGCCCAGGTACGGCCCGACCCGGCGCAGCTGCGCTCACTCTGGGCACAGCTCGTCGACGCCCTGGTGGTGCTGGCCCGCGCCGGCTACGCCCACGGCGACCTGTCGCCGTACAACCTGCTGGTGCGGGCGGGACAGCTCGTCGTGATCGACCTGCCGCAGGTGGTCGACGTGGTGGCCAACCCGCAGGGGCCGGAGTTCCTGGCCCGGGACGTCCGGGTGGTGGCCGCCTGGTTCACCGCCCGGGGGCTGCCCGCCGTCGACACCGACCCGGCCGAGCTGACCGCGATGCTGCTGCGGGAGGCGGGGGTGCGCTGACCGGGCGCCGCCCCGGACGACTCCCACCGTCCGGGGCGGCACCGGTGCTCACTGGAGGTAGCGCTCCACCTCCGACACCGGTCGGGCGCCCTGGGCCTCCGGGTCGCCGTGGGCCTCGCGGGCCGCCCGACGGCGACGCAGCAGGTCCCAGCACTGGTCCAGGGACTCCTCCAGCGCGTGCAGTCGTTCCCTGGCCTCGTCGTCGGTGCCGGACTCGTGGGCCTGGGCGGTCGACCGGAGCCGGTGCTCCTCGTCGACCAGTTCCGAGATCCGGTGCAGGATGGTCTTGTCGTCCATGTCCATGAGCGTGGCACAGCGGGGTCGGCTACGCCCGTGTTCAGGGTCGGCCGGCACCGGCCACGGGCGTCACCACCACCGCCGGAGCTGCGGCACCCGGCGCTGTCGCCATGATCAGCTGAGCTTGAGCGATGGTGGTACCGGCTGCTAGCGTGCGCCGGGTTCAGGTGTGCCGTGACGCGTCGGGCGTCCGGCGGCCACGGTCCGGCCCGGGGGCGGTGTGATGGGTTCCGGCAGCACGCGTCTGCGTACCAAAATCGTCGCCCTGCTCACCTCGCTCGTCGCGCTCTGGTCCTTCGCCGCCTGGGTCACCGTCCGGGACGGCTTCAACCTGCTCTGGGTCCAGACCCTCAACAGCCGGGTGGCCGACCCGGGGGAGGCGCTGCTCACCGCCCTCCAGGACGAGCGCCGGCTCGCCAACGCCTACCTGGGCGAGCGCGGCCAGCGGCAACTCGACGCGTTGACCACCCAGTGGCAGCGTACCGACCAGGTGGCCGACGACTTCGGCACCTCGGTGGGTAGCTGGCAGGCGGAGCTGGCCACCGGGGAGGACACCCGGCGTCGGGTGGACGAGGTGCTGACCGGCCTGAGTGGCCTGACCGGGGTACGCGAGTCGGTCCGCGACGCCGGGGTGAACCGGGCCGAGGCGTCCACCGCGTACACCGCGATCCTCGCCGCGGTGCTGCGGATGTACGGATCGCTCGGTCAGCTCGACGACGCGCGGATCGCCGCGGAGAGCGAGACCCTGGTCGACCTCTACCAGGTGCGGGAGCTGATCTCCCAACAGGATGCCCTGATCACCGGCGTGCTCGCGGCGGGCCGGATGACCGGCGACGAGTACGCCCGCTTCGCCCAGCTGGTCGGCGCCCAGCGTTACCAGACCGCGGAGGCGGCCGGCGAGCTGTCGCCGGCCGACCGGGTCCGGTACGACCAGCTCGCCGGCTCGGACGCGGTGGCCCGGTTCCGGGTGCTGGAGGACCGGGTGATCCAGCAGTCCCGGTCGGGCACCGCCCTGCCGTTGACCGCCGAGGAGTGGCAGTCGACCGTCGGGCCGGCGATGCAGGCCCAGGTGGAATTCGGGGTGACCGTCGGCGACGCGCTCATCGAGCAGGCCACCCCGATCGCGGTGGGCGTCATCATCCGGCTGGTGCTCGCCGCCGGCCTCGGCCTGATCGCCGTGATCGCCTCCATCGTGGTGTCGATCAGCACCGCCCGGAACCTGGTTCGTCAGCTCGCCCGGCTGCGGGACGCCGCGCTGCGGCTGGCCCACGAACGGCTGCCCGGCGTGGTGGACCGGCTCGGCCACGGCGAGGACGTCGACGTGGCCCGGGAGGCCCCGCCGCTGGACTTCGGCGACGACGAGATCGGCCAGCTCGGCCGGGCCTTCAACGCCGTCCAGGAGACCGCGGTCCGCACCGCGGTGGAGCAGGCCGAGCTGCGCCGCAACGTCCGGGCGGTGTTCCTCAGCCTGGCCCGGCGGACCCAGGCGCTGGTGCACCGCCAGCTCACCCTGCTCGACGCGATGGAGCGACGGGAGGACGACGCGGAGGAGCTGGAGGACCTGTTCCGGGTCGACCACCTGGCCACCCGGATGCGGCGCAACGCGGAGAACCTGATCGTGCTCTCCGGGGCCACCCCGGGCCGGGCCTGGCGGCGCAACGTGCCCATGGTGGACGTGGTGCGCGGCGCGGTCGCCGAGGTCGAGGACTACACCCGGGTGGACGTGCTGCCGCTCGGGCCGGTCGCGCTCGCCGGCCGGGCGGTCGGCGACGTGATCCACCTGCTCGCCGAGCTGATCGAGAACGGACTGTCCTTCTCCCCGCCGCAGACCACCGTCGAGGTGCGGGGCCGGTTGGTGACCGCCGGGTTCGTCATCGAGATCGAGGACCGGGGCCTGGGCCTGACCGGGGAGGAGCTGGTCGCCGCCAACCGCCGTATCGCGGACCGGTCCGAGCTGAACCTGGCCGACGCCGCCCGGCTGGGGCTGTACGTGGTGAGCCGGCTGACCGAGCGGCACGGGGTGAAGGTGCAGCTCAAGGAGTCGGCCTACGGGGGGACCACCGCCGTGGTGCTGATCCCGGCGGAGCTGGTCGTGCCGGCGGACCCGAGCCCGTCCGGCGCGCTGCCGGTCGTCACCGGCCGTCCGGCCGCCCCTGAACCCCCGGCCGCCCCGGCCACCGCCGCCCCGGCCCCGGCCCCGGCAGCTCCGGCCCCGACTGTGGCCGCCCCGGCCCCGACCGCCGCCGCCCCCGCCGCCGCGCCGCCGGTGGCTCCGGTCGCGACGCCGCCGACCGGGGTGCTGAGCCCGGCGGGTCTGCCGACCCGGTCCCGCAAGCGGCCGGTCTCGCAGGACGCCCTGCACGCGCCGACCGTCCCGACCGGCCTGCCGGTGACCCGCCCCCGTCCGCACACCCCGGCCGACCAGCCGACCCCCGACGGGCCGACGGCGGACGACGGTGACCGTCCGCCGTCGCCTACTGTGGAGGGGCCGGTGACCGACGCGGGCCTGCCGGTCCGGGTACGACAGGCCAACCTGGCCCCCGAGCTGCGGACCCTGCCGACCGGCGGGGAGGCCGGGGCCGGTGGCGCGGTCCGGCGGGCACCCGAGCAGGTGCGCCAGATGATGAGCGCCTACCAGTCGGGCACCCGGCGGGGGCGGACCGACGCGGCCCGGCTGCTGGAGGGCAGCCGCACCGGCGACCGGTCGGACGACGGAGACGACGCGGCGACCTGACGGCGTCGCGGCCGACGCGGCGACGTGACGGCGTCGCGGCCGACGCGGCGACGTGACGGCGTCGCGGCCGACGCGGCGCCGACGACGGGTACGACAACCGAGCACGGCGGAACCGCCGGGGAAGAGGACGACGAGTGGGGCAGACGACGGCATCGGGTGCCGACCTGACGTGGTTGCTGGACGATCTGGTCGGCCGGGTGAAGCAGGCCGAGCACGCTGTCGCGCTCTCCACCGACGGCCTGCTGATGGCCGCGTCCCAGGGCATGGGTCGGGACGACGGGGAACACCTCGCCGCGATGGCCGCCGGCATCCAGAGCCTGGCCCGGGGAGCCGGCAAGCGGTTCGGTGGCGGGCAGGTCCAGCAGACCATCATCGAGATGGAGTCCTCGTTCCTCTTTGTCACCGCGGCCGGGCCGAACGCCTGCCTGGCGGTGCTGGCCGGCACGGACGCCGACGTCGGCCTGATCGCGTACGAGATGGCGATGCTGGTGGTCCGGGTGGGCAAGTACGTGGCGTCGCCGGCCCGGGGCGCCGACCAGCCCTCCGGTGGGAACTGACCGCGATGGCCGGTGAGGGCGACACCGAGGACGAGCGGTGGGTCGACGAGCACGCGGGTCCGGTGGTGCGCCCGTACGCGGTGACCCGGGGTCGGGCCCGCCCGGTGACCGGCTCGTTCGACCTGATCTCCCTGGTCACGGCGACCCGGACGACGGTCGTCGAGGAGGGCGGGCTGGGGCCCGAGCACGTGGCGATAGTGGCGCTGACCCAGCACATCCAGTCGGTGGCCGAGGTCGCCGCCCGGCTGGACCTGCCGGTGGGTACCGTTCGGGTGCTCCTCGGTGACCTGGTGGCGCGGGACCTGGTTCGGGTACAGGAGCCCCGGGAGCCGTCCGGTGTGAAGGACGAGAGCATCTACGAGGCGGTGATCAATGGACTACGGGCACTCTGAACGTCCGGCGGGGGCGCGGGTGCTGCCCACCGCGCTCAAGGTTCTGGTGGCGGGCGGGTTCGGGGCGGGCAAGACGACACTGGTCGGTGCGGTGAGCGAGAGCCGTCCACTGCGGACCGAGGAGGTGCTGACCGAGACCGGCATCGGCGTCGACGACCTGTCCGGAGTGGAACGCAAGAGCACCACCACGGTGGCGATGGACTTCGGCCGGATCACCATCAGCGACGACCTGGTGCTCTACGTCTTCGGCACGCCGGGGCAGGACCGCTTCTGGTTCCTCTGGGACGAGCTGGCGGTGGGCGCGCTCGGCGCGGTGGTGCTCGCCGACACCCGGCGACTGGCCGACTGTTTCCCCTCGATCGACTACTTCGAGGGGCGGGGCACGCCGTTCGTGGTGGCGGTGAACTGCTTCGAGGGTGCCCGACGGTTCGGCCTGGACGAGGTGCGTACCGCGCTGGACCTGGACCCGGAGGTGCCGCTGCTGCTCTGCGACGCCCGGCTGCGGGAGTCCGGCCGGGACGTGCTGATCACCCTGTTGGAGCACGCGATGAAGACCCGGGACTCCCGACGTCGCCCGGCCGGCGGTCACTGACCCGACCCGTCCGGCGGCCACCGTGCCGAAACGGGCCTCTCCCCCCCGCGGGGGGAGAGGCCCGTTTCCACGCCGTGGATCAGCTCGCGATCATGCGACGCAGCACGTACTGCAGGATGCCGCCGTGCCGGTAGTAGTCCGCCTCACCGGGGGTGTCGATCCGGACCACGGCGTCGAACTCCACGCCGGTGTCGGTGCTGACCCGCACCGTACGCGGGGTGTCGCCGTCGTTGAGCGCGGTCACCCCGGTGACGGAGAAGGTCTCCGTGCCGGTGAGCCCGAGCGACTCGGCGGTGGTGTCCACCGGGAACTGCAACGGCAGCACACCCATGCCGATCAGGTTGGACCGGTGGATCCGCTCGTACGACTCGGCGATGACCGCCTTGACGCCCAGCAGCATGGTGCCCTTGGCCGCCCAGTCCCGCGACGAGCCGGAGCCGTACTCCTTGCCGGCCAGGATGACCAGCGGCACGCCGGCGGCCTGGTAGGCGGTGGAGGCGTCGTAGATGGTGGTCTGCTCGCCGGTCAGGTGGTTGACGGTGAAGCCGCCCTCGGGGAGCGCGGCTCCCGCGTCGGGAAGTCGCAGCTGGTTACGCAGCCGGATGTTGGCGAAGGTGCCCCGGATCATCACCTCGTGGTTGCCCCGACGCGAGCCGTACGAGTTGAACTCGTGGCGCGGCACGCCGTGCTCGGCGAGGTAGTGGCCGGCGGGGGAGTCGGCCTTGATCGCGCCGGCCGGGGAGATGTGGTCGGTGGTCACCGAGTCGCCCAGCTTGGCCAGCACCCGGGCACCGGCGATGTCGACGACCGGGCTCGGCTCCTGCTGCATCCCCTCGAAGTACGGGGGCTTGCGGACGTAGGTGGAGTCGTCCGCCCAGGCGAAGGTGTCGCCGGTCGGGGTGGGCAGCGACTGCCAGCGCTCGTCCCCGGCGAACACGTCGGCGTAGGCGGCGCTGAACCCGGTCGCGCCGATCGCCTGGGCGATGACGTCCTGGATCTCGGCGCTGTTGGGCCAGATGTCGCGCAGGTAGACCGGCTCGCCCTGGGCGTCCTCGCCGAGCGGCTCGTTGGCCAGGTCGATGTCCATCGTGCCGGCCAGCGCGTACGCCACCACCAACGGCGGGGACGCCAGGTAGTTCATCTTGACGTCCGGGTTGATCCGGCCCTCGAAGTTCCGGTTGCCGGACAGCACCGACACGACGGCCAGGTCGTTCTCGTTGACCGCGGCGGAGACCTCCTCCGGCAGCGGGCCGGAGTTGCCGATGCAGGTGGTGCAGCCGTAGCCGACCAGGTTGAAGCCGAGCTTGTCGAGGTAGGGGGTGAGCCCGGCCCGCTCGTAGTAGTCCATGACGACCTTGGAGCCGGGGGCGAGCGTGGTCTTGACCCACGGCTTGCGGCTCAGGCCCTTGTCGACGGCGTTACGGGCCAGCAGCGCGGCCCCGATCATCACCTGCGGGTTGGAGGTGTTGGTGCAGGAGGTGATCGCGGCGATCACCACCGCGCCGTGGTCCAGCTCGTACTCCACCCCGTCGCTGCCGGTGACCCGGACCGGGTTGCTGGCCCGGCCGCCGGCACCGACGGCGGCGGTCTCCAGGTCGCGCGGCTCGTCGGCCGGGTCGCTGAACTGGTTGGCCGGCGGGTCGCTGGCCGGGAACGACTCGGCGCTGGCCTCGTCGGCCGGGCCGTTCGCGCCCCGGGGGAGCTGCTCGCGGGCCACACCGGGCTTGAGGTCGCGCTCACCGGCGGAGTCGTCGGCGACGTAGTCGGTCAGCGCCGAGCGGAACAGCGTCTTGGCGGCCCCGAGCGGCACCCGGTCCTGCGGGCGCTTCGGCCCGGCCAGGGACGGCTCGATGGTGCCCAGGTCCAGCTCCAGGCGCTCGGAGTACGCCGGCTCGTGGTCCGGGTCGTGCCAGAGCCCCTGCTCCTTGGCGTACGCCTCGACCAGCGCGACCTGGGCGGCGTCCCGGCCGGTCAGCTCCAGGTAGCGGACGGTCTCGGCGTCGATCGGGAAGATCGCGACGGTGGAGCCGTACTCGGGGGACATGTTGCCGATGGTGGCCCGGTTGGCCAGCGGCACGGCGCTGACGCCGGGGCCGTAGAACTCGACGAACTTGCCGACCACGCCGTGCTTGCGCAGCATCTCGGTGATGGTGAGCACCAGGTCGGTGGCGGTGGTGCCGGCCGGCATCTCGCCGGACAGCTTGAAGCCGACGACCCGGGGGATCAGCATGCTGACCGGCTGGCCGAGCATCGCGGCCTCGGCCTCGATGCCGCCGACGCCCCAGCCGAGCACGCCCAGGCCGTTGACCATGGTGGTGTGCGAGTCGGTGCCGACGACGGTGTCCGGGTACGCCTGACCGTTGCGTTCCATGATCGTCCGGGCCAGGTACTCGATGTTGACCTGGTGCACGATGCCGGTGCCGGGCGGGACGACCTTGAACTCGTTGAACGCGCTCTGGCCCCAGCGCAGGAACTGGTAGCGCTCCCTGTTGCGCTCGTACTCCAGCTCGACGTTGCGGGCGAAGGCGTCCTCCCGGCCGAACAGGTCGGCGATGACCGAGTGGTCGATGACCAGCTCGGCCGGCGCGAGCGGGTTGACCTTGGTGGCGTCGCCGCCCAGCTCGCGGACCGCCTCGCGCATGGTGGCCAGGTCGACCACGCACGGTACGCCGGTGAAGTCCTGCATCAGCACCCGCGCCGGGGTGAACTGGATCTCCACGCTCGGGTCGGCGGTGGGATCCCACGCGCCGAGCTGGGAGATGTGGTCGGCGGTGATGTTCGCGCCGTCCTCGGTCCGCAGCAGGTTCTCCAGCAGGATCTTCAAGCTGTAGGGCAGTCTGTCGTGCCCCGGCACCTGGCTGATCCTGAAAATCTCGTAGCTCGCGTCTCCGACGCGTAGCTGGGTCTTCGCACCGAAGGTGTCGAGGCTCGCCACGTCGTACTCCTTCACACCAGCGACCGTGAGTAGTCCTGAGCAGTCTGTCGCACCGGGCGGAACGCCGCCCAGGTTAGGTAACACTTACCACCGATTCGTCGGCTTCAACAAAACCGTACGTCCGTCTTGCTATTCACGCAACCTCGTGCCAGGGTTCGGGACGGGCGGCGGACGTGGCCGTGTCGGACCCGGCCGCTACCGTGTGCCGATGGTGTCGGTCAAGCAGGTCCAGGTCACCTTCGACTGCGCCGAGCCCGAACGGGTCGCCCGCTTCTGGTGCGCGGTGCTCGGTTACGTCGTCCCACCACCGCCGCCGGGGTTCGCCGACTGGGGCGCGTTCGACAGTGCCCTGCCGCCCGAACGGCAGGGCTCGGCGTTCGCCTGCGTCGACCCCACCGGCACGGGCCCACGACTGTTCTTCCAGCGCGTGCCCGAGGGCAAGGTGGTCAAGAACCGGCTGCACCTCGACGTGCGGGTCGGCACCGGGCTGGTCGGCGAGGAGCGGGTGGCCGCGCTGGAGGCCGAGTGCGCCCGGCTGGTCGCCCTCGGCGCGACCCGGGTACGCCTGCTGACCGCCGACGGGTTCAACGAGTCGTGCCTGGTGATGCAGGACGTCGAGGGCAACGAGTTCTGCCTCGACTGAGCCACCAGCGCCGCGCCGCACTATCGTTTCCGCCGTGCACATCCGTTTCGACGTCCCGGCCGACCCCGCCTACCCGGGGCGGGTGGCGGCCGCGCTCAGCAGCGTCCGGCTGCGCCGGTTCAGCCTCATCGGCGCGGCGCTGGCGGCGGCCGGTGCGGCCGGCCTGCTCGTCTCCTGGGGCGACCGGTTCTCGTCGCTGTGGCTGGTACTGCTCGTGGGCGGGCTGTTGTCGATGCTCTACGCACCCTGGGTGCGCTGGCGGGCCCGACGTCGCTCCGACGACTACGCGGTCGAGGGCGGCTACGACATCACCGACGACAACATCATGATGCGCAGCGGCTCGGAGTCCGGCGGCATCGCCTGGGACGGGGTGGCGCAGGTGCGCGAGGTCGGCGACTTCTGGATCGTGTACGTGGGCCGGATGCCGGCGACGGTGATCCCCCGCTGGCTGATGTCCGCCGGGGACGCCGAGACGCTGCGTGCCTTCATGGCCGCCCGCGGTCTGCTCGCGGCCGACTGAGCCGTACCCCCCCCGGCCGCAGTCGCCCCACCCGGTCCGCCCGGCGCGGGTAGGGTTCGAGGCCGGGTCGGAAGGGGTGCGTAGTGGTCGACGTTCAGCACTGGCTCGTAGCGCTTCCTCCGGGCGTGGTCTACCTGATCGTCGCCGGGGTGATCGGCGTCGAGAGCATGGGTGTCCCGTTGCCCGGCGAGATCGTGCTGGTCAGCTCTGCACTGTTGGCCGCCACCGGGGTGGTCGAGCCGCACTGGGTCGCCTCGGCGGCGGCGTTCGGCGCGATCGTCGGGGACTCCGTCGGCTACGCGGTGGGTCGCCGGGGCGGCCGTCCGCTGCTGGCCCGGCTGGGTCGGCGTTTCCCGAAGCACCTGGGTCCGGCGCAGCTCGCCCGCGCCGAGCAGAGCTTCGCCCGGCACGGTGTCTGGGCGGTCTTCTTCGGCCGGTTCGTGGCCCTGCTGCGCATCCTGGCCGGGCCGCTGGCGGGCGCGCTGCACGTGCCGTACCGGCGGTTCCTGGTGGCCAACGCGGCCGGCGGGCTGGTCTGGGCCTTCGGCACGACCTACCTGCTCTACAGCCTCGGGCGGGCGGCCGAGCACTGGCTCAAGGACATCTCCTGGGCGGGCCTGGTGCTGGCCGTGCTCGGCGGGCTGGTCAGCACCTGGTGGCTGCGCCGCCGCGCCCGCCGCCTGGAGTCGGCGACGACCACCGGCGAGGCGGAACCGGTGGCGGCCGGCACCGACCGCTGAACCCCGCGCCGGGCCGGCACCGACCGTTGAACCGCGCCGGGCCGGGCGCGGGGGCCGGGCGCACCCGACGACGATCGGGCCGCCCCCGGGTGGGGACGGCCCGATCGGTGTACGGGGTCAGGACGAGTAACCGCGGGTGGCGATCCAGTCGGCGAGGTTGTCCACGCTCATCCGGTAGGACGCGGTGTCCGGGTTGGCCGAGTCACCGATGGTCACGGTCTTCCCACCGTCGCGGTAGCCGATGACGCTGATGTAGTGGCCGCCCTCGAAGGAGTGGGCGTTGCCGTCGGTGTCCACGGCGGTGCCGGCGATGTTGGCCACCACGGCCCGGCCGTCGTCGACGGCACGCACGATGTCGGCGCGCAGCTCGTCGGTCTGCTTGTCGTCGGCCTTGGTGCTGCGGATCTCGGTGCTCTCGTACGCCTTGCGGCCGGTCTCCTTGTTCAGCACCGGGGTGATGTCGTTGATGCTGTCGGTGCCGTCCTCGGTGGTCCGCATCTCCTTGGCCATGGCGTCGACGTCGATCTTCTTGCCCTGGACGGACAGGGCGTTGCGGGTCGCGGCGGGGCCGCAGTAGTAGAAGTTCGGCTGCGCCTGGTAGTCCATCGTCAGCTCACGCTCGCCAGCGGGCCGGCGCTCGGCCTGCACCGAGGCGGGGGCGGTGGTGCGGGCCTCGGCGGCGTAGGCGGCGGTCAGCGGGCCGGCGATGGCGCCGGTGGTGAAGGCGAGGCCGGCAGCGGTCAGGGCGGTCTTGCGGATCAGATCGGTACGCATGGTCGCGTGCTCCTCTGCATTCGGGGGTGTGGCGGACGCCCACCGGGGGCGGGGCGTCGCCGGAAGTTCGGCGGGATCGCCCGGCGATCGGGGGGACCTGCTCGGGCGTCCGGGGGTAGATAACCGTCCCGGTGGCGACCGCATTCCGCGATCGGGGTTCCGGGGCCGTCCCCGCGGCTGGGGGAGTGGCGGTGGTATGCCAGATACAACGCCCCGCCCCCGGCGGCGATTCCGCCGTGCGGGTGGCCCCGGCCACGGGACGATCGGGCACGAACGGGTTTGTCCGGGGCCGGACCTCAGGCCGGAACCGGACGTCCGGGCGGCTACCGGACCCGGTGCGGTGGGTGACGGATCAGGCTCAGTCGGCGCGGATCAGGTCGATCACCGCGTCCCGGGCCGCCCGGACGGCGTCGCGGGACTGCTCCGTGTGGTCCAGGATGTCGAAGGCGTGCTGGCCGTCCGGCACCTCCACCAGGCGCACCGGTCGACCGACCCGGTCGGCGGCGTCGAGGAACGCCGCGATGCCGGCCAGCAACCCGGGGAGCTGGTCCTGCCCGGCCCGGGTCAGCACCACCGGCGTGGTCGAGCCGGCACCGAGGGCGTCGACCGGCAGGAACCGGGGCGGCACCTCCCAGCCGGGCAGCGGGACGAGCAGCGGATAGGTCAACGCGATCCCCCGCACCCAGGCCGGCGCGGCGCGTAGCCAGTCGGCCGACAGCAGGCTCCCGCCGGAGAAGAACCAGAGCACCACCCGTTGCGGGTCGACCCGGGGATCGGCCCGGACGGTCTCGACCAGGCCGGCGATGTCGTCGGCGGTGGCGGGCAGCGCGGCCAGGTCGGTCACCCGGTAGCTGAGCAGGGCGGCGACCAGGCCCTGCTCGGCGAGGAGCGCCCCGTAGCCCCGGTAGAGCAGCCAGTCCCGGGGGTCCGGCGCGCCCGGCGGCAGCGGAGCGCCGTGCACCACGACCACCACGGGGTGCGGGCCGGGGCCGGCCGGCAGGTGCAGGTCGACCCGGCCGTGCCGCTCCACCGGCGCCGTGGGCGGTGACAACACGAAGGGTTGCTGCTCGACCGCGTTTTCCATGCCGGGGAGCCTAACCGTCCACGGCCCGTCCGACCGCCCCGTCGGGACCACCGTGGACACTGCGGGCGGTCGACCGGTCACCGACCGCCCCGGGACGGTCAGGCCGGGTCGTCGCCGGACCTCGCGGCCTGGGCGTGCCGCTCGCGCAGCCGGTCCCGGATCTCCTCCGGGGTGTACGCGCGACGCCGCCGTTCGGCGCGGGCGACGACCACCCCGGTCGCGGCGACCCCCGCGAGACCCGCCAGGCCGAGGACCTTCCACCACTGCATCCGTTGCCGCATCGGCCTAGGGTAGACGCTCATGAGCATCAGCCTGGACGAGGCCGTCGACCTGACCCGTACCGGTGACGTGTGGGTGTTCCGGGGCCGCAGCGTGCCGGACCGGGCCATCCAGTTCACCACCAACAGCCCCGTCAACCACGTCGGCATGGCGGTGGTGCTGGACGACATGCCGCCGCTGATGTGGCACGCCGAGCTGGGGCGGTCGCTGCGGGACATGTGGACCGGCACCCACCAGCGCGGTGTGCAGCTGCACGACCTGCGGGACGCAGTCTGCGTCTGGGCCAACCGGTACGGCCAGCGGGCCTGGCTGCGCCAGCTCGAACCGTCGGCCGACCCGGCGATGGAGCAGGCGGTGCTGCGGACGGTGGCCCGGCTCGACGGCACCCCGTTCCCGTCCACCGCCCAGCTGGCCCTGCGGTGGGCCAGGGGACGGGTGCCGCACCTGCGACTGCCGGTGCCGGGTCGACGGGACCGGGGCGACGGGCGGGCCGAGCGGCCGGTCGGGGACCGCGCGCTGGAGACCGCGTACTGCGCCGAGGTGGTGGCGGTGACCTACGAGGCGATGGGGTTGCTGCCGGCCGGTCGTCGACCGAACTGGTACGACCCCGGCCGGTTCTGGAGCGGTGACGACCTCGACCTGACCGGTGACGCGCGGCTCGGCGTGGAGATCGAGGTGCACGTCCCGCCCCGCTGAGGCCCGCCGGTGGCGGGAGGCCCGTCGGTGGCGGGAGGTCCGTCGGTGGCGGGAGGCCCGCCGGCGGCGGGAGGTCCGTCGGTGGCCGATGGCGGGAGAAGGTTTGCCGGCGGCCGGTGGGGGCAATTGGTGACGCCGTGAGAGCCTCCACCGACCTCGATACGCTGAGCGACTTCTTCGACCGGTACGGGGTGGCGCTCACCACCGGCGACGTGCCCGCCATCGCCGGCTGCTACGCCCTGCCGGGGTTGGTGGTCGCCGACACGTACAGCTTCTCGTTCAGCACGATGGCCGCCGTCGCGCTCTCCTTCGTCGGGGCCGCACCGGACTACCAGGAGCGGGAGCTGGTCGCGGCGCACGCGTTGATCGAGGAGGTGGAGCCGGTCTCGGCCCTGCTGACCATGGTCGCCGTGCGGTGGGAGTTCCTGGACAGCGAGGGCCGGTCGGTGCCCGGGGAGCGCTACCGGTACCTGCTGCGCGGCACCGAGGACGGCCCGGCGATCTGCACCGTCATCCGGACCGGCTGACCGGCCGCCGGCGTCCCGGCCTGGTGACCGGCCGCCGGCGTCCCGGCCTGGTAACCGGCTTCCCGACCGGCTGCCCGGCGCCCTGACCGGCGTCCCGGCCCCCGGTGATCATCCGTACTGGACGGTCGCTAGTCTCTGGGCACGGGGCCGACCGAGGAGGATCATGCCGGGCACGCGCTGGACGCGGTGGACCGCTCGGGTGCCGCACGTGGTCGCGGTGCTGCCCTGGATTCTCGCCTCAGCCGCGGTGATCGTTCTGATCTTCCTGCTGGTGACGGCGATGGTGGCGGTCTTCGGCCACGACCGTTACGCCGAGCACGGTCCCGGTTCGCGCAGCGAGGCCGTCATGGTGCCGGGGGTGCCGGTGGCGACCACGTCGGTCCTGCCGTCGCCGTCGCCCACCCGGAGCAGGCGGGAGTCCGGCGGCCGGCCCGGCGACGCCGCGCCCCCGGCCGGGCGGCCGCCCGCCGCGTCCCGGTCGGCGACGCCGTCGGCCTCCGGGTCGCCGTCGACCGCACCTCCCTCGCCGACGCCGACCAGGCTGCTCAACGACGACGACCCGGGGATCTCGTACCGGGGCAGGTGGGCGGTGTCGCGGGGTCGACCGTTCGGCGACCACCGTGACGACGTGCACTACACGGTGCACGACGGGGACTCCTTCAGCTTCACGTTCACCGGCACCGGGCTGGACTACATCACCTCGCGGGATCCCGAGTACGGGGACGCCGACGTGTGGGTCGTCGACGCCGGTGGCCGGCCGGTGCGACAGCAGCGGGTGAGTGCGCGGGCGGACCGTTACCTGCCGCAGCAGACGGTCTTCAGCGTCCGGGACCTGCCCCGGGGGACGTACACCCTCTGGGCGGTGAAGCGCAACGGCGTCTACTTCCAGGTGGACGCGCTACGGGTGCGCGGCTGATCCGGCGATCTGTCCGGTTAGGACAAACTCCGGACGTTGGGTACTTTCCGACAATCGCCTGAATCGTTACTCTTCTCGGACGGGGCCGACCAGGGAGGGTCATGTCCGGCATGCGTCGCGCGCAACCGCGGGCACACGGAGCGGGTGCGCTGGCGTCGTCGCCATGGGTGGTGGTCGGCACGGGCGCGCTGGTGATGGTCGTGCTCCTGATCGTGGCGCTGGCGTCGTACCGCAGCCGTGGGCCGGCCTTCGACGCCCGGCCGGTCGACCCGATGCCCACCTATCCGCTGTCCGAGTCGACGGCCACCAATCCGGCACGGGTGGCGGCGAACCTGCCCGAGCCGGTCGTCCCCGGGCTGACGCCCCGCCGCACCGATCTGCCCCCGGGCGGGCTGCCCGACGACGTGGTGCCGGGGGTGCCGTCGACCGGTGGCGAGGCGGTTCCGCCGCCGGCCGGCGGGGTCGTTCTGCCGTCGCCGGGGGACGGGGACGCGCCGCCACCCCGGCCGACCACGGCACCGCCCCCGCCTCCACCGCCGCCACCCCCGCCGTCGTCGCCGATGAGCGGCCGGTTCCGGGTGATGGACAGCTGGAACAACGAGGCGTTCATCGGCGAGGTGCTGCTGTACAACCGGGACCGGGTGTCCCGGCCGTGGACGGTCCGGCTGGTCCCGCCGCCCGGCAGCCGGCTGGTCACCTCGTGGGTGGAGGGTGCGCCGCAGGGCAGTTCCCGGATGTCCGGCGGGGTGTTCACGTACACCAGCGGGGTGAACGTCGGACCGGGCGCGTCGGTGCCGTTGCGGTTCCACTTCGAGCACACCGGGGGCAGCATCCGACCGTCACGCTGCACTGTCGACGGGGTGGCCTGCTCCGGTCTCTGAGGGCGCGACGCCGTTCGGGTCTCTGCAAGGTTGCTGCTTTGTTGCGACTTGGTTTGCAAGGTATTGCAGAACGTTTCAGCAAGGGCTAGCGTGCGGGCGAATCACGACCATAGGAAGGCCGTCGATGAAACCCCCGCTGCCGCGCAAGGCGCTGCTCGCCCTGGTCTCCACCCTCACCCTCGCCCTCGTCGGCCTCCCGGTCGCCGTCCGTAACCTCGGTGCCGACGCCACCGACCGGCCGTCCACCGTCGACGCCCTCGCCGCGGCCGGCGCCGCCCAGTGGGGTGCCGAACCCACCACCGAGGCGCTGCTCGCCGCCGGCACCGGCCGGGGCCGCGCCGAACAGTTCTACTTCGTCCTGCCGGACCGGTTCGCCAACGGCGACCGGCGCAACGACACCGGCGGCCTGACCGGCGACCGGCTGCGCACCGGCCTCGACCCGACCGACAAGGGCTTCTACCACGGCGGCGACCTCAAGGGCGTGATCGACAAGCTCGACTACATCCAGGGTCTCGGCACCACCGCCATCTGGCTGGCGCCGGTGTTCAAGAACCGTCCCGTGCAGGGCAGCGGCGCGGACGTCTCCGCCGGCTACCACGGCTACTGGATCACCGACTTCACCCAGGTCGACCCGCACTTCGGCACCAACGAGGAGATGAAGCGGCTGGTCCGGCTGGCCCACCAGCGTGGCATCAAGGTCTACCTCGACGTCATCGTCAACCACACCGCCGACGTCATCAAATATGCCGAGGACAGGTACGCCTACGTCGACAAGAAGACGTCGCCGTACACCGACGCGCAGGGGCGGGAGTTCGAGGACCGCAACTACGCCGACGGCACCCGGGACTTTCCGACGGTGAACCGGGACTCCGGGGCGTACACGCCGACCTTCGCCAGCCCCGCCGACGCGAAGGTCAAGGTCCCGGCCTGGCTGAACGACCCGACGATGTACCACAACCGGGGTGACTCCACCTTCTCCGGCGAGAACAGCGAGTACGGCGACTTCTACGGCCTCGACGACCTGTGGACCGAACGGCCCGAGGTGGTCCGGGGCCTGACCAAGGCGTACGGCGACTGGATCGCCAGCACCGACGTCGACGGGTTCCGGCTGGACACCGTCAAGCACGTCAACCTCGACTTCTGGCCGCAGTTCAGCCAGGGCATCAAGCGCGCCGCCGACAAGGCGGGGAAGAAGGACTTCTTCATGTTCGGCGAGGTCTACAGCGCCGACCAGGAGGTCACCTCCACCTACGTGCGGCGCGGCGGGCTGCCGGCCACCCTCGACTTCTCCTTCCAGGAGGCGGCCCGCGGCTACGTCACCGCCGACGGCTCGGCCAAGGCGCTGGCCGACGTCTACGCCAAGGACCCGCTGTACGCCGCGCGGGACACCGACGCCGGTCGGCTGACCACCTTCCTCGGCAACCACGACATGGGCCGGATCGGCTCGTTCATCGCCGCCGCCGGGGGCGACGACGCCCGCCAGCTCGGCCGGGACCGGCTCGCCCACCAGCTGATGTTCCTCACCCGGGGGCAGCCGGTGGTCTACTCCGGCGACGAGCAGGGCTTCACCGGGCCGGGCGGGGACAAGGACGCCCGGCAGGACATGTTCGCCACCCGCACGGCGGACTACCTCGACGACGACCTGATCGGCACCACCCGCACCCACGCCAGCGACCAGTACGACACCACCCACCCGCTCTACCGGACCATCGCCGAGCTGGGCCGGCTGCGGGCCGCACACCCCGGCCTGCGCGACGGCGTGCAGGTCACCCGGTACGCCGCCGACGGGCCGGGCGTCTTCGCCTTCTCCCGGATCTCCCCGGCCGACCGTACCGAGTACCTGGTGGCGGTGAACAACGCCGGCACCCCGCAGACTGTCCGGGTGGAAACCTGGTCACCCGGCACCACCTTCACCGGCATCTACGGCGGCACGGCCACCTCAGCCGCCGGCACCGACGGACACCTGAACCTGACCGTGCCGGCCGGGTCGGCCGTGGTGCTCCGGGCCGGTCGGCCCGTGCCGCAGGCCACCACGAAGCCGACCGTCACCCTCACCGGGCCGGGCACCGACCCGGTCGCCACCCGGGCCGCCGTCACCGCGCAGGTGACCGGTGACCCGCTGGCCACCGTCACCGTCGCCGCCCGGGTCGCGGGCGGGAAGTGGACCCTGCTGGGCAGCGCGCACACCGCGCCGTACACCGTCCACCACGACCTGACCGGGCTGGCCGGGGGCACCCGGGTCGAGTACAAGGCGGTCGTCCGCGACGGGAAGGGCCGCACCGCCGCCACCCGGTCGACCGCAGTGGTCGGCACCCCGGCGCAGGGCGCGTCCCGGGACTGGGTGGTGGTGCACTACCAGCGCCCCGCCGGCGGCTACGCCGACTGGGGGCTCTACGCCTGGGGTGACCTCGACCCGGCGTACGTCACGCAGTGGCCCGCCGGGCAGCCGTTCGCCGGCGAGGACTCGTACGGCCGGTTCGCCTGGGTGAAGCTCAAGCCCGGCGCGAAGTCCGTCGGGTTCCTCGTGGTCGACAAGGCGGGCACCAAGGACGTCGCCGACGACCGGACCATCGACGTGACCACCACCGGCGAGGTCTGGGTCAAGCAGGGCGACCCGGCGCTCTATCCCACCCGGCAGGCCGCCACCGGCGAACCCGACCCGCCCGTCGACCCGAACACGGCGGTCATCCACTGGCGCAAGGCCGACAACGACTACGCCGGCTGGGGCCTGCACGTGTGGGACGGCGCGGCCACCCCGACCGACTGGGCCAGCCCGCTGCCGCCCGAGAAGGTGGACTCCTTCGGCGCGGTGTTCCGGGTGCCGCTGGCAGCCGGCGCGACCGGGCTCAACTACATCATCCACCGGGGCGACACCAAGGACCAGCCCGACGACCAGCGTCTCGACCTGACCGGGGTCGGCCACGAGGTCTGGCTGCTGGGCGGGGTGCCCGGCCGGCTGCTGCCCCCCTCGGCCGTCGGCCCGGCGAAGCACGTCGACATCACGAAACAGCAGGCCAAGTGGATCGACCGGGCCACTGTCGCCTGGTCGACCGGCCCGACCGACGGCAAGGCGTACGCCCTGGTGGCGGCACCGGCGGGCGGGCTGGGTGTGGTCGACGGCGAGCTGTCCGGGACGTACACCACGCTGCCGTTGCGGGCGCAGCGCAACGGGCTCACCGAGGCCCAGCGGGCGGCCTTCCCGCACCTGTGGTCCCACCAGGCGTTCCGGCTCGACCGGGCCGACCTGGCGAAGGTGCCGGCGGCGCTGCGCGGGCAGCTCGTGGTGACCGAACGCGACGCCCGGGGCGCGCTGCTCGGCGCGACCGGGGTGCAGATCCCCGGCGTGCTCGACGACGTGTACCGGGCCGCCACCGACGCCACGCTCGGCGTCACCTTCGCCGGCACGGTGCCCACCCTCGCGGTCTGGGCACCCACCGCCCGGACGGTCGCGCTCGAACTGTCCGACACGCCGTCGGCGCCGCCGCGCACGGTGGCGATGCGCCGCGACGACCGTACCGGCGTCTGGTCGGTGCGCGGTAGCCGCGACTGGACCGGCCGGTACTACCGCTACCGGGTCGAAGCCTGGCAGCCGGCCGCCCAGAAGGTCGTCACCGCGTCGGTCACCGACCCCTACTCGGTGGCGCTCGCGGCGGACTCCACGCACAGCCGGATCGTCGACCTGACCGACCCGGCGCTCGCCCCGCCCGGCTGGTCCGGGCTGCGCAAGCCGGCCGCGCCGCCCGCGGCGCAGGCACAGATCTCCGAGCTGTCGGTACGCGACTTCTCCATCGCCGACACCACCGTCCCGGCCGACCGGCGGGGCACCTACCTGGCCTTCACCGACCCGGGCACGGCCGGCATGAAACACCTCAGGGCGCTCGGCGACGCCGGGGTCGACTACCTGCACCTGCTGCCGGTGTTCGACTTCGCCACCATCCCGGAGAAGCGGGCCGACCAGCGGCAGCCCGACTGCGACCTGGCGGCGTTGCCCCCGGACTCCGACCGGCAGCAGGCGTGCGTCGCGGCGGTCGCCGACACCGACGGCTACAACTGGGGGTACGACCCGCTGCACTACACCGTCCCCGAGGGCGGCTACGCGGTCGACCCGGACGGGGAGCGGCGGACCACCGAGTTCCGCCGGATGGTCGCCGGGATCAACGGCGCCGGCCTGCGGGTGGTGCTCGACGTGGTCTACAACCACACCTCCGCCGCCGGCACCGACGCGAAGTCGGTGCTGGACCAGGTGGTGCCCGGCTACTACCACCGGCTGCTCGACGACGGCACCGTCGCCAACTCGACCTGCTGCGCCAACACCGCCCCCGAGCACGCCATGATGGGCAAGCTGGTGGTCGACTCGCTGGTCGTCTGGGCGAAGCAGTACAAGGTGGACGGCTTCCGGTTCGACCTGATGGGCCACCACCCGAAGGCGAACATCCTGGCCGTCCGGGCCGCGCTGGACCGGCTGACCCTGGCCCGCGACGGCGTCGACGGGAAGAAGATCCTGCTCTACGGCGAGGGCTGGAACTTCGGCGAGGTCGCCGACGACGCCCGGTTCGTCCAGGCCACCCAGGCCAACATGGCCGGCACCGGGATCGGCACCTTCAACGACCGGCTCCGCGACGCGGTCCGCGGCGGCGGCCCGTTCGACGCCAACCCGCGGGTGCAGGGCTTCGCCTCCGGCCTCTACACCGACCCCAACGGCGACCCGGTCAACGGCACCGCCGCCGAGCAGCAGGCCCGGCTGCGCCACCAGCAGGACCTGATCAAGGTGGGGCTGACCGGCAACCTGCGCGGCTACCGGTTCACCGACTCCACCGGTCGGAAGGTCACCGGGGCGCAGGTGGACTACAACGGCTCGCCGGCCGGCTACACCGCCGCCCCCGGCGAGGCGGTCACCTACGTCGACGCGCACGACAACGAGATCCTGTACGACGCGCTGGCGTACAAACTGCCGACCGGCACCTCGGCGACGGACCGGGCCCGGATGCAGGTGCTGGCCCTGGCCACCACCGTCCTCGGGCAGGGGACCGGGTTCGTGGCGGCCGGCTCCGAGCGGCTGCGCTCGAAGTCGCTGGACCGCAACTCCTACAACTCCGGGGACTGGTTCAACCAGATCCGCTGGGACTGCACGCAGGGTAACGGGTTCGGCGCGGGTCTTCCCCCGGCGGCGGACAACCAGGACAAGTGGCCGTACGCGAAGCCGCTGCTGGCCGATCCGGCGCTGGTGCCGGACTGCGCCGCGATCGACCTGGCCGACGCCCGGTACGCCGAGCTGCTGCGGATCCGGCGCTCCTCTCCGGTGTTCGGGCTCTCCACCGCCGAGCAGGTGCAGCAGCGGGTCGCGTTCCCGCTGTCCGGCGTCAGGGAGACCCCGGGGGTGCTCACGATGACCCTGGACGCCCGCGGGCTGGGCGGCCGGTGGAGGTCGGTGACCGTGGTCCTCAACGGCACCCCGACGGCGGCGAAGCAGACGGTGACCGGGCTGCGGGGCACGGACACCACCCTGCACCCGGTGCTGGCCGACTCGGCCGACCCGGTGCTGCGGACCGCCTCGTTCGACCGGGCGGCGGGCACCTTCACCGTGCCGGCGCGCAGCGTGGCGGTCTTCGTCCAGCGCTGACGGCGACGACCGGCCCCCCTCCGCGTGGTGCGGAGGGGGGCCGGTTCGCGTCCTGCCCGGTGTGCCGCCGTCACCGGCCGCACGTCATCCGAGGATGCTCAGCCGAAGCAGTTCGGGATGGTGTCGCCCGGGATGGCCAGGCAGTTCGTCGGGCGGTTCGCGACGATCGCGGACCGGTTGTCCACGTTCACCGTGCCCTCGAAGGTGAACACACCGCCCGGAGCGAGGGTGGCGAAGTTGTTGGCGACCTTCGTCCGGCTGAGGTTGACCTCGCCGAAGATGTTGAAGATGCCGCCGCCGACGCCGATCGGGCCGAGCGCCCGGTTGGCGACGATCTCGGACTCCCGCACCGTGGTGACGCTGTCCGCGTTGAACAGCCCGCCGCCGAAGAAGCCGGCGGTGTTCTCCTTGAGGTGGCTCTTCTCGATGGTGACCGCGCTGTCGAAGGCGACGGCCACGCCGCCGCCGACACCGGCGGTGCTGTTCTTGGCCACCGTCGAGTCGTGCACGTTGACCTGGGCGTCCGCCGCCGCGAGACCGCCGCCGGCGAGCACGGCGGTGTTCGACAGCAGCTCGGTGTAGCGGACGGTGGTGTTGCCACCGATGTCGAGCAGACCGCCGCCGAAGCCGAGCGTCTCGTTGTCGGTGATCTTGGACTTCTCGATCAGGACGGTGCCGCCGTCGACGTCCTCGGTGAAGATCTCCGCAGCGCCGTTGGCGACCCCGCCGCCACCGACGATGGCGGTGTTGTCGGTGATCGTGGACTCGTCGACCGTGAGCAGGCCGGCGTTGAAGATGCCCCCGCCGAAGAAGAAGGCGGTGTTGTGGGCGATCTCGCTGTGCCGCAGCGAGGTGGTGCCGAAGTTGGCCAGCCCGCCGCCGTTGCCGCCGGACTGGTTCAGCACGACCGAGGTGTCGAACAGGTTGGCCGCGCCACCGGGCTGCACCAGGATGCCGGCGCCGTCGTTGACGCCCGGCTCCTCGACCAGCGTGGTGACCTTGCCCGCCTTCGCCTTCGCCTTCGGCGCGGCCTTCACGGCGGCCTTGCGGGCGGCCTTCGGCGCGGCCTTCAGCCCGGCCTTCGGGTTCGCCTTGCGAGCGGCGAGCGCCTGGGCCAGCGGGGTGCCGGCCTTGACCTGGGCGGCGAGCGCCTGCGAGTCCGAGTAGGCCCCCCAGACCGCTGCCGGCGAGACCGGCTGCAACGCCTCGATGGTCTGCCCACCCTTGATGGTCAGACCCTTGAGGTTCAGGTGACCACCCGGACCCACGTTGAGGATCCGGAAGTACTCGGCGGTGGCGTCCCGGGTGATCGTGGTGTGCTCACCCCGCAGGGTGATGTCCTGGGTGATCACCGGCAGGCCGTTGCCGTCCTGGTTGCGGGTCAGGTTGTAGGTGCAACCCTTGGCCAGGTCCAGCACGCCACCGTCGCGGCTGTTGGCGAAGACGATGGCCTGGATGAGCCGGTCGGTGTCGCAGGGCACCTCCTTTCCCCGTTCGTGGTCCTTGCCGTCGCGGTCGTCCTTGCCGCCCCGGTCCGGACCCTCGTCGCCACGACCCTCGTCGCCGCGACCCTGGTCGCCGTCCTTGGTGACCTGCTGAGTGGTGTTCCACGTCAGTCCGCTCACCCCGACCGCCCCGGCGCTGCCGGCGAACCCGACCGCGGCGAGACTGACCACACCTGTCAACCCGGCGACGCCACTGGCGAGCCAGAGCTTGCGACGGCTCCTGCTCCCCGTCGCCCGCGCGGAGGCTTCGTTGTTCGTTAGGTAGTTGGACATCGGAGCTCTCTGCCCTCTCCTCGTACCAGACAGGGTCGCCGCGCCTGAGCGGACGTCCCCTGCTACAAATCGGTTGTAGCTCCCGAAAGACACGGTATGAGAAGGTTCCTCGCTATGAGGGCAAAGCCGAAGAAAGCCCGCTTTGGGGACGCGGGCCGTCGCTCGGGCGCATTCCCGGACGGCCGGCCCCGAGCGGTCGATCCGCCGCATCGCCGCGCATCCGTCCCGTCGAGGACCGCTGGGCATCCCCACCGACCGTGCCCCGACCCCACCACCCCACAGTCCCCGGCGGTCTGGTCGTGCTGCGCCGGGCGGTCTGGTCGTGCTGCGCCGGGCGGCATGATCGTGCTGCGCCGGGCGGTCTGGTCGTGCTGCGTCGGGCGGCATGATCGTGCTGCGCCGGGCGGTCTGGTCGTGCTGCGCCGGGCGGCATGATCGTGCTGCGCCGGGCGGTCTGGTCGTGCTGCGCCGGGCGGCATGATCGTGCTGGAACCATGAAGTAGTGGCCTCCAGCACGACGGAGGCCACTATTTCGTGGTTCGAGCGTGACCATGAAGGTGCACCGGGCGCGGGGACGCGAGCAGGAGCACGGGGATGGGGACGCGAGCGGGGGCGGGGGTGTTGCGGGAGTTAAGGCGGGTGGACGCCGGCCCCGCCGCCGGTACGCGTCACCCCGTCGGGGAACGCCTCCGTCGGCGGGGCCGCCACAGGTGCTGCTGGAACGGTCCGGCGCACCCACAGTGTGGTGGGCCGGGATCAGCTGGGTGGGCGCACCCTGCGCTATCGGAATCGCCGGCGGGCACGGCCTCGTGCCGGCCCGGTCGGGTTCCGTCTTGTGTTGGTCGGGCCGGGTTCCGTCTTGTGTCGGGCCGGTCGGGTTCCGTCTTGTGCCGGGCCGGTCGGGTTCCGTCTCGTGCCGGTCGGGCCGGGTTCCGCCTGTGCCGGCCCGGTCGGGTTTCGTCTTGTGCCGGCGGGTAGGTCAGCCGGGGAGGCGGGGGCCTGCCTCGCGCTGCTCGGCCAGCCAGGTCTCCACCTCGTCGGAGCGCCGGGGCAGCCCCGCCGACAGGTTCACCGAGCCGGTCGCGGTGACCAGGATGTCGTCCTCGATCCGGACGCCGATGCCGCGCAGCTCCTCGGGGACCAGCTCGTCCTCCGGCTGGAAGTACAGCCCCGGCTCGACGGTGAGCACGTAGCCCTCGCCCAGCGCGCCGTCGCGGTACTTCTCCTTGCGGGCGTTGGCGCAGTCGTGCACGTCGATGCCGAGCATGTGGCTGGTGCCGTGCAGGGTCCACCGCCGGTAGACCGTCGAGGCCGGGTCCATCGCCTCGTCGACGCTCACCGGGAGCAGGCCGAGATCCTTCAACGCCTCGGCGAGCACCCGCATCGAGGTCAGGTGCACCTCGCGGAACCCGACCCCCGGCTTGATCGCGTCGATGCCGGCCTGCTGGGCGGCGTACACCGCGTCGTAGACCTGGCGTTGCAGCGGGGTGAACCGGCCGTCGACCGGCAGCACCCGGGTCACGTCGGCGGTGTAGAGGTTGCGGTTCTCCACGCCCATGTCCATCAGCAGCAGCTCACCCGGGCGGGTCGCGCCGTGGTTGTGCACCCAGTGCAGGATCGTCGCGTGCTCGCCCGCGCCGACGATCGAGCCGTAGCCGACGTCGTTGCCGTCGTGCCGGGCGCGCAGCGCGAAGATCCCCTCCAGCAGCCGCTCGGAGACCCCCCGGTCGGCCGGCAGCGCGCGGGCCACGTCCTCGAAGCCGCGTACCGTCGCGTCGACCGCCTCCTGGAGCTGGGCGACCTCCCACTCGTCCTTGACCAGCTTCAGCTCGGCGATCGTGATGGCCAGCTCCCGGTCGCGGGCGGGCTGGCCCTCCTCGCGGGGGCCGTCCCACGGGCGCACCGCCGCGTCCACCCGCTGGTCGAAACCGCGCAGCACCCTGGTCCGCCCCGGCGCCATCCGGGCCAGCGCGCCGTCCAGCGCGGTCAGGTCCTCGGTGGCCAGGCCCAGCTCGGTGGACTTCTCGGCCAGCGTGTGCCGCCGGCCCACCCACAGCTCACCGTGCCGGCTGCGGAAGAACTCGTCGGTCTCCCGCGAGGACCGGGGGCGCATGTACAGCGTCGCGTCGTGCCCCGAGCCGTTGGGCCGCAGCACCAGGACGCTGTCCGGGTCGTGGTCGCCGGTCAGGTACGCGAAGTCGCTGCCCGGCCGGAACGGGTGGTCGGTGTCGTTGGCGCGTACCTTCTCGGTGCCGGTGGGGATGACCAGCGTCTCGCCCGGGAAGGCCGCGGACAGCGCCTCCCGCCGCTTGGCGTGGTGCGGCACCTCCGGCCGGGGGCCGACCGGCAGGCTGGTGTCCCGCCATCCCTTCCGCATGAAGGACAGGAACGCCTCCGGGAAGTCCGGGTCGTGCGATTCGGTGCCGTCCGCCGGCCTGCCGTCCGTCCGTTCCTCGGCCATGTCGGCTCCCTTCGCCTCGTCGCTCGTCCAGACGGTACTCCGGCTCCGGCCCGACAGGGTGCCTGCGGTCCCGCACCCGACGCTCCGCCGCCCGGCCGGCCCGCCGCGACCCGTCGCCCGCTCGGCCCGTCGCCCGCTCGGCCCGTCGTCTGCTCGGCCCGTCGCCGCCCGGCCCGTCGCCGCCCGGCCCGTCGCCGCCCGGCCCGTCGCCGCCCGGCCGGCCCGTGGCCCGCCCGGCGCGGGGGCGGGCGGGGCGGATCGTGTCGGGCGGAGAGGGACAGGGTGTGCGGTGCCGCACGGCCGCGTCGGGCCGCGTGGAAAGATGGCGGCCATGTGCGGACTCCTGGCCTTCTTCAGCGCGAACGGCAACGCCGCCGCCCACCGTGACAACATCGCGGGGGCGTTGGAATGCCTGCACCACCGCGGACCGGACGAGACAGGGGTCGAGGTGGTCGGCGACGCCACCGGCCACTACGCGGACGGGGTGTTCGCGCACAAGCGGCTGGCCATCATCGACGTCGCGTCCAGCCACGAGCCGTTGCCCTACGCCAACGGTCGTTACCTGCTCACCTTCAACGGCGAGATCTACAACTACATCGAGCTGCGGGAGGAGCTGACCCGGAGCTTCGGCGCCCAGTTCGCCACCGCCGGTGACGGCGAGGTGATCGTCGCCGGCTACCACTACTGGGGCGAGCAGGTGCTCACCCGGCTGCGCGGCATGTTCGCCTTCGTCATCTGGGACCGGCAGGAGCGCCGGGCGTTCGGCGCCCGGGACTACTTCGGCATCAAGCCGCTGCACTACCTGGAGACCGCCGACGGCCTCTACCTCGCCTCGGAGAAGAAGGCGCTGCTGCCCTTCGCGCACTCCTACTACCAGGGCGACGCCGGGATCGACACCGCCAACCTCAGCCACTACCTGACCCTCCAGTACGTCCCCGAGCCCGGCACCCTGCACCAGGGCATCAGCCGGATCGGCTCCGGGGAGTACCTGAGCTGGTCCCCGGGGGGCCGGTTGGACGTCCGGCGCTGGTACCGGCCGGTGTTCCGGCCCGCCCCGGTCGCCGACGAGCAGCGGCTCTACCACGAGATCCGGGAGACGCTGCGGGAGAGCGTCCGGATGCACATGCGTTCGGACGTCCCGGTCGGCTCGTTCCTGTCCAGCGGCATCGACTCGACCGCCGTGGTGGCCCTGGCGCGTGAGTTCAACCCCAACATCCTCACCTTCACCGTCGGCTACGACGTGCCGGGCTACTCCGAGATCGACGTGGCCCAGGAGTCGGCCCGGCACCTCGACGTGACCACCATCCCGACCAAGATCGGGCCGCAGGACATGATCGACGCGCTGCCGAAGATCGTCTGGCACCTGGACGACCCGGTGGCCGACCCGGCGCTGGTGCCGCTCTACTTCGTCGCCAAGAAGGCCGCCGAGCACGTCACGGTGGTGCTCTCCGGCGAGGGTGCGGACGAGTTCTTCGGCGGCTACACCATCTACCGGGAGCCGCTCTCCCTCGGCACCGTCAACGGCCTGCCCGGCGGGGTGCAGAAGGGCCTGCGCGCGGTCTCCAAGGCGATCCCGCAGGGGGTCAAGGGCAAGAGCTTCCTGGAGCGCGGCACCACCCCGATCGAGCAGCGCTACTACGGCAACGCCCGGATGTTCACCGAGGAGGAGAAGCAGCACCTGCTGCGCCGCTACGACCCCTCGGTGCGCTACACCGACGTCACCGCCCCGATCTACGCCGAGTGCACCGAGCTGGACGACGTCACCAAGATGCAGTACGTCGACCTCTACACCTGGCTGCGCGGCGACATCCTGGTCAAGGCGGACCGGATCTCGATGTCGCACTCGCTGGAGGTGCGGGTGCCGTTCCTGGACCGGGCGGTCTTCGACGTGGCGGCGACCATCCCGGTCGACCTGAAGCTGCCGCCCCGCTCCGACGCCACCAAGTACGCCATGCGCCAGGCGTTGCAGGGGGTCGTGCCGCCGGCCATCGTCAACCGCAAGAAGCTGGGCTTCCCGACCCCCACCCGGGTCTGGCTGCGCGGCGAGATGTACGAGTGGGCCCGGCACGTGCTGTCCACCTCCGGCGCCGGCGACCTGGTCGACCTGTCGTACGCGATGCGGCTGCTGGAGGAGCACAAGCGGGAGGAGGCGGACAACTCTCGCAAGGTGTGGACGGTGCTGATCTTCTGCATCTGGCACGCCATCTTCGTGGCCAAGACCCTTGACCCGGGCATCCAGCGCAACCAGTCGGCCCTGCTCACCAAGCCGGTGGTCGGCAGCATGGTCCGCTGACCGGTCCCGGTGGTGACCGGCGCACGCCGGTCGTCCGACGAACGCAGGCCCCCGCCCCGAAGGGCGGGGGCCTGCGGCCTTCTCAGTACCCGGTCACCGGCCGGAGCAGGTGATCGTGGGCAGCCCGTTGGTGCCGGAGCTGCTGGCCGTGAAGCCGAACGTGGTCGTCTTCTCCGGCGCGAGGGAGCCGTTGTACGCGGCGTTGGTGACGGTCACCGTCGACCCGCTGGTGCTCAGCGTGCCGTTCCAGACCTGCGAGATCACCTGGCCGTTGGGCCAGGTCCAGCTCGCGGCCCAGCCGCCGTACGTACGGGTGCTGTGGTTCATGATGGTGACCTCGCCCTGGAAACCGCCGTTCCAGGCGCTGACCACCCGGTACACCGCCATGCAGTCGCTGTTGCCCGGCGGCGGGGTCGTGGTCGGCGGCGGCGGGGTCGTGGTGGGCGGCGGAGTGGTGGTGGGCGGCGGCGGGGTCGTGGTGGGCGGCGGCGTGGTCGGCGGGGGCGTGGTCGGGTTGTTGCCGCTGCCGACCCCGGTCACCTGACCGTTGCCACCGTCGAAGGTGACGTCCGAGCAGCCGAAGAAGTTCTCCTGGCTGTCCGAGCGGACCCAGCGGGAGTAGATGATGTGCCGGCCGGACTTGCCCGACGGCAGGTTCCCGCTGAAGTAGTAGTGCCCCTCGTTGGTGCCCGACGCGCCGCGCTGCGGCGGGTTGGTCACCGTGAGGAACGGCTCCTCCAGGTCGCTCCAGGCCAGCGGCCGGGTCGGGCTCCAGCTGTCCTTCGTCACATAGAAGTAGAAGGTGCCCGGGTGGTGCGCCCAGTTGCTGTACTTGAAGTCCAGCCGTGCGCCGGACGTCAGGTGGGTCAGCGGCCAGTCGGTGCGGGCCAGGTCGTACCCGGCGAAACCGGTGTTGCCGCCGCTGCACAGCTTGCCGTCGGGGATGAAGCCGACGGTGCGGCCGCCGGCGTCCGAGCGGAGCACGCTGAACCAGTTGTAGAGCGAGTTGGTGCCGCTCTGGGCGACGGCGGCGGAGCAGGCCGGGTTGTTCGGCCTGATCTCGCCGGTGGGGCTGAGGCCGTCCTGCCAGCACAGGTAGGTCCGGCTGCCCGGAACGATCGGCGTGCCGTGCGCGGCGGCCGGTTCGGGCTGCACCGTCAGGGCGACGGCCCCGAAGGCGAGGGTGGCGGCCGCGGTGAACAACGCGGCCGTACGAGAACGGAGCACGAGCTTCTCCTGATCCGCGGGGTGGCGTGAGCGCCCGCCCCGCACAAGGTGGGGATGCGTCGGTCGCGGCTCTGGCCGGCGGCCCGACAGGGGCCGACGGGCGCGTGCCGTCGGCGGTCCGTGCCCACGGACCGGTGCCTCTCGCGTCGGATCCCAGCTGATCGCCGAGCGGATGCGGCAGCCCTCCGCGCCGGCCCGGCACACCAATACCATCACGCCCGGACGAACCATGCAATAGTCGTTGCTCGATGGGTGAGATTCTGTTGCCTGGCCGGCCCCGATCGGCGTGGGCCGTTGTGCCAGCCTGATAGGCGGACGACGACGCGCTGGGAGGCGACGTGGGATACGCGGTGGTGCTCGGCGAGGCGCTGATCGACCTGCTGGACGCCGAGTGCGAGGGGCGGCCGGTGTTCCGGCAGGCGATCGGCGGCGGCCCGCTCAACGTCGCCGTCGGGGTGGCCCGGCTCGGCGGCACGGCCCAGTTCGTCGGCTCGCTCGGCGACGACGTGCTCGCCGACCGGATCCGCGACTTCCTGGCCGCCGCCGGGGTCGGGCTGACCGGGACGGTCACCGTCGCGGCGTCCACCACGCTGGCGGTGACCACGCACACCGGGGCCGAGCCGGACTTCCGGTTCTACGGCGACCCACCGTCGTACGGCCTGCTCGCCGCCGACGACCTGGACGTGGCGCTGGTCGAGGGCGCGGACGTGCTCTACTGCGGCTCGATCGTGCTGTTGCGCCCGGCCACCCTCGCCGCCGCCCGCCGGGCCTGGTCGCTCGCGCCGGGACTGCGGGTCTTCGACCCCAACGTCCGGCCCCGGCTGCTGTCCGGCCCGGCGGAGCTGGCCGCTCTGCGGGAGGTGGTGGTGGAGTTCGCCGCCGGGGCGCACCTGGTGAAGCTCAGCGCCGCCGACGCCGCGCTGCTCTGGCCCGACGAGCCGGTCGAGGGGGTCGCTGCGTACCTGCGGGAGCTGGGCGCGGGCACGGTGGTGGTGACCCTCGGCGCGGACGGTGCCCTGGTCGCCGCCGGCCCCGACCCGGTCCGGGTGCCCGCGCCGAAGGTCCGGGCGGTGGACGCCACCGGTGCGGGGGACTCGGTGATGGCGGCGCTCGTGGCTGAGCTGCTGGCCGACGGGGCACCGACCGGGCCGGGCGACTGGCACCGGCGGGTGGCGTTCGCGCTGCGGGTCGCCGGCCTGGTCTGCGAGTCGCCCGGCGGGGCGGTCGCCATGCCCACCCGGGACGAGGTGCGGCACCGCTTCGGCGACTGACCACGGCCCGCGCCACCCGGCCCGGCGCCCGCGCCGGTCGCCACCCGGCCCCGACCTGCCGCGCCGCCGTGCGACCCGACCGCCCGCGCTGTCGCGCCGGCCGGTCAGCCGGCGGGCGTCAGGGGGCGCCGTCGAGTTCGCGGTAGCCCCGGCGGGCGGCGGTGAGGCCGGGCCGGGCGCCGAACGGGGAGTCCGCCGCCACCCGCTCCGGCGGTGCGCCGCCGGTGTGCGCGGCCCGGATCAGCCAGGCCAGCTCGGCCAGCCGGGCATGCTGGGCGCGGACGAACTCCACGTCCACCGGCGTGCCGTGGCCGGGCACCACCACCGTCGCCGGGGTGGTCATCCGCAGCAGCTCGGCCACCGCGTCCGGCCACTGCAACGGGTACGACTCCTCGAAGGCCGGCGGCCCGGACTGCTCCACCAGATCCCCGGTGACCAGCACGTCGGCGTCCGGCACGTGCACCACCAGGTCGGCGTCGGTGTGCCCGTGCCCCGGGTGCCGCAGCACCACCCGCCGGCCGCCGACGTCCAGCACCGTCTCGGTGTGCACGGTGTGCGTGGGGGCCAGCAGGGTCGTCCCGGCCAGCTCGGCGGCGAGCGCGGGGTGGTCCGCCCGCATCTCCTCGTACGCCGCCCGGCGCAGCCGGTCCGTCCGGTCCCGCAGCGCCGCGGCGGCCCGCTCGTGCGCGTACACCGGGCGGGGCGGGTCGGCGGCGAGCGTGGCGTTGCCGAAGCAGTGGTCGAAGTGGTGGTGCGTGTTCACCAGCGTCCACGGGTACGGGGTGACCGCCCGTGCCGCGGTGGCCAGCGCGCCGGCCTGCCCGGCGGTGGACAGGGTGTCCACCAGCAGTGCCGCGCCGTCGCCGACCACCAGCGTGACGTTGACGTCGAGCAGTGGCTCCCGCAGCACGTGCACCCCGTCGGCGACCGGCACGAAGCGGAACGTCACGACGGCACCCGCGCCGCCCGCTCGACGAAGCGCTGCCGGTCGACCAGCGCCCGCTCGATCCGCCCCGAGGCCACCGTGACGTCGCCGTCGGTGACCGTCACCTCGAACAGCAGCCGCCGCCCGTCGGCCTCGGCCAGCCGGGCGTGGGCCACCACGGTCCGCCCGACCGGGGTGGCGGCCAGGTGCGCCAGCTCGACCCGGACGCCGACCGTGGTCCGGCCGGCGGGCATCCCGGCCGCCGTCGCGGCCACCGTGGCGGCCTCGGCGAGGGCGAGCACCCGGGGGGTGCCCAGCACCGGCACGTCACCGGAGCCGACGGCCCGCGCCGTGTCGGCGTCGGTGACGGTCAGCTCGACCCGGGCGGTCAGCCCCGGCGGGAACGGTGCGTCCGGCTGTTCCAGCATGGGACCAGCCTAGTGGGCGGGCCACCGGCGCCGGCCGGGAGATCGACGGCCCGGCCGTG
This sequence comes from Micromonospora rifamycinica, assembly GCF_900090265.1. NCBI lineage: Bacteria > Bacillati > Actinomycetota > Actinomycetes > Micromonosporales > Micromonosporaceae > Micromonospora > Micromonospora rifamycinica. The sequence goes on from NZ_LT607752.1 coordinate 6,562,632, forward strand.
TCGCGACGGCCGGTGGCCCGGCCCCGGCGTGGCGGGTGGTGCCGGTCCCCGGCGGGGCGGGCCGGCTCCCGGCGGTCACCCGGCAGGTGGTCGGCGGTGGTCGATGCGTCGCCCACCGTTAACCTTGACGGCGATGGCCGTTGTGACTGAGCCCCCGCCCCCCGTCCCGTCCCCCACCGCCGAGGCGTCCGCCGGTGGCCGGCGTCGCGTGACCGCGATGTCGGTCTGGGCCGTCGCCTTCGTGGTGACCTGGCTCGTCATCGGCCTGCCGACAGATCCGGCGTACGCCTTCCTCTGGATCTGGGCCGGCACCGTCGCCTGGAACTGGGGTCGGCCGTGGCGCAGCCACCTGGCCTTCGCCCGGGACTGGATCCCGGTGGTGCTGCTGCTCGCCTTCTACAACCTCTCCCGGGGCTTCGCCGACAACGGCCGCACCCCGCACGCCTACGAGCTGATCGTCGCCGACCGGGTGATGTTCGGCTGGGCCACCGGGGGCGAGGTGCCGACGGTCTGGCTCCAGCAGCACCTCTACCGGCCCGAGGTGCACTGGTGGGACGTGCTGGTCAGCTGGGTCTACTTCTCCCACTTCGTGGTGACGCTGGCCGCGGCGGCCGTGCTCTGGCTGCGCAGCCGGGAGCGCTGGGCGGCGTACATGCGGCGCTGGGGTTTCCTCTGCGCCGCCGGTCTGGTGACCTACTTCGTCTACCCGGCCGCGCCGCCGTGGTGGGCGGCGCAGAACGGGCTGCTCACCGAGGTCGCCCGGATCTCCACCCGGGGGTGGAAGGAGTTCGGCATGCACGGCGCGGGCAACCTGCTCAACGCCGGACAGATCGCCTCCAACCCGGTCGCCGCGATGCCGTCGCTGCACACCGCCTGGGCGCTGTTCGTGGTGCTGTTCTTCCTGCGGTCGACCCGCCGCCGGTGGTGGCCGCTGCTGCTGGCGTACCCGCTGGCGATGACGTTCACCCTGGTCTACAGCGGTGAGCACTACGTGATCGACGTGCTGGTCGGCTGGGCGTACGTGGGGATGACGTTCCTGGTCGTCGGGCTGGCCGAACGGGCCTGGCGGTCCCGGCGGTCCCGGCGGGCCGCCGCCGTCGGGGACGACGAACCCCCGGTGCCGGTCGCGCCCGCCGCGCCGGTGCCCGCCCGGGACTGAGCCCGCCCGGGACTGAGCCCGCGGGTGAGCCGGCCGGGCGGTGCGTGCGGGCGGTCAGCCGGTCCGGCGGGCGGCGTGTGCGCGGGCGGTCAGCTCCGCAGCGAGCGTCCAGGCCTCGGCCAGGTCGCGGTGGGGCGCGGCGGCCCCCGACCCGCCGGCGGTGTCGACGTGCACCGTGGCCAGCCGCAGCCGTCGTTGCGCTGGCCCCTGCACCACCCGCACGCTCTGGATCCGGGCGTACGGCACCAGCGCGAGCTGCCGGGTGAGCAGGCCGGACCGGGCGGCGAAGACCCGCTCGTGCAGCCCTGCGCCGAGCACCCGGACGCTGAGCGGGCGCAGCCAGCGGGCCCGGGTCGGGGGCGGGGTCAACGGCAGCGCGGTCAGCCGGACCCCGGCCAGCACCTCGTCGACGATCGCCGAGCCGACGCTCAGGTCGCCGACGGGGAGCAGCCGGTCGGGCCGGTTGCGGTCGTCGGCCTCGCCGCCGGAGTAGCCGGCGACCTCCAGCCGTAGCCGCAGCCAGCCCTTCATCCGCCAGAGCAGCGGCCAGGTCACCCCGACGGTCTGCACCCGTTCCAGTGGCACGGTCTGCATCCGGGTCTCCACCAGACCGTTGTGGATGCGCAGCCGGTCGGCCTCGCGGGCCAGCCGGAAGTTCCAGTCGTCGAGGACCCGGCGGACGGGTTGCAGCAGCACACCGGCCATCGCGGTGAGGGTGCTGGCCACCGCGATGAACGACCAGGAGTCCTCGGAGAGGAACTGCGCCACCACGAAGGCCACCCCGACCGGGAGCAGGAACGCCTGCGGGGTGAGGAGCTGGCTGACCAGCAGGTCGGTGTTGGTCACCGCGTGCAGCGGGCGGCCCGCCGGTTCCCCGCCGGTGGGCGGGGCGGCCGGGTCGGTGCCCGCAGGCGGGCCGACGGCCGGCGGCGCGGCCGCGCCGACCACCTCGGTGCCCGGCATACCGGCGGCGACGGTGAGCAGCCGCTGCCGCAGCCGGGCCGCGTCGGCGACCGAGAGGTACGCCAGCGGCGCCTCGGTCTTGCCGCCGCCGACCACCTCCAGCCGCAGCTCGGCCAGGCCGGTGAGCTGCGCGAGCAGTGGTCGGACCACCTCGACGGCCTGCAACCGTTCCAGCGGGATCGCCCGGGTGCGCCGCCACAGCAGCCCCTCGTAGACCCGCAGTTCCCGCCCGACGATGTGGTAGCCGGTGTTGTACCAGCTGACCACCGCCAGCACGGTCGCGCCCAGGGCGAGCACCGCCACCAGCACGGCGAACCAGCCGAAGCCGACCCTCGACAGGGTCGACCAGGAGAGCCCGGCGATCACCACCACCAGGGACTTCGCCCCCTGCAACACCGGGCTGAGCGGGTGCAGGCGCTGCCGGGGTTCGACGTCACCGGCCGCCGTGCCGTTCTCGGCCGGCCCCGGCGGGGCCGCCGTGACACCTGGCGGGGGCGGGCACGGTGGGGCGGGTGGTGGGTCGGCGGGACGGGCCGCTCCGGGGCCGGGGGGACCGTCGGTCACAGCCCCTCCGCCCGGTCCTCGCCGAGCGCGGTGAGCCGGTCGCGCAGCCGGGACGCCTCGGCCGGCCGGAGGCCGGGAACCCGGGCGTCGGTGGCCGCCGCGGCGGTGTGCAGCTGCACGGTGGCCAGGTCGAAGGCGCGTTCCAGCGGGCCGGCGCTGACGTCGACGAACTGCATCCGCGAGTACGGCACGATGGACAGCCGACGGACCAGCAGCCCGTGCCGGACCAGCAGGTCGTCGGCGCGTTCGGCGTACCCCCAGGCGCGGACGGCGCGGACGATGGTCACCACCCGCCAGCCGCCGCCGAGCAGCACCACCGCGCAGCCCGCGCCGAACAGCCAGTGCCCGCTGAACACCCAGCCCAGCGCCAGCCCGACCAGCAGCACCGCCACCCCCAGCGCCAGGCGGAGCAGCTCCACCCAGATCAGGTCGGTCGAGATGGGCTGCCAGCGGACGGTGTCCGGCCAGGGTTCCAGGGCGCTCACCGGGGACTGGGGTGGCTCGGCAGCGTTCACGCTTCGAGGGTATGCGATCCCGGGAGCGGGGCGACCTCCCGGAGGAACCCGCGGGCGTCGAGAAAGTCACCGAGGCTGCCCCGGTGGGCCGGGCAGGCGAGCCAGGTCTTACGGCGGTCGGGCACGTGCAGCCGGGGATTGTTCCAGCGCAGCGCCCAGACGGCGGGTGCGCGGCACCCCCGGGACGAACAGACGGGGGCGTCGTCGGTGGGGGTGGGATCGGTCACCCGGGTGAGTGTAGACACGCCGGGACCGGAGGTTAGAGCGCCGGGCGGCCACGGGGGGAGCCGCCCGGCGACGGGGTGAATCGTACACGCGGCAGACCCCTCCGTGTCCACCCTCGTTCAGCGATTCGGTGATCCGGACGGTGTGTCCGAAATCGGGTTCTCGCCGCCTCGGCTCTCAGCCGGGCATGCGAGTCTTGGTACCGCACCACGCCACGACGACCGATCATGCTGTGGAGGACCGGTGGCCCAGCCGACCACGCCCGACGCCCCGACCCCGAACGGAACGTCCCCCGGGACACCTCCGGCGGTGACCACCCCCGCCCAGGACGCCACCCTGCTGGAGCGGGCGCTGTTCGAGATCAAGCGGGTGATCGTCGGGCAGGACCGGATGGTGGAGCGGATGTTCGTGGCGCTCCTGGCCCGCGGACACTGCCTGCTGGAGGGGGTGCCGGGGGTGGCCAAGACCCTGGCGGTGGAGACCCTGGCCCGCGTGGTGGGCGGCGAGTTCGCCCGGGTGCAGTTCACCCCGGACCTGGTGCCGGCGGACATCATGGGCACCCGGATCTACCGGCAGTCGAGCGAGAAGTTCGACGTCGAGCTGGGGCCGGTCTTCGTCAACTTCCTGCTCGCCGACGAGATCAACCGGGCCCCGGCCAAGGTGCAGTCGGCGCTGCTGGAGGTGATGAGCGAGCGGCAGGTCTCCATCGGCGGCCAGACCCACCCGGTGCCCGACCCGTTCCTGGTGATGGCCACCCAGAACCCGATCGAGCAGGAGGGCGTCTACCCGTTGCCGGAGGCGCAGCGGGACCGCTTCCTGATGAAGATCGTCGTCGGGTACCCCACCGACGCGGAGGAGCGGGAGATCGTCTACCGGATGGGGGTCGCCGCGCCCGAGCCGGCGCAGGTGTTCAGCGCCGACGACCTGCTCGCCCTGCAACGCAAGGCCGACCAGGTCTTCGTGCACAACGCGCTGGTCGACTACGCGGTACGGCTGGTGCTGGCCACCCGCAGCCCCGCCGAGCACGGCATGCCCGACGTGGCCCGGCTGATCCAGTACGGGGCCAGCCCGCGTGCCTCGCTCGGCCTGGTCCGGGCCACCCGGGCGCTGGCGCTGCTGCGCGGCCGGGACTACGCGCTGCCCCAGGACGTCCAGGACATCGCGCCGGACATCCTGCGGCACCGGTTGGTGCTCAGCTACGACGCGCTCGCCGACGACGTGCCCGCCGACCACGTGGTGCACCGGGTGATGTCGACCATTCCGCTGCCCTCGGTGGCCCCCCGGCAGCAGGCGTCCGCGTCACCGCCGGTCAGTGGCCCGCCGGCCGGCGGCTGGCCCGGCCAGCGGCCGTGACCGGCCCGGTGCGCCCGGCCGACGCCGCCGGGGAGCGGACCGAGGCGGTGCTGTCCCGGCTGCAACTGCTGGTCACCCGCAAACTCGACGGCCTGCTCCAGGGCGACTACGCGGGGCTGTTGCCCGGCCCGGGCAGCGAGGCGGGGGAGTCCCGCGAGTACCGCCCCGGCGACGACGTACGCCGGATGGACTGGCCGGTCACCGCCCGCACCACCACCCCGCACGTGCGGCGTACGGTGGCCGACCGGGAGCTGGAGACCTGGCTGGCGGTGGACCTGTCGGCGAGCCTGGACTTCGGCACCGGCCGGTGGCTCAAGCGGGACGTGGTGGTCGCCGCCACGGCCGCGCTGACCCACCTGACGGTGCGCGGCGGGAACCGGATCGGCGCGGTGATCGGCACCGGGGCGGAACCGCCGCCCACGCCCACCCGCCGGTGGCGGCCCGCCCCGCCGCCACCCGCCGGGCCGCCGACGCTGACCCGGGTGCCGGCCCGCTCCGGCCGGCGGGAGGCCCAGGCGTTGCTGCGTGCGGTGGCGCACACCCCGTTGCGCCCCGGACGCGGTGACCTGGGCGCGCTGGTGGACCTGCTCAACCGGCCACCGCGCCGCCGGGGCCTGGCCGTGGTGATCTCCGACTTCCTCGCGCCACCCGCGCAGTGGGGTCGTCCGCTGCGGAAGCTGCGGGTCCGGCACGACGTGCTGGCCATCGAGGTGGTCGACCCGCGTGAGCTGGAGCTGCCCGACGTGGGGGTGCTGCCGGTGGCGGACCCGGAGACCGGCCAGCTGCACGAGGTGCAGACCGCGGATCCGCGGCTGCGCCGCCGGTACGCCGAGGAGGCCGCCGCCCAGCGCGCGGCGAACGCCGCCGAGATGCGGGCCGCCGGGGCCGGGCACCTGCTGTTGCGTACCGACCGAGACTGGCTGCTGGACATGGTGCGATTCGTGGCCGCCCAGCGGCACGCCCGCACCCGGGGGACGACACGATGATCCGTTTCATGCAACCGTGGTGGCTGCTGACCCTGCTGCCGGTGCTGGCCCTGGCCGCGGCCTACGTCTGGCGGCAGCGCCACCGCCGGGCGTACGCGATGCGGTTCACCAACGTGGACCTGCTGCGTACCCTCGCGCCCAAGGGGTTGGGCTGGCGGCGGCACGCGGCGGCGACCGCGCTGCTGCTGGCGATGGTGGCGCTGGCCACCGGGATGGCCCGGCCGGCGATCGACACCGAGGAGCCGTTGGAGCGGGCCACCGTGATGCTCGCCATCGACGTGTCGTTGTCCATGCAGGCCGACGACGTGTCACCGAACCGGCTGGAGGCCGCCCAGGAGGCGGCGAAGCAGTTCGTCGGCGAGCTGCCGGTGAGCTACAACCTGGGGCTGGTCTCCTTCGCCAAGGCGGCGAACGTGCTGGTGGCGCCCACCAAGGACCGGGCCGCGGTGACCGCCGCGATCGACGGGCTGACCCTGGCCGAGGCGACCGCCACCGGTGAGGCGGTCTTCACCTGCCTGGAGGCGATCCGGTCGGTGCCGGCCGATGGCGCGGCCGGCATTCCGCCGGCCCGGATCGTGCTGCTCTCCGACGGGTTCCGCACCTCGGGCCGGTCGGTGGAGGAGGCCGCGGCGGCGGCGCAGGCGGCGAACGTGCCGGTCTCCACCATCGCGTTCGGCACCGACTCCGGGCAGGTGGACATCGGCGGCCAGTTGCAGCGGGTGCCGGTGGACCGGCTGGCGCTGGCCCAGCTCGCCGAGACCACCGAGGGCTTCTTCTACGAGGCGGCCTCGGTGGCCGAGCTGAAGCAGGTCTACCAGGACATGGGCTCGTCGATCGGGTTCCGCACCGAGCCGCGTGAGATAACCCAGTGGTACGCCGGGGTGGCGCTGCTGCTGGCGCTCTGCGCAGGTGGGCTGAGCCTGCTGTGGACCTCCCGGATGCTGTGACCCGGGGTGCTGCCGTGCCGGTCGGTGGCGGTCAGTGACCGCCACCGGCCAGCACGAACACGACGGCGACCCAGACGGCGGCGAGGGTGAAGCTCAGGGGGGCTACGTAGCGGCTCATGAACGGCTCCGGTGGCGACGGGAGGGTCCGCGGGGCGGGCGGACCGCAGGGGGTTGGTCGGGGCGCACACACGAAGTCGTGACCGGGCTGCTGCACCGCGCGGGCCGACGGCCGTCGACTCACCGGCCGGTACGGCGGGGGTCGGCGGTGCGGGTGGGGCGCGGTGAGCGGGAGCTGGGTCAGCTCAACCGACTGAGTCGTGGCTCAGCGGGGCTGACGGACGGCCCGGCCACGACTGGGAGGATCGCTATCTCGCACAGCGATCACCTCCTGTGGTCGGCGGGGCCGGAAACACGAGCCGCCTTCGGCTCGGAACGCCGATCATCGTACAACGGGGACGCCGGGCATCCGTACTCAGCGTGCCGGTCCCGGTCCGGTCAGCCGGCGGTGACCGGCCGGATCCGGGGCGTGACGGCGGGGTCGGGCAACCGCCGGCCGCCCTGCGCCGCGGCGGCCGCGCCGACCCCGACACGGTGGTGGTCCGTTAGGGTTACCTGCCGGTAAGGCCTAGGCTCCGACCGGAATGATCAGCGGAACCGAAGGGGGACCTGTGGCCCGCACCGTGCTGGTGACCGGCGGCAACCGGGGAATCGGACTGGCCATCGCGCAGGCCTTCGCCAAGCAGGGTGACCGGGTGGCGGTCACACACCGCAGTGGCGACGCCCCGGCGGGGCTGTTCGGGGTCCGCTGCGACGTCACCGACCCCGCCTCCGTCGACGCCGCCTTCACCGCCATCGAGGCCGAGCTGGGGCCGGTCGAGGTGCTGGTGTCCAACGCCGGCATCACCGACGACACGCTGCTCATGCGGATGTCCGAGGAGCAGTTCACCGGGGTGGTCGACACCAACCTGACCGGTGCCTTCCGCTGCGCCAAGCGGGCCTCGTCCAAGATGCTCCGGGCCAAGTGGGGCCGGATGATCTTCATCTCCTCGGTGATCGGGCTCTACGGCGGCGCCGGCCAGGTCAACTACGCCGCCAGCAAGGCCGGCCTGGTGGGGGTGGCCCGCTCGATCACCCGGGAGCTGGGCAGCCGCAACATCACCGCCAACGTCGTCGCCCCGGGCTTCATCGACACCGAGATGACGGCCAGCCTGCCCGAGGACCGGCGCACCGAGTACCGCAAGGTCATCCCCGCCGGTCGGTTCGCCGATCCGGACGAGGTCGCCGGGGTGGTCACCTGGCTCGCCTCGGACGCCGCCGGCTACATCTCCGGCGCCGTCATCCCGGTCGACGGCGGCCTCGGCATGGGCCACTGAGAACGTACGGAGGAAGCCAACACATGTCAGGACTGCTCGCCGGCAAGCGGCTGCTGGTCACCGGCGTCATCACCGAAGCCTCGATCGCCTTCTCGGTGGCCAAGCTCGCCCAGGAGAACGGCGCCCAGGTCGTGCTCACCGGTTACGGCCGGCTGTCGCTGGTCGAGCGGATCGCCCGGCGGCTGCCCCAACCGGCACCGATCATCGAGCTGGACGTGACCAACCCGGAGCAGCTCGCCGGCCTGGCCGACCAGGTGCGCAAGCACGTCGACGGCCTCGACGGGGTGGTCCACTCGATCGGCTTCGCCCCGCAGAGCTGCCTCGGCGGCGGCTTCCTCGACGCCGCCTGGGAGGACGTGGCGACCGCCCTGCAGGTCTCCACGTACTCCTACAAGTCGCTGGCCATGGCCGCCCTGCCGCTGATGTCGCCGGGCGGCGCGGTGGTCGGCCTCACCTTCGACGCCACCAAGGCCTGGCCGGTCTACGACTGGATGGGCGTGGCCAAGGCGGGGCTGGAGTCCGTCTCCCGCTACCTCGCGGTGCACCTGGGCCGGCAGGGCATCCGCAGCAACCTGGTCGCCGCCGGGCCGCTGCGCACCATGGCGGCGAAGTCCATCCCCGGCTTCGAGCAGTTCGAGCAGGCGTGGACCGAGCGCTCCCCGCTCGGTTGGAGCCTCACGGACCAGGAGCCGGCCGCCCGCGCCTGCCTGGCGCTGATGTCGGACTGGTTCCCGGCCACCACCGGCGAGATCGTCCACGTCGACGGCGGGTACCACGTCCTCGGCGCCTGAACCACCCGCGGGGCGCCCCGGACGCCGGGGCGCCCCGCGGCACGTCCGCGACCAGGGGGCCTCGTCGGCGGTCGCCGGGCACGGGGGAGAATGACCCCATGTCGTACGACGCATTGGTGCTGGTCTCCTTCGGCGGCCCGGAACGGCCCGAGGATGTGCTGCCCTTCCTCCAGAACGTGACCCGGGGGCGGGGGGTGCCGCCCGAGCGGCTGGCCGAGGTCGCCGAGCACTACCTGCACTTCGGCGGGGTCTCCCCGATCAACCAGCAGTGCCGTGAGTTGCTCGCGGCGATCCGGGCGGACTTCGCCGCCCACGGCGTGCAGCTGCCGGTCTACTGGGGCAACCGGAACTGGGATCCGATGCTCGCCGACACCGTCGCGCAACTGCGCGACGACGGCGTCCAGCGGGCGCTGGCGTTCGTCACCAGCGCGTTCGGCGGCTACTCGTCCTGCCGGCAGTACCAGGAGGACATCGCCGCCGCGCGGGCCGCCGTCGGCCCGGACGCCCCGGTGATCGAGAAGCTGCGGCAGTTCTGGGACCATCCCGGCTTCGTCGACCCGCACGCCGACGCAGTGCGTTCCGCACTGGAGACGCTGGACCCGGCCCGGCGGAACACCACCCGGATCGTCTTCACCGCCCACTCCATCCCCAGCTCGGCGGCGGCCACCGCCGGCCCGCACGGCGGCCGGTACACCGCCCAGCTCGAAGAGACCGCCCGTCTGGTGCACGCCGCCGCCGCGCCCGACCTGCCGTACGACCTGGTCTGGCAGAGCCGCTCCGGCCCGCCGCAGGTGCCGTGGCTGGAGCCGGACGTCAACGACCACCTGACCGCCCTCGCCGGGCAGGGGGTGACCGGGGTGGTGGTCAGCCCGATCGGGTTCGTCTCGGACCACCTGGAAGTGGCCTGGGACCTCGACACCGAGGCCGCGGAGACGGCCGGGCGGTTGGGCCTGGACTTCGTCCGGGCCGGCACCCCCGGCACCGACCCGAGGTTCGTGACCATGGTGCGCGAGCTGGTGGCCGAACGCACCACGCCCGACGGGGAGCGGCTGCGCCGCCGGCTCGGCGAGCTGCCCATGTGGGACACCTGCCCCACCCCGTGCTGCGTGTCGGCCGCCCGCCGCCCCTGATGACGACCCGCCCTCCCCGAAACCCCCTGGGACGACAGATGCTTGACCGCAAACCGGTGCAGAGCTGGCTCACCGACATGGACGGCGTGCTGGTGCACGAGGGCCAGCCGGTTCCCGGCGCCCCGGAGTTCGTCAACCGGCTCCGGGCGTCCGGCAAACCCTTCCTGGTGCTGACCAACAACTCCATCTACACCCCGCGCGACCTCCAGGCCCGGCTCACCCGGATGGGGTTCGAGGTGCCCGAGGAGGCGATCTGGACGGCGGCGCTGGCCACCGCCCAGTTCCTCGCCGACCAGCGGCCGGGTGGCACCGCGTACGTGATCGGGGAGGCGGGGCTGACCACGGCGCTGCACGCGGTCGGCTACGTGCTGACCGACTTCGCTCCGGACTACGTGGTGCTGGGGGAGACCCGCACCTACAGCTTCGAGGCGATCACCAAGGCGGTCCGGCTGATCAACGACGGGGCCCGGTTCATCTGCACCAACCCGGACGTCACCGGCCCGTCGGTCGAGGGCGCGCTGCCGGCCGCCGGTTCGGTCGCCGCGATGATCTCCAAGGCGACCGGGGTGGAGCCGTACTTCGTCGGCAAGCCGAACCCGATGATGATGCGTTCCGCGCTGAACACCATCAACGCGCACTCGGAGAGCACCGCGATGATCGGCGACCGGATGGACACCGACATCCTGTGCGGCCTGGAGGCGGGCCTGGAGACCATCCTGGTGCTCACCGGGATCAGCACCCGGGCCGAGACGGAACGCTACCCGTACCGGCCGTCGCGGATCGTCGACTCGGTGCTCGACCTGATCGACGAGATCTGAACCGGCCGGTCGGGGAGGCCCGGCCGGCGGCCCGGTCAGGGGCGGAGCGGGGCGTTGCAGGCGGCGACCAGGGCCTGCCGACAGGCGGTGGTGAGCGGGCGCAGGGCGGCGTCGCGCTGCTGGGCCTCGTGGTTGTTGACCGCCCCGCCGGGGGCGCTCTCCCCGGCCAGCGCGAGCACCCGGTCGAGTACGGCGGCCCGGGCGAAGAGCCGCCGGGAACGCGGGTCGAACCCGGGCGGCAGGTCGGTGGCCCCGTCCGGGCGGCGCAGCGCGGCCAGCGCCCCGGCCAGCTCGGGCCGCCACCGGGCCACGTCGAGCCGGGTCAGCGCGGCGGTGGACTCGGCCAGCGCGGTGGCCAGTTCGGCCTCCGCCTCGGCCGCCCCCGGCGCGGTCAGCGACGCCCGGGGCGCGTCGGCCGGCAGCGGATAGACCCGCCACAGCACCGTCTCCCAGGTCATCCCGGAGCCGGAGGTGTGGGTACGCACCTCCGGGATCAGCCCGAGCGCGCCCGCCACCACGGCCTCGCCGGCCAGCAGCGCCGCCCCGGCGAAGTCACCCGGGCCGGGCAGGCCGCGCGGGTCGCCCGGGGCCGGCAGCACCAGCCGGATCTCGTCGGGGGAGAGCTTGGCCAGCGCCGGCAGGGCGTCCCGCAGCGGCACGTCCCGCCAGGTGCCCGGGGCGTCGGCGACCAGGTGCTCCTCGTCGCCGGCCACCGACTCGGCGACCTCGTCGAAGGGCACCAGGCCGGCCCGCCAGGCGCGTACCCAGGCCACGAAACGGCTCGACCGGCGCGCGGCCAGGGTGGCCGCGCCCGTTGCGGGGGAGGACATGCCGAAAGGGTACGTGCTCCCCGCTGCCCCTGTCTCGACTGCCGCGTCGCCGGCCGTCCCGCCGTCCCGCCGCCGGAGCGGGCGCGTCGGGAGGTGCCGGGGCGCGGGTGCGGCTAGCGTGATCGACATGGCGGGGCGATACGGCGAGGACGTGCTGGCGGGCGACTGGCGACGACGGAAGGTCACCCCCGAGGTCGACGCGGAGGTGGACCTCGTGGTGGAGGACGCCGACTCGGGGTTCTGCGGTGCGGTGGTCGGATTCGAGTCGGGTGCGGTGGTGCTGGAGGACCGGCACGGCCGGCGGCGGGTCTTCCCCCTGCGGCCCGCCGCGTTCCTGCTTGACGGGGCGCCGGTGACCCTGCGCCGGCCGGTCCGCGCCCCGGTGCCGGCCGCCCGGCGGCGTACCGCCTCCGGATCGGTCGCCGTGGCCGATGTCCGGGCGCGGGTGGCCAAGGCGAGCCGGATCTGGGTCGAGGGCGTGCACGACGCCGCCCTGGTGGAACGGATCTGGGGCGACGACCTGCGGATCGAGGGCGTGGTGGTGGAGCCGCTGGACGGCATCGACGCCCTCGACGCCGAGGTACGCGGCTTCGCCCCCGGCCCCGGCCGCCGGCTCGGGGTGCTCGTCGACCATCTGGTGCCCGGTTCCAAGGAGAGCCGGATCGTGGCCCGGGTGGACTCCCCGTACGTGCTGGTCACCGGCCATCCGTACGTCGACGTGTGGCAGGCGGTCAGACCGGCGGCGCTGGGCATCCGGGCCTGGCCGGTGGTGCCGCCGGGCCGGCCGTGGAAGGAGGGCGTCTGCGCGGCCCTCGGGGTGGCCGAGCCGGCCGAGATGTGGCGGCGCATCCTGTCCCGGGTGGACAGCTTCGCCGACGTGGAGACGCCGCTGATCACCGCGATGGAACGCCTGATCGACTTCGTGACCGAACCCGACTGACCCCGACGCCGCCTGCTCCCCACCGGCTACGCCGCTCCACCGGCCCGCCCCGGCCTGTCCTGCCCCGGCCCGGCCCGGCTCGGCCCGGTGGAGCGTCCGCTCGGCGGGTCAGGGCTCCTGGTCAGGGGTGCGGGTGAAGACGAAGGTGCCGATGTCCAGGCCCACCGCCCGCCCGGCCGGGTCGCGGAGCACGGCGAGTAGTTCGCTGTTCTGCTCGCCGGAGCGGCCCCGCCAGCGGTCCGGTCCCTCCCGGGTGAACCGCAGCGTCGGGTTACCGACCCGGCCGGCCCACAGCTCACCGGCCGGGTCGGCGCGGACCTCGTACTCGATGCCCATCCACCACCAGCGGCCGGTCAGCTCGGCCAGCTCCGCCGGCGGAGGCGCGGCCGCCGGCCGCCACGGGGTGACCGGTGCCGGTTCGGCGTCCAGGACCAGGGTGAGCAGCTGCCGGGACAGCCCGCCGATGTGCCCGGCGCGGAAGCCGTACGAGTTGGCGTAGCCGACCACGGCGGTCCGGCTGGGCCGGTGCACGGTCAGCGCGGCCACGTAGCCGGGCATCGAGCCGCCGTGGCCCACGTACACCCGGTCGCCCTCGCGGTACAGCTCCAGCCCCAGGCCGTGGCCGCCGCGCCAGGAGTCCAGGTCGTTGATCATCACCGGGGTGCACATCTCGGTGAGGGTGTCGGCGGCCAGCACCTCGTCGGTGGGGTCGGCGAGGAACGCCGCCCAGCGGGCCAGGTCGGTCACCGTCGACCAGAGCTGCCCGGCGGGGGCCATCGCCCCGGTGTCGGTGCGCGGCTCCTCCCGCAGGGTGTCGTGCCACGGGTGCACCACGTAGCCCGGCGCGTACGGCTCGGTGGGGTGGTAGGTGGTGCGCCGCATGCCCAGCGGGTCGAGGATCCGGGTGGTCAGCAGCTCCGCCCAGGGTGTGCCGGTGACCCGCTCCAGCACCCCGCCGAGCAGCCCGTACGCCAGGTTGGAGTAGTGGTAGCCGCGCCAGGCGGGGTAGCCGATCTTGTCCGTGGTCAGGCCGGCCACCAGGGTGGCCAGGTCGGTGCCCTCGGTGCGTTCCCACCACGGCCCGTCGGGCTCGCGGTGCAGGCCGCTGGCGTGGCCGAGGAACTGGCGCAGGGTGAGCCCGCCGACGGCGGTGTCCGGCAGGTACCGGTCCAGCGGGTCGTCGAGGGTGAGCCGGCCGGCGTCGCGTTCCCGCAGCAGCAGCGTTGCGGTCATCGTCTTGGTGATCGAGCCCACCCGGTACTGGAGGTCGGCGTCCGGGCGCGGGTGGTCGCCGGCGGCGGCCAGGTGCACCAGGGCGCCGTCGCGCACGACGCCCAGCGCCAACGAGGGCGTACGCCCGGTGGCCTGAGCCTGCGCCACCAGGGTGTCGATCCGGCGGGCGGTCTCGGCGAGCAGGGTCACGATCGGCTCCTTCACGGCGGTCGGTACCGCCCTGGGACGAGCTTACTGATCATCAGAAGTGGGTGGATTCGCGTGGACGTGTCACGATCGGGGGGTGGACGCCGTGGTGTGGATCGTGCTGGGTGTGCTGTTGGCCGTCGCCGAGATCTTCACGACGACGCTGTTCCTGATCATGTTCGCGGTCGGCGCGTTCGCCGCCGCCGGGGCCGCCGCGCTGGGTGCGCCCGTCGCCGTGCAGGCGGTGGTCTTCGCCGTGGTGTCGGCGCTGACGGTGGCGCTCGCCCGACCCACCATCCGTCGGCACATGCGGCCGTCGGTGGACAGCGGCGAGCAGCCGTTCGGGGTGCAGGCGCTGGAGGGCGCCACCGCGCTGGTGATCGAGCAGGTCGATACCGAGCGGGGCATGGTGAAGATCGACGGCGAGTTGTGGACGGCGCGTCCGTACGACGCGACGCAGACCTTCGCGCCCGGTGTGCGGGTGCAGGTGATAAAGGTCCAGGGCGCCACCGCCCTGGTGTGGCAGGACGACATTTCCTCCCCCGGTGAGCTGCCGGAAGAGAAAAGGTGACGGTATGGAATTTCTAGCGGTCCTGTTGGTGGCCGTAGCGTTGATCATAGTGGTGACGCTGGCGAAGGCGGTGCGGATCGTGCCGCAGCAGCGTCAGGACGTGGTGGAGCGGCTCGGCAAGTACAAGAGCACGCTGAACCCGGGCCTGAACCTGCTGGTCCCGTTCGTCGACGCGGTGCGTACCAAGGTCGACATGCGGGAGCAGGTGGTCAGCTTCCCGCCGCAGCCGGTGATCACCTCCGACAACCTGGTGGTGTCGATCGACACCGTCCTCTACTACAAGGTGGTCGACTCGGTCCGGGCCACCTACGAGATCGCCAACTTCATCCAGGCGATCGAGCAGCTGACCGTCACGACGCTGCGTAACGTGATCGGCTCGCTCGACCTGGAGCGGGCGCTGACCAGCCGGGAGGAGATCAACCGGCACCTCTCCGGCGTGCTCGACGAGACCACCGGCCGGTGGGGCATCAAGGTCACCCGCGTGGAGATCAAGGCGATCGAGCCGCCGCCGAGCATCCGCGACTCGATGGAGAAGCAGATGCGCGCCGAGCGGGACCGCCGGGCCGCCATCCTCAACGCCGAGGGGCACAAGCAGTCGCAGATCCTCACCGCCGAGGGTGAGAAGCAGGCGGCGGTGCTGCGCGCCGACGGTGACCGGCAGGCCCGCATCCTCCAGGCCGAAGGTCAGGCGAAGGCGATCCGGACGGTCTTCGACGCGATCCACACCGCCAACCCGAGCCAGAAGGTGCTGGCCTACCAGTACCTCCAGGCGCTGCCGCAGATCGCCAACGGCACGGCCAACAAGGTCTGGATCGTCCCGGCCGAGCTGACCAAGGCCCTGGAGGGCATGGGCGGCGCGTTGGGCGGGCTGAGCCAGATGGTCGGCGACGAACCGGCCCCCGAGGCGAAGCGCACCGCCAGCGAGGTCGAGCGGGAGGCCGCCGAGGCGGCCCGGGCGGCGGCCAGCGCGGCCCAGCAGATCCACGACGAGGTACGCGTCGCCGAGGCGCAGGCCACCGGCGGCAACGTGCCGCAGGGGCTGCCCGCACCCGAGCCGGTCTCCCCGGCCAGCCTGGTCAGCGACCCTGCCGACCAGCGCGAACGGGCCTGACCCCACCGCCGCCCACCCGGGGCGGCAAATGCGAGAAACACTCATCCGGCGCCCCGGTGCCTGCCACGATCGGTCCTGAGGGACGGGTGGTGGTCAGGCCCGGGGCGCCGGACGCGTTCCGGCCCGCCCCCGGCGCAGACGGGTGAGGCGTTCCGGTCGCCCGTCGGAGGTGAACGGGTGGCGCGATCCGGCCCGCCCGTCGCAGGAGCAGACGGGCGCTGCCTTCCGTGCCGCCCGTCGGAGCGGACGAGGTGAGGCATGAAGGACCCGTTGTTCTCCCGTACCCCGACTGTCGGCGCGCACGACCCGGCGGGTCCGCTGGGCACCCGGCGGACCGGCGGCGGCTTCGGCGTGCTGCCCTTCGTCGGCGACCCCGGCCCGGCCGCACCCGCCACCGACGCCAGTTGGGCGTGGTCGCTGCGCCGGCTCGCCCGCGCCGCGGTCTGGCTGCTGCCCGCCTACGCGGTGCTCTACGGCGCGGTGGCGATGGCCGGCGACGGCGCGGCCGGCAACGACCCGTACCCGGCCGACGGCCGACCGCTCTACCTGCTCGGCTGGGTCGCGGCGATCTGGCTCGGCCTGCTCGCCCTGCTCGCGCTCACCGGCCTGCTCGCGGCCACCCGCAGCCGGCGGGGCGCGGTGACCGGCCTGCTGGTCGGCATCGGCGGCACGGTGCTGATGCTGCCCTTCGCCGGCCTCGCCGAGCAGACACCCGTCTTCGGCACCACCGCCCGGACGCTGGTGCTGGTGGGCGCCACCTGCTACAGCGCGGGATGGCTGCTCACCGGCTGGGCGGTGGCCCGCTCCGGGGCCTTCGCCATCGGCGACGGCGTGATGCTGATGATCGCCGCCCCGCTGCTCGGTCTCGGCGGCGCGCTGGTCGGCTCGCTGCCGACCTTCGGCGCGATCTTCGTGCTGATCGCCGGCATCGGCATCGGCTACCGCTCCGGCCGCCTCCTGCCGGCGGCCATCGCCCGCGACGCCGCCACCGCCAGCGTCACCACCCCCGCCCCACCCACCGGCCCCCAAGGCCCCCTCCCCGCAGCCTGACACCCGTCCCGCCCGCGCCCCGCCCGCGTCCTACGCCCTACCCCACCCGCGCGGCCGATCGCGCCCGTGCCCGTGCCCACCCGTGCCGGCACCCGCGCCCGCGCTCCCCGCCCGCGCCCGCGCCCGCTCCCGCGCTCCCTGCCCGCGCCCCTCGGCCCCGCCCCGGTGATCAAGAGGTTTAGGTCAGTTGATCAAGAGGTTCAGGTCAGAAATCTGGGCGGACAGCGCCTAAATCTCTTGATCACCGAGGGGGTGGCTCGCCGGCGAGCGGTTCGGGGGAGAGGGAGAGGGGGAGGAGCGAGGGAGGGGGACGGCGGGGAGGGGGGACATGGCGGGGCGGTAACGGGACGGAGGGGAGAACGGGGATGGGTGGGGACGGGAAGGGTGTGGGGTGGGGAAGTCGCTGGCAGGTTACGGTGAGTTACCTGACAATCAGGCGGCGGAGTGGGCCGCTGGTCGTCGCGGTGGCAATGCTGGAGCGCATGTCCTCACCCCGGACGCCGCTGACGCGGCTGCTCACCGTGCTGCTCGCCGGCCTGCTGGCCGGTCTGGTCCTCGCGGTCGCCGCGCTGCCGGGCAACCTGCTCGCCGGAATCGCCACCAAGGCGGTCCTCGGGGCGTTCGACGACCTGCCGGCGGCGCTGCGTACCCCGGCCACCCCGCAGCGCTCCTACCTCTACGCCAACGACGGTAAGACGCTGCTCACCACGTTCTACGACGTCAACCGCACCGACGTGCCGCTCGCCGAGATCGCGCCCACGCTGCGGCAGGCGATCGTCGCGGCCGAGGACCGGCGCTTCTACTCCCACGGCGGGGCCGACCTGCGGGGCATGGCCCGCGCCCTGGTCGCCAACGTCACCGGTGGCGGCACCGCCCAGGGCGGTTCCACGCTGACCATGCAGTACGTGCGCAACGTGCTCAAGACCGACCCCACCCGCACCGCTGAGGAGCGGCAGGCGGCGACCGAGCAGACCGTCGGCCGCAAGCTCCAGGAGATCCGGTACGCCACCGAGCTGGAGAAGACGCTCAGCAAGGACGAGATCCTCAACCGTTACCTCAACATCGCCTACTTCGGCTCGGGGGCGTACGGGGTCGCCGCCGCCAGCCAGCGCTACTTCGGCAAGGCCCCCGCCGACCTGACCCTGGCCGAGTCGGCGCTGCTGGCCGGCCTGGTGCAGTCGCCCGACGCGTACAGTCCGATCGACGGTGACCAGGACGCGGCCCTGGAGCGGCGCGGCTACGTCCTCGACTCGATGGTCGCCACCGGCGCGATCACGGCGGCGCAGGCCGGGGTGGCCCGTGCCGAGAAGCTGACCCTGCACCCCACCGCCCAGCCCAACGGCTGCACCGCCGCGGTCACCGCCGACGCCGGCTTCTTCTGCGACTACCTGCGCGGCTGGTGGCTGGAGCAGCCCGCCTTCGGCGCGACCGAGCAGGAGCGGGAGCAGGCACTGCGCCGGGGCGGGTACACGGTCGTGACCTCGCTCGACCCGGACGTGCAGGCCACCGCCGTCGCCGAGGCCCGGAAGGTCTACCCCGCCGACGACGCCCGCGCCCTGCCGATCGCCGCCGTGGAGCCCGGCACCGGCCGGGTCCTCGCCCTGGCCGTCAACCGGGAGTACGGGGTGGGCGACGGTCAGACCGTCAACCCGCTGGTCTCCGGGGGCGGCAGCATCGCCGGCTACCAGGCCGGCTCGACGTTCAAGCTGTTCACCATGCTGGCCGCGCTGGAGAACGGGCGTACCCTCTCCACCGGTTTCGACTCGCCGAGCCGGCTGACCACCCGCTTCCCCGCCGAGGGGCCGGCCTCCTGCGACGGCCGCTGGTGCCCGGCCAACGCCAACCCGGCCCGGATGGACGGCTACCGGATGATGTGGGACGGCTTCGGCCGCTCGGTGAACACCTACTTCGTCTGGCTGGAGGAGCAGGTCGGGCCGGCCAAGGTGGTGGAGATGGCCCAGCGCCTCGGGATCACCTTCCGGGCGCCGGCCGACGCCGACCTCGCCGCCCACGACGCCGACGACTGGGGGGCGTTCACCCTCGGGGTGTCCGCCACCACCCCGCTCGACCTGGCCAACGCCTACGCGACGGTGGCCGCCGAGGGGACGTACTGTGCGCCGACGCCGGTGGTGTCGGTGACCGCGCCGGACGGCACGACCGTGCCCGTCGGCACGCCGGCCTGCAAGCAGGTGGTGACGCCGGACGTGGCGCGGGCCGCCACCGACGCGGCGCGCTGCCCGGTCGGCCAGCAGTCGGCGTACGGGCAGTGCAACGGCAGCACCGCCGGTGGGGTGGACCGGATCGTCGGTCGCCCGGTGGCCGGCAAGACCGGCAGCTCCGAGCAGAACGCCACCGAGACCTTCGTCGGCTTCACCCCGCAGGTGGCGGTCGCCGGTATCGCCGCCAACCCCGACGACCCGAGCGACGCGGTCGGCGCGGCGGTGCAGGGTGAGGTGATCACCGCGGTCGCCCGGACCATCCGGACCGCGGTCGACGGTCAGCCGGTCCGCGACTTCACCGCCCCCAGCCGGGAGCTGGTCGGCAACCCGCAACGTCCGACGCCCCGGCCGTCCCCCCGCCTGCCGTCCCCGGAGCCCGACGTCCCGGACCTGCTGCGCTGGTTGCAGAACCGCCGGGGCTGAACCGGGATTCGTGCGCGGCGCGCGGCGCGCGGCGCCGAGGTGCAAGATCACGCTCGATCCATGTTCTCGTGGCATCCAAACGCTTGCGAGGCCACTCGAACACGGATCGAGCGTGATCTTCAGCGGCAGTGGCGAGGAGCAACCGGCTGGACCACCATCCGGTCGAGGGGACCAGGGTGCTGGCTGTGCTGCCACCGGGCTGGTGTGCCCCCAGCACCGTGCTGGGCCGGGGTGTCGGCTGTGTGCTGCCACCGGGGCTGTCCGCGCGGTGCCGGTGACGGCTACCGCCTGCCGGTCACCGTGGCGACCGCGCGGTCCAGGGCGCCGGCCACCGTCGCCGGGTCGGCATTGCCGTCGATCAGGGTGAAGCTGCCGAACTCAGGTAGCGCCCGGTAGCCGGTGTCCAACGCGGTCAGGTGCGCCAGCTCCTCGGTGTCGATGCCCCGGGCCAGCACCCGCCGCCGGGCCAGCTCCGGGGTGACCGCCAGGAAGCAGGCCAGGTCCGGCCGGGGAAAGAAGGCGTACGCGGCGCGGACCAGCCGGATGCCCCGGTCGCCCCGGGCCTGCATGATCACGTACTGGCACCAGGTCCACCGGTCCATCACCCCGACCCGCCCGGTCAGCCGGGTGACCGCCACCGCGCGGGCCAGCGCCAGCCAGCGCACCGTCGCCTCCAGCGCCGGGTAGCCGCGCCGGCCGAACAGGTGCACCCCGTCGCGCCGGCCCACCGCCTGTGCCAGCCGGTTCCACAGTGGCCGTCCGCCGGCGTTCTCCAGGTAGACCGCTGGTACGCCGGCCTCGCGCAGCCGCCCCACCAGTCGCTTGGCCTGGGTCGACTTCCCCGACCCGTCCACTCCCACCACCGCGACGACCACCCCACGCCCCATCCCCGCACCCTAACCACCCCCACCCACCCCTTCCCGCCCCTCCCGCCCATCCCTCCCCGCCCCCGGTGGGCTGGCCCCCCGGTGAGCTGGTCCCCCCGGTGGGCTCGGCCCCCGGTGGGCTCGGCCCCCGGTGGGCTCGGCCCCCGGTGATCAAGAGGTTCAGGTCATCACAGCCGCCCGTCGTGACCTGAACCTCTTGATCACCGGGGTTGGGCCGGCTGGGCGGGCCTGATCGGGGCGGGAGGGGCGGGGTGGGAGGGGTGGGGTGGGAGGGGCGGGAGGGGCGGGGTGGGAGGGGCGGGGCGGGGACGGGTCAGGGGTTCTTGCGGCGGGGGCGGTAGGTGGTGAGGGTGGCGGGGATGCCCCGGCGGACGATCCCGGCCCGGTCGGTGTCGCCGCGGAGCAGGGCTGCGGCCGTGTTGCGGGCCTGGTCGAGGGTGAAGTGCGGAGGCAGCATCAGCTCCGCCGGGTCGACCACCGCGTTCACCACGACCGGGCGGTCGGCGGTCAGCGCCCGCCGCCAGAGCCCGGCGACCTGGTCGGGGGAGTCGACCAGCTCGCCGTCGAGGCCCAGCACCTCGGCCCACCGGTGGTACGCCACGTCGGGCACGTCCTGGCTGGCCGGATAGCGTGGGGTGCCCTCGGTGGAGCGCTGTTCCCAGCTGACGAACGCCAGATCCCGGTTGTTGAGCACCAGCACCACGAAACGCGGGTCGGCCCAGTGCCGCCAGTTCTTCGCCACGGTGATCAACTCGTTGACCCCGTTCATCTGCATCGCCCCGTCGCCGATCAGCGCCACCACCGGCCGGTCCGGGTGGGCGAACTTCGCCGCCAGGGCGTACGGCATGGCACCGCCCATCGACAGCAGGGTGCCGGAGAGGCTGGCCAGCATGCCGGGACGGACCTGGAGGTGGCGGGCGTACCAGGCGGTGGCGGTGCCGCAGTCGACCGCGATCATCGCGTCGTCGGGCAGCGCGTCGTTGAGGGTGTGGAACAGCAGTTGCGGGTTCACCGGGTCGGCGGGCTGCCCGGCGAGGTCGGCCTGGGCGCGTCGCCAGCCGGAGGTGGCGTCGGCGATCGTCGCCCGCCAGGCCGTCGGCGCGGGGCCGTCGCCCAGCTCCCGCAGCAGCGCCCGCAGGGTCGGGCCGGCGTCGCCGGTCAGGTTGACCTCCGTCGGGTAGCGCAGCCCCATCCGGGTGCCGTCCAGGTCGATCTGCACCGCACGGGCCTGCCCCTGCGGCGGATAGAACTCGGAGTACGGCATGTTGCTGCCGACGATCAGCAACCGGTCGCACTCCTGCATCAGCTGCCAGCTCGGGCGGGTGCCGAGCAGGCCGATCGCCCCGGTGACCCACGGCTCCCGGTGGTCCACGGCGGTGAAGCCGAGCAGCGCGGTGGCCACCCCGGCGCCCAGCCGGTCGGCGATCAGGCGTACCTCCTGCTCGGCGCCGAGCGCGCCCTGCCCGACCAGCATCGCCACCTTGTCGCCGCCGCGCAGCACCTCGGCGGCGCGGCGCAGCTCCGCCTCCGGCGGCACCGTCGGTGTGCTGCTCGGGACCGCGCTGGTGTGGTAGTAGCCGTGCGCGTGCGGCGGGTCCGGCACCGCCGGTTCGTCCTGCACGTCCAGCGGAAGGACCAGCGCGGTCACCGTCCGGCGGGACAGCGCCGTGCGGCAGGCCCGGTCCACCAGGTGCCGCACCTGGGACGGGTCGTCGAGCTGGGCCAGGAAGTCCGAGGCCACGTCCTTGTAGAGGGCGAGCAGGTCCACCTCCTGGTAGTAGCCGCCGCCCTCGGCGGTCAGCGCGGTGTTGCCGACCAGGGCCACCACCGGCTGGTGGTCGAGCTTGGCGTCGTAGAGGCCGTTGAGCAGGTGGATCGCGCCGGGGCCGCTGGTCGCCAGGGCGCAGCCGAGCGGGCCGCCGCCGTACTTGACGTGGGCGGTGGCGGCGAAGCCGGCGGTCTCCTCGTGGCGTACCTGGACGAACTCCACCCGGTCGCCGGCCCGTTGCAGGGCGGAGGTCATGCCGTTGATGCCGTCACCCGGGTAGCCGAAGTAGCGGTGCACCCCCCATGCGGCGAGGCGGGCCACGATGTGGTCGGCGACCGTGGCGTTCTTCGGCAACCGGCCGTCGGCGGTGCCCGTTGCGCTCATCGTGGTGGTCCCTCCGGTAGCGTCCGTTCCCCGCCCCCTTCCCGCGCCACGCCCGGGGAAACCCCACCGCGTCCGGCAAAACCCGACCGTGCCCGCAGGTCCGCGCCGGGCCACCCGGCAGAATCGGGCGGTGCCCGTTCACGAGATCACCGACCCGGACGATCCGCGGATCGCCGACTACCGCGCGCTGACCGACGTCGAGCTGCGTACCCGGTGGGAACCCCCGCACGGCCTGTTCATCGCCGAGGGGGAGCTGGTGCTGCGCCGGGCGTTGCGGGCCGGCTATCCGGCCCGGTCGTACCTGGTCGACGCGAAGCGGGTCGACCAGCTCGCCGACCTGGACACCGGGGACGCGCCGGTCTACGCGGCCACTCCCGACGTGTTGGAGAAGGCGACCGGCTTCCACGTCCACCGGGGGGTGCTCGCCTCGTTCCACCGCAAGCCGCTGCCCACCGCCGCCGAGGTGCTGGCCGCCGCCCGCCGGGTGGTGATCCTGGAGGACATCAACAACCACACCAACCTCGGCGCGATCTTCCGGGGGGCCGCGGCGCTGGGCATCGACGCGGTGCTGCTCTCGCCGTCCTGCGCCGATCCGCTGTACCGGCGCAGCGTGCGGGTCAGCATGGGGGAGGTGTTCGCGGTGCCGTACGCGAAGCTGGAGCGTTGGCCGGTGGGGCTGGACCAGGTACGGGCGGCGGGTTTCACCGTGCTCGCCATGACGTTGGCGGCGGACGCCGTACCGATGCAGCGGTTGACGTCGACGCAGCGGGAGCGGGCGGCGTTGCTGCTGGGGGCGGAGGGGCCGGGCCTGACCGGGGCGGCCCAGGCGGCCAGCGACGTGCGGGTGGTGATCCCGATGCGGCGCGGCGTGGATTCGCTGAACGTGGCCGCCGCGGCGGCGGTGGCCTTCTGGGAGCTGGGGCGCGACGATCCGGTCGACGGATAGTCACCACGACCACCGGCTATTTGCATGAGAATGCGGCCTCGTGCATAATCTTCCCCGTGTCCAAGGTTCTCACCTCCCTGCCCATCGGCGAACGTGTCGGCATCGCCTTCTCCGGCGGCCTCGACACCTCGGTCGCGGTCGCGTGGATGCGCGACAAGGGCGCCGTCCCATGCGCCTACACCGCCGACATCGGCCAGTACGACGAGCCCGACATCGACTCGGTGCCCGGTCGTGCGCTCAGCTACGGCGCCGAGGTCGCCCGCCTGGTCGACTGCCGTGCCGCCCTGGTCGAGGAAGGCCTCGCCGCGTTGACATGCGGTGCGTTCCACATCCGCTCCGGCGGCCGGGCGTACTTCAACACCACCCCGCTGGGCCGGGCGGTGACCGGAACCCTGCTGGTCCGGGCGATGATCTCCGACGACGTGCAGATCTGGGGCGACGGCTCGACCTTCAAGGGCAACGACATCGAGCGGTTCTACCGCTACGGCCTGCTGGCCAACCCGCAGCTGCGGATCTACAAGCCGTGGCTGGACACCGACTTCGTCACCGAACTCGGTGGCCGCAAGGAGATGTCGGAGTGGCTGCTGGAACGCGGCCTGCCCTACCGGGACAGCACCGAGAAGGCGTACTCCACCGACGCCAACATCTGGGGCGCCACGCACGAGGCGAAGACCCTGGAGCACCTCGACACCGGCATCGAGACGGTCAACCCGATCATGGGGGTCCGGTTCTGGGATCCGTCCGTGGAGATCCCCACCGAGGACGTCACGATCGGCTTCGACCAGGGCCGCCCGGTGACGATCAACGGCAAGGAGTTCGGCAGCGCCGTCGACCTGGTGCTGGAGGCCAACGCCATCGGCGGCCGGCACGGCCTGGGCATGTCCGACCAGATCGAGAACCGGATCATCGAGGCCAAGAGCCGGGGCATCTACGAGGCCCCCGGCATGGCGCTGCTGCACGCCGCGTACGAGCGGCTGGTCAACGCCATCCACAACGAGGACACCCTGGCGAACTACCACCACGAGGGCCGTCGCCTCGGCCGGCTGATGTACGAAGGTCGCTGGCTGGACCCGCAGGCGCTGATGCTGCGCGAGTCGTTGCAGCGCTGGGTCGGCACCGCGGTCACCGGCGAGGTGACCCTGCGGCTGCGCCGGGGCGAGGACTACTCGATCCTGGACACCACCGGGCCGGCGTTCAGCTACCACCCGGACAAGCTGTCGATGGAGCGTACCGAGGACTCGGCCTTCGGCCCGTCCGACCGGATCGGCCAGCTCACCATGCGTAACCTGGACATCGCCGACTCGCGGGCCAAGCTGGAGCAGTACGTCACCCTCGGCCTGGTCGGCGGCGGGTCTCCCCAGCGGGCGATCGGTGCCGCCCAGGCGGCGGCGACCGGGCTGATCGGGGCGATGCCGGAGGGCGGCGCGGAGGCCATCGCCTCCAGGGGTGTCACCTCCGCCGCCGACGAGGCCCTCGACCGCGCCGCGATGGAGTTCGGCGTCGACTGACCGGCTCCGCCGTGGCGGCCGCCTGTCAGGACCGGACGCGGTGCCGGCCGGTCCGGTCGACGCCGGCGCGTCCGGACCGGCCGGCGGCTGCGGCGATGGCCGGAACAGGGATCACGGAGGGTAGCGTGTCGCCCGTGTTCCCCACCGTCCGTGAGGTGCTGGCCCTGGACCCGGTCCGCCGCGGTGCGCCCCGGCTGGTCGCCGGGGAGGCCGCCCTGGACCGGCCGGTGCGCTGGGTGCACGTGGCGGAGGTGCCCGACATCGCCACCCTGCTCGGCGGCGGCGAGCTGGTGCTCACCACCGGCATCGGGCTGCCCGCCGACGACGCCGGCCTGCGCGCCTTCATCGGCGACCTCGCCCAGGTGGGCGTCTCCGGCCTGGTGGTCGAGCTGGGCCGCCGCTACCCGTCCGAGGTGCCCCGGGTGATGGCGGCGGCGGCCGAGCGACGCGGGCTGCCCCTGGTCGAGCTGCGCCGGGCCACCCCGTTCGTGCGGATCACCGAGGCGGTGCACGCCCTGATCGTCGACGCCCAGCTGCACGAGCTGCGGGCCACGGAGGAGATCCACCAGCGGTTCACCGACCTGTCCGTCGAGGGGGCCGGGGCCGCCGAGGTGGTCCGGCAGGCCGCCGAGCTGGCCGGCTGCCCGGTGGTGCTGGAGAACCTGTCCCGGCAGGTGCTCGGCTACGACCCGGCGGGGGAGAGCGCCGAGCTGCTGCTGGACGGCTGGGAGCAGCACTCCCGGCGGATCCGTCCCACCGGGCGGACGGCGTACGACGCGGACAGCGGTTGGTTGGTGACCACCGTCGGCGCACGCGGGCAGGACTGGGGCCGGTTGCTGCTGCGCTGGCCCGCCGGTGGGGACCTCGGCGCCGGTCGACCCGTCGGCAGCCCGCCCACCCGGCTGACCATCCTGGTGGAGCGGGCGGCCTCGACGCTGGCGCTGGGCCGGCTGATCCGGCGCGACGCCGAAGGGCTGGAGCGGCAACTGCACCGCACCCTGCTCACCGCCCTGCTCGACCATTCCCGCCCGGTCGACGAGATCGCGCTACGGGCCAGGGCGCTGGGGGTGACCCTGGACCGCCGGCACCTGGTCGGCATCATGGTCCGGCACCGCCGCGACCGGACGCCGGGTCACCCCGTACCGGGCGAGGGCGGGCCGGCGGCCGACGGCTCCGGCCCACCCCCGGCCACGGGCAGCTGGCCCGCACCGGCCACCCCGGCGGACCCCCCGGCCGGTCCGGCCCGACTGCGCGATCTCGCGGAGGCGGTCGGTCAGGCGCTCCGTGAGACGAAGCTGTCCGGCCTGACCAGCCCGGTCGACGACCAGGCGGTGGGCGTCCTGCTCGCCCTGCCGGACGCCACCGCCGAGGAACGCGCCCTCACCGCCTTCGCCGCCGCGCTGCGCCGCCGGCACCCCGACCAGCCGGTGCCGCCGGGCGGGGGCGGCGTGATCATCGCCGCCGGCTCCGGGGTGGGGAGCCTGCGGGAGGTACGCCGGTCGCTGGTCGAGGCCCGGCAGCTCGCCGAGGCGGCCCGCCGGGACCGCCGGGACCTGCCGATCTTCCGGCTGCCGCACGTCGGGCTGGCCGGTCTGCTGCACCTGCTGCGCGACGAACCCCGGTTGCAGACCTTCGTCGAACGGGAACTCGGCGCGCTGCTGACCCATGACGCCCACCATCCCCGGGAGCAGCTGCTCGGCACCCTGCGCGCCTATCTGGAGCAGGGCCGCAACAAGTCGGCCGGCGCGGCTGCCGCCCACCTGTCCCGGCCGGCGTTCTACGAGCGGCTGGCCCGGATCGGCCGGATTCTCGCCGTCGACCTCGACTCGGTGGAAACCTGCCTGTCCCTGCACGTGGCCCTGCTCGCCCTCGACGCCATCCGCACCCCCTGACCCCGCGCCCTACCCTCGCCCCGCCCGTGCCCCGCCCTCGCCCCGCCCTCGCCCTCGCCCCGCCCTCGCCCCGGTGATCAAGAGGTTTGCGTCACGATCTCCCGTTCCGGCTGACCCAAACTTCTTGATCACCGGCGCGGGCCGGGTCTGGCGCGGGCCGGGTCTGGGGCGGGGCGGGCTGGGGCCGGGTCAGGTGAGGGTTTCCAGGGTTTTGGTGTACGGGGTGGGGATGTGGTTGGGGCCGGCGGGGGTGAAGACGTCGGAGGTGGCGGCGGTGGACCAGGCCTGCGGGGGCACCGCGTCGACCAGGGTGCGGACCACCGGGGCGGTGCGCCACTGGTCCTGCTCGGCGAGCAGGCTCAACGCCACCACCGACTCCTCGACCTCGCCGACGCACTCGAACGGCTTGTGCCCGTCCACGCCGAGCAGTTCCCGGTAGCCGGGGATCTGCGCCTCGTCGGCCAGTAGGTCGCCGCCGAAGATGCCGACCACCCGGTCCCGGGGCATGAACGGGGCCATGGCCAGGAAGACGAACCGGCACTTCGGGCAGTTACGGCACCAGCGGGCGCTGGCGTCGCGCAGCTTGAACGCGGCGTTGCAGCTGGTCACCACCGCGTCGTAGCGGTCGATGGTGGCGAACAGCCGGGCGATGTGCAGCTCCGACAGCGACCGCAGCAGCGAGAAGTACGGCTCGGTGAGCCCGGCGTGCTCGGCCAGCGCCGCCCGCAGCAGCCCCTCGGCCTCGACCCCCTTGGACCACTGGTGGTTGATCTCGTGACCGTTCCAGATCAGGTTCGGGTCGGACGCGGACCGCTCGTTGGACATCACCACCGGCCCGAGCCCGTGCAGCACGGCGGTGGCGACCGCGATCAGCGAGTTGATCGCGGTGACCGGGATGTGCCCGTTGCGCGCACCCGCCGCGTTCAGGTCGAACAGCACCGGGTCGAGCCGTCGCCGGGCGGCCAGCGCGGGCAGCCCGGACGCCTCGTTCACCGCGACGATCACGTGGTTGGGGTTGACCGAGAAGGGCACCGGGTCGAAGCCGGCCCGGCGCAGCGCCTCCAGGCTGACGATGGAGTCCTTGCCCCCGCCGACGGCCGACAGCGGACGACGGTCGGAGTCGTCGTACACCCGCGGTGGTGGGACCTCGCCGGCCGGCACCTCGGGGCGCAGCTCCAGCACGTGCGGGAGCTGGTTGCGGTAGGCGTACTCGGCGAGGCCCCTGGTGTAGACGGCGGTGACCAGCGCGGTGGCGGCCCCGCCCAGCGGCGCGGGCAGCACCAGGCGCGGCGGCGCGGCGGCCTTGTAGTAGCTCACCCCGGCCACCACGTGCAGCAGCTCCAGGACCCGGCCCAGGGTGGCCACCGTCTCGTCCGACGGCGGCTCGGCCGGCAACGGCAGCGTGATCGTCTCGGTGAACCGCTGCTCGCCGTCGGGGCCGGTCAGGGCGTAGTCGAACAGTGCCTCGCCGGTGGCGAGGTCGATCGAGTACGACGGGAAGGTGAAGGCGTCCATCCGCCGGAGCTGCTCGTTGGGCACACGCCATACTAGGCCCTGGTTCGTCCGGCCGGGTCCGCTGCGCCGGACGGGGCCGGTACCCCCGTCGTCGAGACCCCAGGGAGAGTTCGTGCGCCTGTCCGATCTGCGCGGCCGTACCGTCGCCGTCTGGGGGGCCGGCCGCGAGGGCCGCGCCGCCGTGACCGCCATCGCCGCGCACGGCCCGGCGGACCTGGTCGCCGTCGACGACAGCGCCAACTTCCTCACCGTGGCCTGGGAGGGTCCGCTCGCCGAGGCCGCGCCGCTGGTCACCGGCGAGGAGGGGTTCGCCCGGCTGGCCGCCGCCGAGGTCGTCGTCCGCTCCCCGGGAGTGCCCAACACCCACCCGTGGCTGGTCGAGCTGCGCGCCCGGGGGGCCACCGTCACCCAGGGCACCGCGCTGTGGATGGCCGACCACGCCGACCGGACGATCGGGGTCACCGGCAGCAAGGGCAAGTCGACCACCGCCAGCCTGATCAGCCACCTGCTCGCGGCGGTGGACCGGCCCAACGTGCTGGGCGGCAACATCGGCGTGCCCACCCTGGACCTGCCCGACGCCGGGCTGTACGTGCTGGAGCTGTCCAGCTACCAGTGCAGCGACCTGACCGACTCCCCTCGGGTCGCGGTGGTCACCGCCCTGTTCCCGGAGCACCTGGACGCGCACGGCGGCGAGGCCGAGTACTACCGGGACAAGCTCAACCTGCTCGCGTACGGCCCGCGGACGGTGGTGGTCAACGGCAACGACCCGCGGCTGGCGCTGGAGCTGGGCGACCGGGCGGCGATCCGTGCCGGCCTGCCGGACGGCGTGCACGTCGCCACCGGCCCGGACGGCACCGACTGGTTCCACCTCGGCGACCGGCCGCTCTTCGCCCGTCAGGTGCTGCCGCTGGTCGGCCGGCACAACGCCGGCAACCTCTGCGTGGCGCTCGCGGTGCTCGACGCGCTCGGGGTAGACGTGACCGCCCACCGGGACACCCTGGCGGTGGCGGTCGCCGGGTTCCACGGGCTGGCCCACCGGCTCACCGAGATCGTCGACCCGTCCGGCCTCACCTTCGTCGACGACACCCTCGCCACCAGCCCGTACGCGGCGATGCACGCGATCGACGCGTACGACGGGCGGCCGTTGACGGTGATCGTCGGCGGCACCGACCGGGGGCTGGACTACACGCCGCTGGCCGAGCACCTGGCCGAGCGGGAGCTGACCGTGATCGGGATTCCGGACAGCGGCCCCCGGATCGTGGCGGCGCTGGGCGGGCTGCCGAAGGTGCGTACCGACGTGGTCGACGACCTGGTGGACGCGGTCCGGCTGGCCCGGTCGGTGACCCCGGCCGACGGGGTGGTGCTGCTCTCCCCGGCGGCGCCCAGCTACGGCCGGTTCCGCAACTTCGAGCACCGCTCCGAGGTCTTCGCCGAGGCGATCCGGGACACCGCCGGCTGACCGCGGTGACGCCGTGTCAGGCGTGGACGGTCGCCGGGCTACACAGTGCCAGTTGTCGTCGGCCGGTCGGGGTGGCAGCGTGCGAGGAACGCGCAAGCCGCCGCCGCTGAAGGGTGTGCCGATGACCGCCGACGACCTGCTGGCCCGACACCGGGCCGTGCTCCCCTCCTGGATGCCGCTCTACTACACCGAGCCGATCGAGCTGGTCGCCGGCTCCGGCCGCCGGGTGACCGATGCCCAGGGGCGCAGCTACCTGGACTTCTTCGGCGGGGTGCTGACCAACATGATCGGCTACGACATCCCGGAGATCCGCGAGGCCGTGGAGCGCCAACTGCGGACCGGCCTGGTGCACACCTCCACCCTCTACCTGATCCGGCAGCAGGTGGAGCTGGCCGAGAAGGTGACCTCGCTCGCCGGCATCCCGGACGCCCGGGTCTTCTTCACCAACTCGGGCACCGAGGCGAACGAGGCGGCGTTGCTGGTCGCCACCAACCACCGCCGGTCGCACCAGATCCTGGCCGTCCGCAACAGCTACCACGGCCGGTCGTACGCGACGATGGGGATCACCGGGCACCGCAGCTGGACGGCCAGCGCGCACAACCCGCTCCAGGTGGCCTGGCTGCACTCCGGTGAACGGCTGCGCGGGCTGCTCGCGCGGCTGCCCGAGGCCGACCGGATGGACGCCGCCGTGGAGGACCTGCGCGAGGTGCTCGCCACCCAGACCAGCGGTGACGTCGCCTGCCTGATCGCCGAGCCGATCCAGGGCGTCGGCGGTTTCGTCGCCCCGCCCGACGGGTTGTTCGCCGGCTGGCGCAAGGTTCTCGACGAATATGGCATCCTGCTCATCTCCGACGAGGTGCAGACCGGTTGGGGGCGCACCGGCGAGCACTTCTGGGGCTACCAGGCGCACGGGGTCACCCCGGACCTGCTCACTTTCGCCAAGGGCATCGGCAACGGATTCGCCCTGGCCGGGGTGGTCGGCCGGGCGGAGATCATGGAGTCGGTGCCGGCGATCAGCTTCTCCACCTTCGGCGGCAATCCGCTGTGCACCGCCGCCGGCAACGCCGTCCTGGACTACCTGCGCGACCACGACCTCCAGGCCAACGCGGCCCGGGTGGGCGCGATCCTCCTCGACGGCCTGCGGGCCACGGTCGCCGACCTCGACGGCGTCGCCGAGGTGCGGGGGAAGGGTCTGATGCTCGCCGTGGAGTTCGTCCGGCCCGGCGGGCTGGAGCCCGATCCGGTGTTGACCGCCCGGGTCTTCGAGGCCTGCCGGGCCGGTGGCCTGCTGGTCGGCAAGGGCGGCCTGCACCACAACGTGCTGCGGATGGGCCCGCCGCTGACCCTCACCGAGGACGAGGCCCGCGAGGGGCTGGCCGTCCTGGTCGAGGCGATCCGCTCCGCCGTCGCCGGGGAGGCGGTGCGATGAGCGGGCCGGCGGGGGAGGGCACCCTGGTCGGGCACTTCGTCGACGGCAAGCGGATCGACGGGGCGTCCGGCCGGTTCGGGGACGTCTTCGATCCGGCCACCGGTCGGCGTACCGGCCGGGTGGCGCTGGCCGACACGGCGGACGTCGCGGTGGCGGTCGAGGCGGCCGAGCGGGCCGCCCGGAGCTGGCGGGACGCCTCGCTGGCCCGGCGGACGGCGGTGCTGTTCGCCTTCCGGGAACTGGTCCACGCCCGTCGGGACCGGCTCGCCGGGGTGATCACCGCCGAGCACGGCAAGGCGCTCGCCGACGCCGCCGGCGAGGTGCAGCGCGGCCTCGAGGTGATCGAGTACGCCTGCGGCATCGCATCGGTGGTGCGCGGGAGCTTCAGCGCGAACGTCTCCACCGAGGTCGACTCGTACAGCCTGCGGCAGCCGCTCGGGGTGGTGGCGGTGATCTCGCCGTTCAACTTCCCGGTGATGGTGCCGCTGTGGTTCGTGCCGTTGGCGGTGGCCTGCGGCAACGCGGTGGTGCTGAAACCGAGCGAGAAGGTCCCGAGCGCGGCGCTGCTGCTGGCCGAGTGGTTCGCCGAGGCGGGCCTGCCCGCCGGGGTGCTCAACGTGGTCAGCGGCGACGCCGGGGCGGTGGACGCGCTGCTGGACCACCCCGGGGTGCGGGCGGTGTCGTTCGTCGGCTCCACCCCGGTCGCCCGGCACGTGCACCGGCGCGCGACGCTGGCCGGTAAGCGGGTGCAGGCCCTCGGCGGGGCGAAGAACCACCTGGTGGTGCTGCCCGACGCCGATCTGGACCTGGCCGCCGACGCGGCGGTCAACGCCGGGTTCGGCTCGGCGGGCCAGCGGTGCATGGCGATCTCGGCGCTGGTCGCGGTGGGGCCGGTCGCCGACGCCCTGGTCGCCCGGATCGCCGCCCGGATGGCCTGGCTGCGCACCGGCGACGGCCGGCGCGGCGTCGACCTGGGTCCGCTGGTCACCGCCGCGCACGCCGAACGGGTCCGGTCGTACGTGGCGGCCGGGGTGGCGGCGGGCGCGGTCGCGGTGGTGGACGGCCGGGAGGTCGTGCCGGATGGCGACCCGGGCGGCTTCTGGCTCGGCCCGACCCTGTTCGACCGGGTCACCCCGGACATGTCGATCTACACCGACGAGATCTTCGGGCCGGTGCTCGGCGTCGTCCGGGTCGATTCGTACGACGAGGCGGTCGCCCTGGTCAACGCCAACCCGTACGGCAACGGCACGGCGATCTTCACCAACGACGGTGGGGCGGCCCGGCGGTTCCAGCACGAGGTGGAGGTGGGCATGGTCGGGATCAACGTGCCGGTCCCGGTGCCGATGGCCTACTACTCGTTCGGCGGCTGGAAGGCGTCCCTCTTCGGTGACCTGCACGCCCACGGGGAGGACGGGGTGCGGTTCTTCACCCGGGGCAAGGTGGTCACCAGTCGCTGGCTGGACCCGCGCCACGGCGGGGTGAACCTCGGTTTCCCCACCCAGACCTGAGACGGATGGGGCGAGCCGGCCGCCAGGCCCGCCGAGCCCGCCACGATGGCTACCTGACCGATAATGACCATGTCCTCGGTCACGCCGGTTTGACTGGGGGGAAAATTCCTCCGAATCGCCGGCAGCGTGACGTCTTCGGGGCACTGGCCGACCCGGGCCGTCGGTCTGACCGGTTCCACGGGACGTCCGCTCCGGTGGACGGTGGTCGTCGGGGCGTCAGTCGGCCGACGGGACCAGCAGCGCGTGCCGGGCGGCCGGGTCGGTGACCTCGGGCAGGGTGCGGGCGGCCAGCCAGGCCGCCGCCGCCGCGCCGTCCCCGGCCGAGTGGACCGGGGCGTCCGGCCAGCGACGGCCCGCCTCGGCCTTAACCGCCGCGCCGAGCGGAGTATCCCCGGTGAGCAGCCCGCCGCCGAGCACCAGCGGCGTCGTCGCGCCGTCCGCGCGGATCCGACCGGCGCTGGTGACCAGGTGCGCGGCGGCGCGGTGCAGCAGTTCGGCCGCTCCCGGGTCACCGGCGACGGCTTCGTCGACGACCGGCGGGGCGAACCGGGCCAGGTGCACCGGAGGTTGGCGGGTGACCGCCTGGACCACCGCGTCGACGGTGTCCCGGGGGCGGGCCGCCACCTCGGTCGTGCCGAGCAGTTCGGCGAGCAGCCGCCGGCCGAGGGGGCCGGGCGCGGTGCCGGTGTCCAGGTCGGCCAGGAGCGCGCGGACCGCCTCCCGGCCCAGCCAGAATCCGGAGCCGGCGTCGCCGAGGAGCCAGCCGTGTCCGTCGGCGATTCGGTCCAGCCGCAGGTCGCGCACCTGGGCGGCGATCGCCCCGGTGCCGGCGATCAGGATCGTGCCGTCGGGTGCGGCGGTGCCGGAGGCGTAGCCGACGAGCGCGTCGCTGTGCACCGTGTAGGGGCAGCGCAGCCCGGCGTCCGACCAGGCCCGGTCGAAGGCGGCCCGGCCGGCCGGGTCGGCGCGCAGCCGGCCGGCCCCGGCCAGCCCGACGGCCCCGGCACGGACCCGGGCCGGGTCGAACCCGCGCACCGCGCCGCGCAGGGCGGTCAGCAGTTCGGCGGCGGCCCGTTCGACGCCGTGACTGGTGGGGTTGCCGCCGCCGGCCCG
This sequence comes from Micromonospora rifamycinica, assembly GCF_900090265.1. Lineage (NCBI taxonomy): Bacteria > Bacillati > Actinomycetota > Actinomycetes > Micromonosporales > Micromonosporaceae > Micromonospora > Micromonospora rifamycinica. Next base: position 6,596,428 of record NZ_LT607752.1, read on the forward strand.
GCCGGTGCCGAGGCGTTCACCGCTGAGGGTCAGGGCGACCGCCCGGGTGGACGTACCCCCGACGTCGAGGCCGACCACGACGGCGTCGGACATCGTCGGGGACCTCCCGGGCGGGCTGGGGTGGAAGTGTCCATGCTGGTCGCTGCAGTGCCGGAGGGCAAGGGTGGCGGTCGGCGGCGGGGTGCGGCGGCAGGTAACAGTTTGAAAACTTCGCCCATGGTCTTGACAGGAAGGGGCCTTCAGTAAGAACTTTTACCACTAACAGTTAACACTCTTTTCCGAAAGGGCGGGTCGATGGCCGAGCACGAGGGGGACACCACCGCGGCAACCGCGGTGGTCGACGCCGAGCCGGCCGACCGGCGGGGGGCGGACGGGGTGCTGGCCAGGGTCCGGGCCGGCGCGGGTGAGCTGACGGGAGCGTTGCGCCGGGTCGCTGAGCAGGTGCTCAGCGACCCGGAGGCGGCGGCCCGCGCCACCATCGTCGAGCTGGCCGAACGCAGCGGCACCTCGCCGGCCACCATCACCCGGTTCTGCCGGGCGATGGGCTTCGACGGCTACGCCGACCTGCGCCTGGGCATCGCCTCGGAGACCGGCCGGGCCCGCTCGGCCGGCTGGACCGTCGACATCGGACGGGAGATCCAGCCCGGCGACCCGCTGGCCCGGGTGCTCGACCAGATCATGGCCGCCGACACCCGGGCCATGCACGACACCGCCACCCTGCTCGACCTGGGCGAGGTGGAACGGGCCGCGGTCGCCATCGCCGGCGCGGCCCGGGTCAACATCTTCGGGGCCAGCGGCAGCGCCCTGGTCGGCGAGGAGATGCAGCTCAGCCTGCACCGCATCGGGGTGGCGGCGTGGGCCTGGAGCGACGTGCACGAGGGGCTGGCCAGCGCCGCGCTGCTCGGCCCCGGCGACGTGGCACTGGGCATCTCGCACACCGGGCAGACCCGGGAGACCATCGAGATGCTGGCCGAGGCGGGCAGCCGGGGGGCCACCACGGTGGCGTTGACCGGGTTCCCGCGCTCCCCGCTGGCCGAGCTGGCCGACATCGTCCTGCTCACCGCCAGCCAGGCCACCACCTTCCGGCCGGACGCGCTGTCCGCCCGGCACCCGCAGCTCGTCGTGCTCGACCTGCTCTACATCGCCGTGGCGCAGCGCACCCACGACCGCGCCCACGCGGCCTTCCGGCGTACCGCCCAGGCCGTCGAGGGGCACAAGGCCGCGAAGGGGACCACCTCATGATCAGTGCCCAGGGGTACGCCCGAGCCGTCCGCCCCCTGCTCGACCGGGTGGTCGACGGCCAGGCCGAGGCGATCGGCCGGGCCGCCGACCTGATCACCACCAGCCTGCGGGCCGGCGGGGTGCTCCAGGCGTTCGGCGCCGGCCACTCCGAGGCGTTCGCCGCCGACCTGGTGGCCCGGGCCGGTGGCCTGGTCCCCACCAACCGGATCGGCCTGCACGACCTGGTGCTGCACGGCGACGCCCCCCGCGACGTGCTCGCCGACCCCAAGCTGGAACGGGATCCGGCGGTGGCCCACCAGCTCTACCCGCTGTCCCGGGCGCAGCCGGCCGACGTCTTCCTGATCGCCTCCCAGTCCGGCATCAACGGCTCGGTGGTCGAGCTGGCGACGCTGGTCACCGGGCGTGGCCACCCGCTGATCGCGGTCACCTCGCTCGCGCACACCATCCGGGTGGCCCCCCGCCACCCGTCCGGCCACCGACTCGCCGACCTCGCCGACGTCGTGCTCGACAACGGCGCCCCGTACGGCGACGCACTGCTGCCGCTGGAGGGCGGCGGCGCGGTCTGTGCGACCTCCTCGGTCACCTCGGCGCTGCTGGCGCAGCTGGTGACGGCGGAGGTCGTCCGACGGTTCCACCAGGTCGGAGAGGTACCCCCTATCTACCTCTCCGCCAACGTCCCCGGTGGGGACGCGCACAACCTCGCCCTCGAGTCGCGGTACGCCGGGCGTCTCCGGCGGACCGCCTGACCCGGACACCCAAGGAGAGACGACGATGTCGAATACCCCCGAGACCCCGACCGCGCTGAACCGCCGCACCCTGCTGGGCCGTACCGCCGCGGCGGGCCTGCTCGCCACCCCGGTGGTCGGCCTGCTGGGCGCCTGCGCCACCAGCGGCTCCGACGAGGGCGGCAGCAAGGCCGAGGAGGGCACCAAGAGCGCGACCAACCCGCTCGGCGCCCCCGAGGACGCCCCGCTGGAGGTGGTCATCTTCAACGGCGGCTACGGCGAGAAGTACGCCACCGACGTGCACGAGCCGCTCTACAAGAAGGCGTTCCCCAAGGCGGAGGTCAAGCACCAGTCGACCCAGGCGGTCTCCACCGTGCTCCAGCCCCGGTTCGCCTCGGGCAACCCGCCGGAGTTCGTCAACAACTCGGGCGAGAAGCTGATCGACTTCGGTTCGCTGGTCGCCGACGGGCAGCTGATGGACCTCACCGAGCTGTGGGACGCCCCGTCGGTCGACGACCCGAACAAGAAGGTCCGCGACACGGTGGTGCCCGGCACGGTCGAGGCGGGCTCGTTCAACGGCAAGCCCTACGTCCTGTACTACGTCTCCACCGTCTTCGGGATCTGGTACTCGGGCAAGCTGTTCAAGGAGAACGGCTGGACGCCGGCCAAGAACTGGTCGGAGTTCACCGCCCTGCTCGACGCGATCAAGGGTCGGGGCATCACCCCGTACGGCTACGCCGGGGCGAACGCGGCCTACTACCAGTGGAACGTGATCCTCACCCACGCCGCCAAGATCGGCGGCACCGACGTGCTCAAGAACATCGACAACCTGGAGGACGGCGCCTGGCAGCAGGACGCGGTCAAGCAGGCCGCCGAGGCGTGGGCCGAGATCGGCGCGAAGTACGTCGACAAGAGCTTCGAGGGGCTCAAGCACACCGACGTGCAGCTCCGGCAGAACCAGTACAAGCTGGCCCTCTACCCCAGCGGTGACTGGCTGGAGGGCGAGCAGAAGAAGGACACGCCAGCCGGCTTCGACTACCAGCTGATGCCGGTGCCGAGCCTGTCCGGCTCGGACAAGCTGCCCGGCACCGCGGTGCGGGCCACCGCCGGTGAGGGCTACTTCGTCTCGGCCAAGAGCAAGAACCCGCGGGGCGGCCTGGAGTACATGCGCCAGATGCTCTCGGTGGCCGGGGCCAAGGGCTTCACCGAGGTGGTCAAGGCCCCGACGGTGGTCACCGCGGGCAGCGCCGGCTTCGCCTTCCCGCCGGGTGTGGCCAGCTCGCAGGCCGCGCTCGCCGCCGCCGGCAAGGACGTGTTCAACCTGTACTTCGACGGCTGGTACAAGGAGCTGGACACCGAGGCGCGGACCGCCACCAACGAGCTGATGTTCGGCCGGATCAAGGCGGACGCCTTCGTGGAGCGGATCCAGAAGCGGGCCGACGCCATCAAGAAGGACAGCTCCGTCGCCAAGTTCACGCGCTGACCGATCGGAGTAGCGGGATCATGCGGCACGGCAAGTATCCGTTCGTGATCGGGTTCCTCTTCGCCCCGGTCACGCTGTACGTGGTCTTCGTCATCGCACCGTACGCGCAGGCGTTCCAGATCTCGATGACCAACTGGCGGGGGCTGTCCGCCCCGCAGTGGGTGGGCTTCGACAACTACCGGCGGCTGCTCGACGACGGGCGCTTCTGGCAGGCGGTCCAGCACCACGGCGTACTGCTGCTTGCCCTGCCGCTGATCACGATCGCCATCGCGCTGTTCTTCGCCTTCCTGCTCAACGTGGGCGGACGCAGCGTGGGCGGTCAGCGGCAGGGGGTCCGGGGGTCGGGGTTCTACCGGGTGGTGTTCTTCTTCCCCCAGGTCCTCGCCGTGGCCATCATCGCGGTGCTGTTCCAGATGGTGTACCGGCCCAACGAGTCCGGCCTGATCAACGGCGTGCTGATGAAGCTCGGCCTGGATCCGGTGCTGTTCCTGATCCGGCCGAACCTGGCCCTCTGGTCGATCATCGCGGTGCTGGTCTGGCAGGCGGTCGGCTTCTACGTGGTGCTCTTCTCGGCCGGGATGGCCTCCATCCCGGGGGAGATCTACGAGGCGGCCGAGATGGACGGGGCGAGCAAGGTGATGCTCTTCTTCCGGGTCACCCTGCCGCTGCTCTGGGACACCCTCCAGGTGGCCTGGATCTATCTCGGCATCGCCGCGTTCGACGCGTTCGCCATCGTCGCGGTGCTCTCGGTGGACAGCGGCGGCCCGGACGGCGCGACGACGGTGCTGGCGGTGGAGATCTACCGCAACGCCTTCGTCTACTCGAAGTACGGCTACGCCTCGGCGATGGGCGTGGCGCTGTTCTTCCTCACCCTCACGTTCGCGGCGTTGACGCTGCGGCTGACCAAGCGGGAAAGCGTGGAGTACTGAGATGGCCGCACAGACGACGCTGCCGTCGGCCCCGGCGGACACCCCGCCGGGCCGGCCCGCCGCCCGCGCCCGCCGGGGCCGAGGTCAGCACCACGAGGTACGACTGTTCAGCGGGCTGGGTCAGCTGGCGCTCGCCGTCTGGGCGGTGATCGTCATCGTGCCGATCCTCTGGACGTTCCTGGCCGCGTTCAAGAACACCAGCGAGATCTTCAGCAGCCCCTGGACCCTGCCGGCGGAGCTGCGCTGGGAGAACTTCGGTCGGGCCTGGACCAAGGCGCACGTCGGCCGGTACTTCCTCAACAGCGTCTTCGTGGTGTCGTGCAGCACATTCGGCACCATGCTGCTCGGCTCGATGGCCGCGTACGTGCTGGCCCGGTACAAGTTCCGGGGTAACCGGGCGATCTACTACCTGTTCGTCTCCGGGTTGGCCTTCCCGGTCTTCCTGGCCCTGGTGCCGCTCTTCTTCGTGGTCCGCAACCTGGGTCTGCTGGACACCCACACCGGCGTGATCCTGGTCTACATCGCCTACTCGCTGCCGTTCACCGTCTTCTTCCTGGCCGCGTTCTTCCGGACGCTGCCGAACTCGGTGGCCGAGGCCGGCATGATCGACGGCTGCTCGCACACCCGGCTGTTCTTCCAGGTGATGCTGCCGATGGCGAAGCCGGGCCTGATCAGCGTGGCGATCTTCAACATCATCGGGCAGTGGGCGCAGTACCAGTTGCCCCTGGTGCTGCTCTCCAACGCCAAGGACAAGTGGGTGCTCACCCAGGGCATCGCCGACATCTCGGTCAACGCCGGCTACGAGGCCGACTGGTCCGGCCTGTTCGCCGCGCTGACCATCGCCATTCTCCCGATGATCATTGTGTACGCGGTCTTCCAACGGCAGATCCAGTCCGGCCTGACCTCTGGCGCGGTCAAGTAGCCCAACCGACTGCCGCTCCCCGGGGTCGGACAGGTCCTGGGGTGGGACAGGTCCTCGGGTCGGACAGGCACCTGTGTCCGGCCTGATCTCCGGCACGGCCGGCAGCCCATCCCGCCGCCGCTCCCGGGGGTCGGACAGGCATGTGTGTCCGAAACCCATATGCCCCGCGGGCATAAATATGCCTGCGGGGCATACGGGTTGCACGTGGCCCATCATCCCGTCCGGTCCGCACGTGGCCCATCATCCCGCCCGTCCGCGCGGGCCTGTCACCCCGCCCGTCCACCGGCCTCTCACCCCGCCTCCCGTCCGCTCCGGCCGTGTCCGTCCGCTCCGGCCTCCGGGCGCCGCGCGGGCGGGCCGGGCACGGCGGGCCGCGCGAGGTCCGGCCCGCTGGCCGTCTGGGGTGGCGCGACCGGGGCGGACGGATTCCGACGGTCGGACGGCTGTCACAGGGGCGGGGCAGAATCGGGCCGTGGCGGTGGTGGCGGTGGCGGTGGGCGAGCGGGGCGGTGGCGCGCTGCGACCGCTGGACGCCGCCGGCCGGCCGCTCGGCGCGGTCGAGCTGGTCGACGACCTGCCCGGCGCCGTCGCCGCCCGGGAGAGCGCCGAGCGCCCCCGCTGGGTGTGGGGCTCCGGCACGGCGGTATACCCGACCCTGTGGCGCGCCGGGGTGCGCGTCGAACGCTGCCACGACGTCGAGCTGACCGAGGCGTTGCTGCTGGGGCACGCCGGCCGGTGGGGCGAGCCCCGTTCGCTGGCCGCGGCGTTCGCGCGGCTCACCGGGGCCGCCGTCCCGCCCGATCCGCCGCCGCGGCCGCCCGCGCCGCCCGGCCACGGGCAGGCCGCGCTCTTCGAGGCCGTCCCCGGCCCGCCGGCCCCCGGCATCGACACCGTGACCCGGGTGTACGCCGACCAGCTCGCCCGGATCGCCGCCACCGCCCATCCCGGCCGGTTCCGGCTGCTGGTGGCCGCCGAATCGGCCGGCGCGCTGGTCGCGGTGGAGATGGCCGCGGCCGGGCTGCCCTGGCGGGCCGACGTGCACGACGCGCTCCTCGCCGAACTGCTGGGTGAGCCGTCCCCCGTGGGCGGGCCACCCCGGCGGTTGGCCGAGCTGGCCGCCCGGATCGCCGAGGCCCTCGGCGTCCGGCAACTGCACACGGACTCCCCGGCCGAGCTACTGCGCGCGTTCGCCCGGGTCGGCGTGGACCTGCCCAACACCCGGGCCTGGGTACTGCGCGGCGTCGACCATCCGGCCGTGCCGCTGGTGCTCGAATACAAGGAGCTCTACCGTCTCTGGACGGCGCATGGCTGGGCCTGGCGGGACGCCTGGGTCCGCGAGGGCCGGTTCCGCCCGGAGTACGTCCCCGGCGGGGTGGTCTCCGGCCGGTGGGCGACCCGGGGCGGCGGTGCGTTGCAGATCCCCAAGGTGATCCGTCGGGCGGTGGTGGCCGATCCGGGCTGGGTGCTGGTGGTGGCCGACGCCGGTCAACTGGAACCCCGGGTGCTCGCCGCGGTCTCCGGTGACGCCCGGCTGGCCACTGCCGGCGCGGCCGGTGACCTCTATGCGGCGCTGGCCCGGGACTCCTTCGGCGGGGACCGGGCGCGCGCCAAGCTCGCCCTGCTCGGTGCGATGTACGGGCAGACCGGGGGCGGAGCGCTGCCGGCCCTGGCGGTGCTCAAACGCAGCTACCCGACCGCCTTCGGCTTCCTGGAGGCGGCCGCCCGTACCGGTGAGGCGGGCGGCCTGGTCCGCTCCTGGCTGGGCCGGACCTGCCCACCGGGCACGGCGGGTCTCGGCGACGACGACACCCCGCCGGACCCGGACGCCGGCTCGGACCCCCGCTCGCCCCGAGTCAGGGCCGCCCGGTCCCGGGGCCGGTTCACCCGGAACTTCGTCATCCAGGCCACCGCCGCCGAGTGGGCCTCGACGCTGCTCGCCACCCTGCGCGGCGAGCTGGCCGGCACCGGTGGGGAGCTGGTCTTCTTCCAGCACGACGAGGTGGTCGTGCACTGCCCCGCCGAGCTGGCCCCGGCGGTGGTCGAGGCGGTCCGCCGGTCCGGGGCGCGGGCCTCGACACTGCTGTTCGGCGACTCCCCGGTCCGCTTCCCCCTCGACCTCTCCGTAGTCGACTGCTACGCCAACGCCACCTAGCCCACCCCCGCCCCACCCCCGTATGCCCGCCCCGCCTCCGCCCCGCCTCCGCCCCGCCTCGCCCGCGCCTGCCCCGCGCCCGCCCCGGTGATCAAGAGGTTTAGGTCATCCGAGTCAACTTCCTTGCCCTAAACCTCTTGATCACCGGCCCCGACGGGGAGCGGGGTGCGGTGATCAAGAGGTTTGGGGCAAGGGTGGTGGGGTGGGGTGACGTAAAGCTCTTGATCACCGGGGCGGGCGAGGCGGGCGCGGGCGAGGCGGGGCGGCCCGGGTGGGAAGCCTGAGGTGGGGTGGGGTGGGGTGGGGTGGGGACGGGGAGCGGGGGAGTGGGGTTATACGCGTGAAATATCCGTTTCGTGCCGACACTCATTTCGTGGGGGCTCGTTGCACCGGGTGTGCGTATCGCAGGAATGATCATCGCGGCGGGCGGGGGACGCCGGCTGGGCGGCCCGGAGGCGTTGCTGCGCCTGGAGGGCCGACCGCTGGTCAGCCGGATGATCGAGACGATGACCGAGGCCGGTTGCGGGCAGTTGGCGGTCGTCCTGGGGGCGGCGGCCGACGAGGTCCGCGCCGCTGCCGACCTGAGCCCGGCCACGGTGGTGGTCAACCGGGCATGGGGCACCGGGGTCGGCTCGTCGATCCGGGCCGGGCTGGCCGCGCTGGCCGACGAGCGGGTCGAGGCAGTGGTGGTGGTACCGGTCGACATGCCCGGTCTCACCCCGGCGGCGGTCCGGCGGGTGGCCGCCCTGCCGTACCCGGACGTGCTCGCCTGCGCCACCTACGACGGGCTGCGCGGTTACCCGATGCTCTTCGGCCGCCGGCACTGGGCCGGGATCGCCACCCTGGCCAGCGCCGACGTCGGAGCCCGACCGTACCTGCTGGCGCACAAGGACCAGATCGTCGACATCGCCTGCGACTCGGTGGCCGACGGCAAGCGGGTGGACAGCCCGGAGCTCATGGCGCTCTACGGCCTCACCGTGCCACCCCAGCGGGTCGGCGTCTGAGAGCTGCGGCGGCGGGTTCGTCCGAGAGCTGTGGTGGTCGGATCTTCTGAGAGCTGCCGCGGGTTCGTCCGCGAGCTGTGGTGGTCGGCTCCTCGGAGAGCTACGGGCGGCGGATTCGTCCGAGAGCTACGGGCGTCGGGCTCGTCCGGCTGCCGGGGCGGCGGTCAGTCGTCGGCGGGATGGCAGACGTCCACCCGGTGCCGGGGGCGCATCTGTCGGTCGAAGGTGACGGTGACCGCCGACCGGCCGGCCGGGGTCACCCGGACCGTCTGCTCGCCGACGAACTCGGCGTCGATCCGTCCGCTGGGCCAACCGCGGCGGCAATCCACCAGTTCCCGGTCGGCGTCGCGGCTGAGCAGGCCGGCCCGGTACCGTACCCGCAGCTCGGTGTGGGGGAGGTCCTTCCAGTCCCGGGTGTCCAGCCGGACCACGGCGTACCTGCCGTCGGGGGAGACCGCCAGCGTGGCGTCCCGTTCGACGGTCGAGGCGAAACCGGTGCGGAACATGCCCCAGGCGGAGGTGCCGACCCCGAGCAGCACCGCACAGCCGAGTGCGCCGAGCCGCAGCGCCGTCGAGGCGGGGGGCTGCCGGGCGGCCAGCCAGCCGGCGGCCACCAGGGTCAGCGCGGCCAGGGTGGCCAGTCCGAGCAGGGGCAGCGGCCGGTGCAGGAACCGTGCCGCCGGGTAGAGCCGGGCATACCCGGCGTCCCAGATGACGCCCCCGAAGAGGAGCAGCGACAGTAGGGTCGACAGGCCGGCGATCGACCGTCCGCGGCGGGTTCCGGCGAGGCTGCGGGTCGTCCCGGGGCCGGCGGACATGCTCGCATCGTAGGCGTCGCCGTACCCCCCGTACTTCCCCCGGTTGGGCGGTCCCACCGCGGGGCCGGGTGCCGGGCCCGGCCGGCACCACCGTGGCCAGGGAAGGGGCGGGTGACGGGGCAGGGCCGGTCAGACCTCGATGTTGAAGCGCTGGAGTACCGAGGGGGCCACCAGGCCGACCGCCGCGAGCACCGAGAGCACGGTCAGCGCGGTCCGCAGCACCACCACCTCGGCCTTGCTGCCGGTGCGCAGCGCGATGCTGTTCGGCAGCCCGATCATCGTCCACATCCGACGTTTGATCGGGATCGGCCAGAGGATCGGCACCCCGGCCTTGGTGATCATGTCGCCGAGAATATGCACGAAACACCCCACCCCGACGGCCAGTCCGATCATCGGATAACCCCGGTCACCCGGCAGGTTGGCGAAGGTGAACCAGGCGGCGGCGGCCGAGACGAGGGTGACGATCACCCAGCCGGCCCGTTCGGCCCACTCGTCGAAGAGCCCGCGCAGCGCCAGCCCGATCATGAAGAACAGGATGCTCACCACCGCCCACTTGCCGTACGCGGCGCAGAGCGCGGTGGTGCCCCAGCCGACCAGCACGGTGAACGGGATGGTGTGGGTCAGGGTCCGGTGGCCGTTGTTGCGGCGCGGATCCCGGCTGAGCTTGGTGGCGTAGTAGACGCCGAGCGAGATCTTCTCCATCACCTCGGCGACGAAGAGCGAGAAGACGCCGAAGGTACGGGCCACCGTGGCGCCGCCCTGGTTGCGGGTGACCTTGCCGGAGAGGTCGAGGTCGGGGAAGAGCGCGCCACCGGCACAGACCGCCGTGCCGACGGCCAGGGCGAGCGGGGACTGGTGGTAGTCGGCGAAGTAATCCAGTGCCCACGACCCGGTCAGCCACACCGCCGCGCCCGACAGTGCGTGGGACGGTCCCATCATGTCGCCTCGCCCCTCCCCGGTTTCTTGATCGACAACGCTACGCCACTGTGTCAGAGCCGCCGTCGACGGGGCAATCACCCGGATGGTCCACAGGGGAGACGGTCAGGCGGCGGGACGGAAGCTCTGCCGGATCATCAGGAAGTACGTCGCGTTGACCTGCCAGTCGAACTGGTCTGTCAACCATGAGACGGTGTAGGCGCGTTCCGGGGTGACGCGCACCAGCAGCCGCGCGGTGTGCAGCCGGACGCCGGCCGGCCCGGTCCACTCGCACTCCCACAGCGCGCCGCCCCGGAACATGTCCAACGCCGAGATCTCCACCCGGCGGTAGCCGGCGAGCCGTCCGTCGTCGGCGAGCCGGCGCTCCTCGGCCTTCCAGTGGGCCACCGGGTCGGCCGGCGCGTCACCCGGAGCGACGCTCAGCACCCGGGGGCCACCCGGTTCCCGCAGGCAGGTCACGGTGCCGTCGGTGTAGCGCAGCCAGCCGGCCGGCGCGGCGATCCGGAACCCGGCCGGATCCGCGTACCAGGTCCAACCGGGGACCAGGCCGAACCGCTCACCCGACGGCGGCGGCGCGGACCGGACCGGGACGGCGTTCGCGGGCGAGGGGGCGGCACACGCGAAGGCCGCCGGCCGGGCCACCGGGTCGCCGGCCCCGGCCCCGGGCGAGGGCGGCGTGGAGTCGCCGGACCGCAGGGCGAGCGTCGTGCCGGCTCCGATCAGCACGGTGGCCGCCACGGCCACCGCGACCAGGACGATCCGGCGACGGCGACGGGGCGGCGGCGCGGTGGTGCCCCGGGCGGTCCCGCCCGCTGCCGGCCCGCCCCACGTCCATGCCCGGCTGGTCGGTCCGGCCGGGCGGACGGTGGGAGCCGCCGCCCGGGTCGCAGTGGCCGGGACGCGTGGTGCCGGCGGCGGCCGGTGCCGCTGCGGTGCCGGGTCGCCCGGGGGTGCCGACGTCGCCGCGAGCGCCGCCCGCAGCAGCGGCTCCGCCTCGGCTGCGGTGAGCCGTCGGTCAGGGTCGCGGCGCAGCAGGCCGTCCAGCACCGGGCGGAGCTGCCCGGCCCGACGCGTGGGGTCGGGAGGCTCGGTGGCCAGGGCGCTCAGCGTCGCCATCGCGCTCGACCGGGCGTACGGCGACTGCCCCTCCACCGCCGCGTAGAGGGTCGCGCCCAGCGACCACAGGTCGGTGCGCGGGTCGGACACCCCGTCGCGGGCCCGCTCGGGGGCGACGAACTGCGGGGAGCCGAGGACCATGCCCGGCCCGGTCATCACCCCGTCGCCGCCGTCGAAGGTGGCCAGCCCGAAGTCGGTCAGCACCACCCGGCCGTCGTCGGCGACCAGCACGTTGTGCGGCTTCACGTCGCGGTGCAGCACCCCGGCGGCGTGCGCGGCGCGCAGGGCGGCCAGCACCGCCAGGCCGATCCCGGCGACCCGGTGCGGGTCCAGCGGGCCGTCGTCGCTCACCAGCTGCTGGACCGACCGGGACGCCACGTACTCCATCACGATCCACGGGCTGTCGCCGTCGTGCACCACGTCGTAGATACGTACCACGTTGGGGTGGTTGAGCCGGGCGGCGGTACGGGCCTCGCGCAGCGTCCGCAGCCGTAGTTCCTCGCGTTCGGACTCGGCGAGCCAGTGCGGCGGGACGACCTCCTTGACCGCGACGTCCCGGTGCAACATCTCGTCGCGCGCCAGCCAGACCCGGCCCATCCCGCCGGTGCCGACCAGATGGAGCAGCCGGTAACGCCCGGCGATCAGCAGCTGCTGCACGACGTTCCCCCTCGGCTCCCCCCGCTACCAGGGTAGCCACCTAGCTGCGGTTTCTCGACCGCAGGCGTGGTGTGCAGGGCGGCTGCCGGACGCGATGGACGGTGGCGGCACGCCGGTGCGCAGGGCCGTCGGGGAGGGGGTCAGGTGGGCGAGGTGACCTCGGTCGACCGGCCCCGGAAGCTCTCCCGGACCACTGCCAGCTCGTCGCTGGAGGCGTTCCAGTCCTCGTCCGCCGCGGACCAGCTCAGCAGGTATCCGGCCAGGTCGCCGCCGGGTATCAGCCGCAGGCCGTGCTCCCGGCCGCCGAACGGGGTGTCCCACCGGCATTCCCACTGCGCGCCGTCGCCGGAGGCCGCCAGCTTGATCTTGTCGTATCCGGGCAGGGAGCCGAAGCCGAGCTGGGCGCGCTCCTCGTCCCGCAACCGGTCCAGCGCCGCGCTACCGCCAGCGTCGCCGGCCAGCGGCTCCACGCTGAGGGTCCGGCGGCTGCCCGGGTCACGGAAGCAGTCCACCGTGCCCTCCTGGGTGCGCAGCCAACCGACCGGCACGGCGATCCGGTAACCGGCGCCGTCATACCAGGTCCAGCCGGGCGGGGGACGGAACCCGTCGTCCACGGTCGCCGGTCGGCCGGTGACCTTCGTGCCGACCGGGTCGGGGCGCAGGCAGGGCATGGGTGGCGGGGCGGCGGCCGGTCCGCCGGGCGGTGGTGCCCCCGGTCGGCCCGAACCGGTACCGGGGCCGGGCGGCCCGTACGGGCGGGTGGAGGGCTTGCCGGTGGTCGGCGCGTCGGTGGCGGGCGGTGCGGCCCGGTGGTCGTCGTCGCTGATCGCGATGGTGGTGCCGATCCCGACCGTCGCCCCCACCGCCAGCGTCACCCCGGCCAGCAGCCAGCCCCGGGCGCCGCCGGCCAGCCGGGCGGTCATCGTCGCCACCCCGCCCGTCCCGGTCGCCCGTCGTGAACCCGCGCCCGCGCCGGCCCGCCCCGGGCCGGACGCCCGCTGGCCGCCCGACCCCGGGTCTGCCGGGCTGCCCGCCCCGGGCGCGCGGCCCTGGGGATCGACCAGTCCCGGGCGGTAGCCGGCCGGGTCGTCGGCACCCGCACCGGAGCCGCCGGTGCCGGAGCCACCCGGGGGCGGGCCGCCGATGCCGGAGGAACTGCCGGGTGTCGGGCCGCCGGAGTCGCCCGACATCGGGCCGCCGGAGCCGCCCAGCGCCGGGCCGGCGGTGCCGGTGGGGACCGCCGGAAGGCCGCCCGGTGGTGTGCCGACCACCCCGGCCCGGCCGACCCGCTCCGGGCCGGTGGCACCGGACGACGCCGGGGCGGGGGAGGCGGAACCCGACGACGCCGAAGCGGTGGAGGGGGCGGCGGACGACGCCGGAGCCGGGCCGGCGGCACCGGACGACACCGGGGCCGGCGAGGTGGCGGGCCGGTCGGCGGGGTCGGGGAGAACCCGGCGGCCGGGCGGCCCCCAGTCGCGTTCGGCGTCGCTCTCCGCCCGGCCCTGCGGTGACCGGGCAGTCGGCCGGTCGGCCTTCTCACTGTCCCTGCCCGGCCAGTGCGGCGGCGGCGTACTGGCGGAACGGGCCACCGGCAGCACCACCGTGGGGGGTTCCACGGTGGGCACCGGCCGGGTCACCATCTCCAGCCGACGCCCCGCCTCGTCGTGGCCGATCCGCTGCCGGGGGTCGCGCAGCAGCAGCCCGTCCAGCACCGGGCGCAGCGGCCCGGCGTGCGGGGCCGGGTCCGGTGGCGAGGTGGCCAGGGCGGCCAGGGTGGCCATCGCGGTGCTCCGGGCGTACGGGGAACGGCCCTCCACGGCGGCGTGCAGGGTGGCCCCGAGCGACCACAGGTCCGCCTCCACGCTGGACACCCCCTCGGCGGCGCGTTCCGGGGCGACGAACTGCGGTGAGCCGAGCACCATGCCGGGGCGGGTCATCAGCCCGTCACCGCCGTCGAAGGTGGCCAGCCCGAAGTCGGTGAGCATCACCCGGCCGTCGTCGGCGACCAGGACGTTCTGCGGCTTCACGTCCCGGTGCAGCACCCCGGCGGAGTGCGCCGCGCGCAAGGCGGCCAGCAGCGCCATCCCGATGTCGGCGGCGCGCACCGGGTCGACCGGACCGGTGGTGTCCAGCACCGTCTGCAACGACTGCGACAGGACGTACTCCATCACGATCCACGGCCGCTCCTCGACCTGGACCACGTCGTAGACCCGGACCACGTTGGGATGGTTGAGCCGGGCGGCGGTGCGCGCCTCACGCAGGGTCCGCAGCCGCAGCTCGTCGCGCTCGTCGTCGGCCAGCCAGGCGGGAGGGACGACCTCCTTGATCGCCACCTCGCGGTGCAACACCTCGTCGCGGGCCAGCCAGACCCGGCCCATGCCACCCCGGCCCACCATCTTCAACAGGCGGTACCGGCCGGCGATCACTACCTGCTGCACCGTTCTCCTCACCATCGGCCGAGGTACACCGTAGCCAATGGATCGGGACGGACCTATCGGTTGTCTGGTCTCGATCCGGTCAGCATGCCGCGCCGTCGAGCGCCAGCAGGTTGCCCTCCGGGATGGCGATCCGTGGGCGGCCGCCGGCCAGCAGCGTCGCCGCCCGTCGGGCCTGGAAGCCGCCGTGCTCGCGGCGGGCGGCGGCGTAGCTGCTCACGGTACGTGCGGCGATGGCCGCCCAGCCGTAGCGCTCGCCGACCATGGTGCGGGCCCGACGGGCCACCCGACGGGCAAAGACCTCGTCGCCGACGAGCCGGTCGACCGCACCGGCCAGCGCGCCCGGGTCGCTGTGCGGGAAGGTCACCCCGGTGACGCCCGGCTCGACGATCTCGGCCAGCCCGCCGGTGCTCGCCACGGCCAACGGAGCGCCGGCCGCCGCCGCCTCCAGGGCGATCATGCCGAACGGCTCGTAGAGGCTCGGCACGACTGTCGCGTCGGTGGCGGCGAGCATCGCCGGGAGCTGCCCGGCGTCCAGGAAGCCGGCGAACCGGACGCTGTCGGCGACGTGCAGCCGGTGCACCCGGTCGACCAGTTCGTCCCTGTACGGGCCGTCGCCGGCGATCACCACCCGCAGCCCCGGGTGCCGGTCCCGCAGGTACGGCACGGCGTCCACCAGGTGCTGGACGCCCTTCTCGTAGACCAGCCGCCCGGCGTAACCGACCAGCGGGCCGTCCCCGGCGAACCGGGCGCGGGCCGAGGCGACCGCGCGCGGCCGGGCCCGCCAGGCCCGGTCGTCGACCCCGTTGGGCACCACGTCGACCCGGCCGGCGGGCACGTCGAACAGCCGGCCCACCTGCTCGCGCATGTAGCCGGAGCAGGCGATCACCCGGGTCGAGACGTTGCTGATCCAGTGTTCGACGCCGTGGATGGTGCGGTTCAGCTCCCCGGGCAGCCAGCCCTGGTGCCGACCGGCCTCGGTGGCGTGGATGGTGGTGACCAGGGGCAGGTCGAGGTGCTCGGCCAGGGTCACGGCGGTGTGCCCGACCAGCCAGTCGTGGGCGTGGACCACGTCGTAGTCGGCGGTGTCGGCGGCCCGCAGGGCGGTCCGGGTCAGGGTGTGGTTGAACGCCATCGTCCAGGCCAGCAGCGACCCGGTGGCCAGCGGAAAGGTCACCGGGTCCTCGGGGGCGCGCAGGACCCGGACCCCCTCGGCGTACTCCTCCAGCGGGGCACCCTCGGCGTGCCGGGTGACCACGGTGACCTCGTGCCCGGCGGCGGCCAGGGCGGTGGCCAGGGCGTGCACGTGCCGGCCGAGGCCGCCGACGAGCACCGGCGGGTACTCCCAGGAGAGCATCAGCACCCGCTGGTGCCGGCCGGCGGGGTGGATGTCGATCACGTCGGCGTCAGGTGACATGCGGCTCCCTTCGAGGGTGTCCCGGGCAGGCGCCGGTAGGACACCAGAGGGGTGTCTTCGCTGTGGCCCGGGGTCGGTGCCCATCCTGCCCAGTCGGGGATAACCAGCGGAGACGCCACCGTTGCCGGTGTGTAACGGCTGCCTATCGGGCCCGCCGGACCCGCAGCAGCTCGGCCACCGACCAGGCCTGGAACGGGCAGCCGGTGGCGGCGTGCGGCGCACTGCCGTCGGCCGTCTCGCTCACCGATCCCAGGCCGTACTCGCCGAGATGGCCGACGAGCCCGGTCAGCAGGTCGTCGGTGGGCAACCCGGCCCGGCGGTACGCCTCGACGAACGGACCGACCAGCCACGGCCAGACCGTCCCCTGGTGGTAGGCGCCGTCCCGGTCGGCCGGGCCGCCCCGGTGCCGGGGGGCGAACTCGGGCGAGTCGGGGGCGAGGCTGCGCGGACCCAGCGGGGTGAACAGTCCGGCCGCCACCCGACGCAGCGCCACCGGGTCCGGCTCCAGCGGGGCGTACGGCAGCGACCAGGCGAGCAGTTGGTTGGGTCGCAGCAGGTCGTCGTCGTGGTGCGCGGCCCCACCCAGCGGGTACGCCGGGGCGGGCGCGTCGACCACATCGTGCAGCCAGCCCGCCGGGGTGGGGAACCGCTTGCCGAACGCCTCCCGGGCCCGGTCGTGCAGCCGCCACAGCTCGTCCGGGTCCTGCCCGGCCAGCTCGGTCAGCTCGGCCAACCCGGCCAACCCGTTGATCCACAGCGCGTTGACCTCGACCGGCTTGCCGACCCGGGGGGTCACCGGCACCCCGTACACCCGGGCGTCCATCCAGGTCAGCGCGGTGCCGGGGGTGCCACCCTGGGTGATCAGCCCGTCGGCCGGGTCGACCGCGATGCCGTACCGGGTGCCGTCCAGGTGCGCCCGGACCACCCCGTGCAGCGCCGGCAGCAGCTCGTCACCCAGGTCGGTCTCGCCGGTGACGGTGACGTGCCGGCTCACCGCGTGCAGGAACCACAGCGTCGCGTCGACCGTGTTGTACTCCACCCTCCCGGTGTCGGCGGTGTTGGCCAGCATCCCCTCCGACAGCGTCGCCGCGTACGACCGCAGCAGCTCCCGCCCCTCGTCGGCCCGCCCGGTGCACAGGAACAACCCCTCGTACGAGGTCATGGTGTCCCGTGACCAGGCCCCGAACCAGGGGTAGCCGGCCACCACGTCCGGCCCGGCGGAGGTACGCACCACGAACGCGTCGGCGGCCAGCGCCAGGGTCGCGTCCACCGCGTCGGCCGGCTTCGCCGCCGCCACCACCGCCCGGTGCCGCTGCCGGGCCGCCGCCACCACCTGCGCGGCCGGCGGCGGCTCCTCGGCCAGGTCACCGGCCCAGGCCAGCACCGACACGGTGTCCCCGGGGCGGTCCAGCGTGCCGGAGAACCGCCCGGCGCACCACAGGTCCTCGTCGGGGTGCAGCCCCCGGGCGGCCTCCTCCCGGTGGTGCACGCCCAGCCACCACTGGCCCTCCGGCGTCCAGTCCGGGCCGGTCAGCCGGTACGCGCCCTCGACCACCGCGCCGCCGTCGGCCGGTTCCACCCGGGGCGTCGGCCCGTCGGCCCGCCGCTCGCCGTGCGCGTCGCGCCAGGTGCCGGCGGCCGAGAGGTCCAGCCGGACCGGGCCGCCGGCCACCAGCCGGTGCACCACCGCGACGGCGGGCCGGCCGTACGCCATGGCCAGCTCCCGCTCGATCACCACGTCACCGATCCGCCACCGCCAGCGGGGCAGCCCGTCGATTAGGTCGAAGCGTTCCAGGTACTCGAAGCCGCGCGGGTCGACCACGCCCGAGCTCCACTCGTGCGCGCCGAGCCGGACCCGGGCGCCGGACGGCAGCACCACCGCCGGGTCCAGGCTGACCAGCCCCACCCGGCGGGCCGCCGGAGTCTCCCCGGCCACCACCAGCAGACCGTGGTAGCGGCGGGTCCGCAGCCCGCTCACGGTGCCCATGGCGTATCCGCCGAGACCGTCGGTGACCAGCCATTCCCGGGTCGCTCCACCGGCCAGTTCGCCGCAGACCCCCGGACCGAAACCGAACTCGATCAACTTCTTTCCTCCTGTGGCGGCGAGGTGTAACACGCCACGACGACAATGGCCGCTGTGGTCAAGTACCCCGGCGGCGTCGAAAATGTGCAGGTGCTCACCGACAGATCGCCCTCCGACGCCCCGTCCCCCGACGCCGAGCGGCTCCGGCTCGCCCAGGCCGACGCCGGGGAGCAGGAGTGGCGCGCATGGGGTCCCTATCTGTCCGAACGGGCGTGGGGGACGGTACGGGAGGACTACAGCGAGCACGGCACGGCATGGGACTACTTCCCCCACGACCACGCGCGGTCCAGAGCCTACCGGTGGAACGAGGACGGCATGGCGGGCGTCTGCGACGACCGGCAGACGTTCTGCTTCGCGCTGGCGCTGTGGAACGGGGTGGACCCGATCCTCAAGGAGCGGATGTTCGGCCTCGGCGGCGACGGCGGCAACCACGGCGAGGACGCGAAAGAATACTGGTGGTACCTCGACAGCACCCCCACCCACTCCTGGATGCGCTGGCGCTACCACTACCCGCAGGCCGCCTTCCCGTACGACGAGCTGGTCGCCGTCAACGCCCTGCGCGGCCGGGACGATACCGAGTACGAGCTGGTCGACACCGGAATCTTCGACGACGACCGGTACTGGGCGGTCACCGTCGACTACGCCAAGGCGTCCCCGACCGACCTGTGCATCCTGGTCACCGTCGCCAACCGGGCCGACGAGGCGGCCACCCTGCACGTGCTGCCCACGCTGTGGTTCCGCAACACCTGGGCCTGGGGTCCGCCCGGCGCGGACCGGGTGCCCCGGCTGACCGGCGAGGGCGGTCGGCTGGTCGGCGAGCACTGGGTGCTGGGGCAGCTCCTGCTGGAGGGCGACGGCGAGCCGGTCCCGCTGCTCTGCGACAACGACACCAACGCCGAGCGGCTGTGGGGGCTGGCCGGCCGCTCGCCGTACCCGAAGGACGGGATCAACGACCACGTGGTGGCCGGCGCGGCCACCGTCAACCCGGACCGGGAAGGGACCAAGGGCGCCCTGCACTACGTGCTGGACGTGCCGGCCGGTGGGCAGCGGCAGATCCGGCTGCGGCTGACCCGCACCGCGCCACCGCCCGGGGCGGTCGCGCCGCCCCCGGCGGACCTGGGTGCCGGCTTCGACACCGTGGTGTGGGCCCGGCGGGCCGAGGCGAACCGCTTCTTCGCCGGGGTGATCCCGGCGGCGGCCAGCGCCGACGAGGCGCTGGTCGCCCGGCAGGCGATCGCCGGGCTGATGTGGGGCAAGCAGTTCTACCACTTCGACGTCAAACGGTGGCTGGAGGGCGATCCGGGCTCGACGCCGCCGGCCGGTCGCCGGCACGGGCGCAACAGCGCCTGGTGGCACATGACCAGCTTCGACGTGATCTCCATGCCCGACCCGTGGGAATATCCCTGGTACGCCGCCTGGGACCTGGCCTTCCACTGCGTCACCATCGCCCGGGTCGACCCGGGCTTCGCCAAGGAGCAGGTGCTGCTCCTGCTCCGCGAGTGGTACCTGCACCCCAACGGCCAGATCCCGGCGTACGAGTGGGCGTTCGGGGACGTGAACCCGCCGGTGCACGCCTGGGCGGCGTTGAAGGTGTTCGAGATCGACGGCGGGCGCGACCACGAGTTCCTCGCCCGGGTGATGCACAAGCTGCTGCTCAACTTCACCTGGTGGGTCAACCGCAAGGACACCGGCGGCAACAACCTGTTCGAGGGCGGCTTCCTCGGGCTGGACAACGTCGGCCCGTTCGACCGCTCGGCGGCGCTGCCGGTGGCCGGGGTGCTCGAACAGTCCGACGGCACCGGCTGGATGGCGATGTACGCCCTCAACCTGCTGGACATGGCGATCGTGCTGGCCGAGCACGACCGGGCGTACGTGGACACCGCGACGAAGTTCTTCGAGCACTTCGCCTACATCGCCGCCGCCGGCTACTCGCAGGGCCTGTGGGACGCCGAGGACGCGTTCTTCTACGACGTGCTGCGCCTCGCCGACGGCAGTCAGGTGCCGCTGAAGGTCCGCTCGGTGGTCGGGCTGCTGCCGCTGGCGGCCACCACCCGGCTGAGCGCCCGTACCCTGCAACGCCTGCCCGAGCTGGGCGCCCGGCTGCGCTGGTTCCTCACCCAACGCCCCGAGTACGCCGACGTGATCGGGGCCCGCCGGCTCGGCCCGGACGGCCGTCAGCAGCGGCTGCTGTCGATGGTCGGCCCGGAGCAGGTGGTCCGGCTGCTGGCCCGGATGCTCGACCCCGACGAGTTCCTCTCCGACTACGGCCTGCGCACGCTCAGCCGGGCGCACCTGGACAAGCCGTTCGCGGTCGACCTGGGTGGGCAGGAGTTCTGCGTCGGCTACGAGCCGGCCGAGTCGACCAGCGGGTTGTTCGGCGGCAACTCCAACTGGCGCGGCCCGATCTGGATGCCGACGAACTTCCTGCTGGTCAGCGCGCTACGGGACTACGCCGCGTTCTTCGGCGACGACCTCCAGGTGGAGTACCCGACCCGGTCGGGGCGCAAGTGCACGCTGGACGAGATCGCCGACGACCTCTCCGTCCGGTTGATCTCCCTGTTCACCCGGGACGGCTGGGGGCGTCGGCCGATCTACGGCGCGTGTCAGCTCTTCCAGACCCATCCCGACTGGCGGGACCTGATCGCCTTCCCCGAGTACTTCCACGGCGACAACGGTGCCGGGCTCGGGGCCTGGCACCAGACCGGGTGGACGGCGCTGGTGGCCGACCTCATCCTGACCCTGCGCCGGGACAACCCGGATGTGCCGGGCGGGCCGGAGCGCTAGCGTGTCCGTCGGCCGCCGCCGTCCGGCGGGGCGATCCTGTCGGGAGGGGACCGGATGGGTACGGGTGGGAACGGAACGGCCCCGGGGGCGGGCGCGACGACGTTGATCTTCGACGCCGACGACACGCTCTGGGAGAACAACGTCCTGTTCGAGCGGGTGATCGACGATTTCCTGGACTGGCTCGACCATCCGACGCTCGACCGGGCGCAGATCCGTACCGTGCTCGACGACATCGAGCGGGCCAACGCGGTGGCCCACGGCTACGGCAGCAAGGTCTTCCTGCGCAGCCTCGGCGAGTGCCTGGCCCGGCTGCGCGAGCGGCCGGTCACCGAGCAGGAGCGGCGGGAGATCGACGGGTTGGCCACCGCGCTGGTCAATCACCAGGTCGAGCTGATGCCCGGGGTCGCCGACACCCTCGACACCCTGGCCACCCGGTACGACCTGCTGCTGCTGACCAAGGGGGACCAGGAGGAGCAGCAGCGCAAGCTGGACGCCTGCGGCCTGCTGCACCACTTCGCCGCGGCGCACGTGGTGGCCGAGAAGGACACCGGGACCTACCGGTGGCTGGCCCGGGAACACGGCTTCGCCCCGGCCGACGCCTGGATGATCGGCAACTCCCCGAAGTCGGACATCCTGCCGGCGCGGGCGGCGGGCATGCGGGCGGTGTTCATCCCCAACGAGAACACCTGGGTCCTGGAGAACGACGACCTCGACCCGGCCGACGACGGGGTGATCCGGCTGGCCGCCTTTCCGGACCTGCTCGCCCACTTCTAGCCGACGGGCCGTGTCGATACCGAACAGCGTCCGTCCGGCGGCGCGTGTCACGCCGGGATGCCGCATTTCCGCTCCGGTGTGAATCACCTTCGGGGCGGCGTCGGACCGCTTGCCCGGCGGGCCGGGGGGTGCCTAACCTTGCCCGGCGTTGACGACCCTGTCGGGGTGGTCGGGAACGCGCCGAAGTCCGGCACCGGGGCACCATGGAGCTGAGTGCAGGCGGCCCGGGTCCGCGTGTCGGACCCGACGCGGGCGGCCTGCCCCGCCCGTGGGGTCCGCAGCGGCGTACACCGCTGCCGGTCCGGACAGCCGGCGGTCGGGGTCGGGGAGTTGCGGACCCGGCCCTGACCCGCCGCCGGCGACCGTCGGGCCGCCTGGCCCTGGGCGGTCGGCGGGGCATCCGGGAGTCGGCCGTGATGCGATCATGTCAGCGATGGAGACGACACCTGCCCCGGTCGGCGGTACGGCCGCCGCCACGGGCCGCGGCCGGCTGGTCCCGCCGCCGAACCGCGCCTCCCGGCTGACCACCCTGCCCACCGCGACCCGTCAGGTCGTCATCGTCACCGGCAGCGGTTACGCCACCACGCACGCCACCCTGGAGACGTTCCACCGGGCCGGCGGCCACTGGGTGCCGGTGTCGGCCCCGCTGGCCGCCCGGCTGGGCGCGAAGGGGTTCAGCGACCACCACACCGAGGGGGTGGCGACCACCCCCACCGGGGTCTACTCGTTCGGCCCCACCATGTACGGCATCGCCGCCGATCCCGGCGTACGGTTCCCCTACCACCGGGTGGTCACCGACGACTGGTGGAACGAGAACCCGAACTCGGCCGCCTACAACACCTTCCAGCACAGCACCACCAACCCGGGCGGCTACAGCGAGGCGCTGTGGCGGGAGGTGCCCGCGTACACCCACTTCGCAGTGATCACCTACAACATGCCGCCGAACGTGCCGAAGCCGGTACCGAACGCCGGCAGCGGCATCTTCCTGCACGAGTTCAGCACCGCCGCCGGTGGCCCCACCGCCGGCTGCGTCAGCCTGGCGCACGCCGACCTGGTGGCCGTGCTGCGCTGGCTGGATCCGAAGTACGCGCCGCGCATCGTGATCTGCCCGACGCAGAACCTCGGCCGGTACTGAGCCGCTCAGGACACCTCGTTGCGGACGATCGCCACCGCCACCCGGCAGAACTCGTCCATGTCGGGCTGGAACCCGGCGGCGATGTCGGGGTGCAGTCCGGACCGGGTCTCTTCGAGCAGCCGCTGACAGACCTGCTCGACCGGTTCACCCGCGTAGCTGGCCCGGACCCGGTCGGTGGCCGCCTGGAGGGCCGAGGTGAGCTGGTCCTCCAGCGGGCCGCGCAGCTTCTGCTGCACCGGGTCGAGCCCTCTCGGGTCGAGCGTGACATGTGGCTCCGACATCGGCGCTCCCTTCGTCGGCGTCCGCGGTACCCCACCGCGGGCGTCGGTCAAACCCCGGCTGGCGCGGCGGCCACCCGGACCTGGTACGAGAGGTCCTCCGCCGGCTCCTCCCGGTACGACAGCCGGCGGATCTGCCGGTCGTCGGCGTACAGGGCGACGTCGACCAGGACCCCGAGGTGGGCCAGCCCGATGTTCGCCACCCGCTTCTTGTCCTGGAGTACGGCGCACACCCCACCGAGCAGGGTGCTGGCGTCGGACGTGCGGTGCCCGGGTGGGCACCGCAGGGTCAGGTCCACCTCGATCGGCCCGGCCAACGGCGTCCAGCCGGTCTGCTGGGCCGCGGTGCAGGCCGCTTCGAGCAGGGCGCGGACCCTCGTCGCCTGCCGATGGCCGGCGGCGAAGATGGACAGCGCTTCGGTTTTCACCGGTGGCAGGCCGCTCACCTCGAACGTCAGGGCGAGAGCGCGGGTCTCCTGCACCACGGAGCACCTCCTCGTTGAGGATGATCCTGCCCAACCCGGTGGACGCGCCGGGGGAGTTCGCGGGAGAACCCACCGATCGGGCAGGCTGATGTCGGCCGGAGGCGTATCGACTACGACGGCGACGCGCTGGCTGTGGAGTGAGTGCGTCAACGCTAGTGCAAGCGGCACAACCGGGCTAGCCCGCCGACCGGCCAGTCGTGGCCGGCCGACGGGCTGCGCGGACGCCGACGCCGCTCACAGGGGCGACGGGACGCGGACGCTGACGTGACCGCCGCGGCCGGTGCGGGCGACGCGACGTCGGGCGTGGCGTGATGTGTCGCGGACGGGCGGGATCAGCGGCGGCCCCGCTTGATCTCGTGGAAGGCCGGCATCCGCAGCAGCGGCAGCAGGGAGTCCCAGATGGTGAGGGCGTCGTCGAGCGCGGGCACCTCGGTCAGGATCGGCCCGTGGATGCCCCGCTCGGCGCCCGGCACCATCAGCACCGGCGCACCGATGTCCGGTCCGGCCGAGGAGTACGCCAGCTCGTGCGACTCGCGTACCGCCGCGTCCCAGCGCGCGTCGTCCAGGGCGGGTGCCGCGTCCTGGACACCGGCCGCCTTGACGGCCGCGTCGACCAGGTCGGCCGAGAGTGAGGTGCCGGCGTCGTGGGTGCTCACGCCCAGCTCGGTGTAGAACCGGCCGGCGTCCGCACCGCGCCCGTCGGCGCGCAGCGCCTCGACCAGCCGCAGCGCCCGGGCGGAGGCGGCCATCGGCTCGGCGAACTGCGGCGGGATCCGCCCGGCGTTGAGAATGCTCAGGCTGAACGCCCGCCACTCGATGGTCAGGTCACGAGCCTCGGCCACCGTGACCAGCCAACGCGACGCGCGCCAGGTCCACGGGCAGGCGGGATCGAAGAAGAAGGTGGCATCCATCGGCCGAGCCTACGTCGGCCCCGCCGCGCACCCCGCCCGGCCCCGCTGTGCACCCCAACCCGGCCCGGCCTTGCGCGGCTCAGGGTCCGATCCGGTCCGGGGTCCGGCTCGGTCCGGGGTCCGGCTCGGTCCGGCCCGGCTCAGTGGCCGGGGCGGTGGCCGGGGCCGACCAGGCTCCCCGGCGTGGCGGTGGAGCCTGGTCGGGTGAGCCGGGTCAGTGCTGCTTGGCGTAGCCGACGAACGCCGTCCAGGCCGTCCGGTCGACGTGGAGGGTGCCGCCCTCGCGGTCCTTGGTGTCGCGCACCAGCACCCGGTCGGGCAGGTTGTCGGCGACCTCGACGCAGGCTCCGCCGTTGCCGCCGGACCTGGTCGACTTCCGCCACTGCGGGGTCATCATGTCCATGACTTCGCCACTTCCTCGATCAGCTCGATTGACTGCCGGCGGGGGAGCGCCTCGTTCCGCACGATCTCCCACGTCCTGGCCAGACTAGCAACGTCGGTCGGCGCATCGACGATCTGCGCGGTGAGCTGGTTGTCCGCGTAGGCCACCCGTTCGCCGTCGGGCATCTCGGCGATGATGAACTGCCCGCCCAGCCCCAGGTACATGCCGGCGTCGGTCGGCACGACGTGCACCTGGACGTGTTCCTCGGCGGTCAACCGGGCCAGGTGCTCGCACTGCTCGATCATCAGCCCCGGCTGGTCGAGCACCGGCCGGCGCAGCACCGCCTCGTCGATCACGCAGATGAGCTGCGGCGGGCGTTCCCGCCGCAGGATCGCCTGCCGTTCGAGCCGGGACGCCACGATCCGGTCGACGTCCTCCGCGGCGAACCGGCCGCCGGCCAGCGTCGCGCGGGCGTACCGCTCGGTCTGCAACAGGCCCGGCACGTACGTCATCTCGAACCAGCGCAGGGTGGTCGCCTCCCGCTCGAACTCGATCCACTCCCGCAGCCAGGCCGGCTCGGCGTCGAGCCGGCCCAGCCTCTCCAGCATCCGTTGGAAGCGCCCGCCGGTCTCGTGGCAGCCGTCGACCGCCCGCATGAACTCCCTGGTGGGCGCCCGACCGCCGGTCTCCACCGAGCTGACGTGCGACCCCGAATAGCCGATGCCCTTGCCGAAATCCTCCTGGCTGAGCCCGAGCCCCGTCCGGAACAGACGTAACTCCTCCAGCACGTAGTCGGTAGCTGTCCCCATCACACCCCCAGCCTCTGCCCACCGTGGATCGGCGGGTCCGTCGTGATTGCTCACCCGCGGTGCTGAGCTGCGCAGATGCGGTGAGCGTGTATCCACGGTAGTGGGTCGATCACCAGGCTGTCACCATGGCGGACCCGCTGGCAGCCAGGGAGGGCGGTAGCGGGTCCTGCTGCGGGGCCGCTCCCGATCCCCCGTGCGGGAGCGGCCCCTTCCAGGACCGGATCGACGGGGATCGACCCGAGGAGGTGGCGACGGTGGTCCGACCGTCCGTCCCGCACGTCGCGATGCGCCCGCTGTGGCGGTGCCGCAACTGTGGCCGGGAGTGGCCCTGCCAACCGGCCAAGCTCGCCCTGCTCACCGAGTTCCGGCAGGACCGCACCGGGCTGCTCGTCTACCTCGGCGTCCTGATGACCGAGGCGACGCACCAGCTCGGCCAACTGCACCCGGGGCACCCACCGGCCCGGATGACCGAGCGCTTCCTGTCCTGGGCGCGGGCGCGGGGCTGAAACCGGGCACCCGGCCCGAGGGGCAACGATCGGGGACATCGGGAGCCGACCCGGCGGCGGGCGCCCGGGTACCGGCCCGAACTCGGGTTACCGGCAGGTTTCGCGGCTTCGCGGGCCGGGCAGTCTAGGCGCACGGAACGGCCGGGCAGGTGCGTTTCCGCACGTCAGAGGCCCGGGCGCCTGCCGGGGCGCGGGTCACCTCCCCGGTTTTCGCCGAAGAGAGGGGGAGGGTGATGACGGACCCCGGAACGGCCCGACACCGGCGTCGGCCGGCTGTCCGGGCCGGGGCGGTCGCCGCCGCGCTGGCACTCGTCGCGCCGATGGCCGCGTGCGGCACGGACGACGGTGGTGGAGGCACGCCGACGATCAACCTGTACTACCCGCCGGAGCAGAACCTGCAGAAGGTGGTCGACGACTGCAACACCCGGGCCGAGGGCCGCTACAGGATCGCCTACCGGGTGTTGCCCCGGCAGGCCGACGACCAGCGGGTGCAACTGGTCCGCCGGCTGGCCGCCGAGGACAGCGGGATGGACGTGCTCGGCCTGGACGTCACCTGGACCCAGGAGTTCGCCAGCGCGAAGTGGATCCGCGAGTGGACCGGCCATGACAAGAGTGAGGTCGAGCAGGGCACCCTGGCGGGCCCGCTGGACACCGCCCGCTACGAGGGCAAGCTCTACGGAGCGCCGAAGAACACCAACGTGCAGCTGCTCTGGTACCGCAGCGACCTGGTCCCGCAGGCCCCGAAGACCTGGGACGACATGATCGCCACGGCCAAGGACCTCAAGGGGCAGGGCAAGCCGTACCAGGTGCTCACCATGGGCGCGCAGTACGAGGGCCTGGTGGTGCTCTACAACACGCTCGCCGAGAGTGCCGGGGGCAAGATCCTCAGCGACGACGGCAAGAAGGCCGTGATGGACGAAGGCACCGTCGAGGCCCTCGACCAGCTCCAGCGGTTCGCCACGTCGGGCGTGACGTCGCCGTCGTTCAGCAACTCCACCGAGGATCCGGTCCGGCTGGACTTCCAGTCCGGCAAGGGCGCGTTCCAGGTCAACTGGCCGTTCGTCTACCCGGCGTTGCAGGAGGCCGACCCGGAGCTGGCCAAGAAGGTCAGGTGGGCACGGGTGCCCGGTATCGACGCGAACACCCCCAGCAAGGTCACCATCGGCGGGATCAACATGGCGGTCAGCGCCTACTCCAAGCACCCGGCGGAGTCCTTCGAAGCCGCGAAGTGCATCCGGGACGCCAAGAACCAGAAGTTCTCCGCGGTCAACGACGGGGTGCCCCCGACCATCGAGGCGGTCTACGACGACCCGGAGATGGACGAGGCGTACCCGATGAAGGAGACCATTCTGGAGGAGCTGAAGGAGCCGGCGGTCCGGCCGCTGACCCCCGCGTACCAGAGCATCTCCACGGTGATGTCGGCGATCCTGTCGCCGCCGTCGGCGATCCGGCCGGAGCAGACGGCCAGGGAGCTGCGCGAGGCGATCTCCGACGCGCTCCAGTCCAAGGGGGTCCTGCCGTGAGTCGGCGCGCCCCGTTGAGCGAGAACAAGAAGGCCGAACGGAAACTGGGCTGGCTGCTCTGCGCCCCGGCCGCGCTGGTCATGGTGCTGGTCACCGCGTACCCGATCATCTATTCGGTCTGGCTGTCGTTGCAACGCTTCGACCTGCGCTTCCCCGACCAGCGCGAGTTCATCGGGCTGGAGAACTACGTCACCGTGCTGAGCAACGAGTTCTGGTGGACCGCGTTCGGGGTGACCATGCTGATCACGGTGGTCACCGTCGCGGTGGAGCTGGTCCTCGGCATGGGGTTGGCCCTGGTCATGCACCGCACGCTGGTCGGCCGGGGCATCGTGCGGACCGCCGCGCTCATCCCCTACGGCATCGTCACGGTCGTCGCCGCGTTCTCTTGGCGGTACGCCTGGACGCCCGGCACCGGCTACCTGGCCAACCTCTTCGACGGCAGTGCCCCGCTGACCGAGCGGGCCAGCTCGCTGGCGATCATCATGCTGGCGGAGATCTGGAAGACCACCCCGTTCATGGCGCTGCTGCTGATGGCCGGGCTGGCGCTGGTCCCGGAGGACCTGCTCAAGGCGGCCTCCACCGACGGGGCGACGGCCTGGCAGCGGTTCACCAAGGTGATGCTGCCGGTGATGAAGCCGGCGATCCTGGTCGCGCTGCTGTTCCGCACCCTCGACGCGTTCCGGGTGTTCGACAACATCTTCGTGCTCACCAACGGCGGCAACGAGACCTCGTCGGTGTCGATGCTCGCCTACAACAACCTGATCCGGGGGCTCAACCTCGGCATCGGCTCCACGATGTCCGTGCTGATCTTCATCACGGTGGCGATCATCGCGTTCGTCTTCGTGAAGCTGTTCGGCACCGCTGCCCCGGGCAGCGACGACGGGGAGAGGCGCTGACATGGCCGACACCACCACCCGGGCGAAGCTGCGCTGGGGCCTGATCGACGTCATCGTGGTCGTCTTCGCCCTGGTCCCGGTGCTCTGGATCGCCTCCCTGTCGTTCAAGACCCCGGGCACCCTCACCGACGGCAAGTTCTGGCCGCGGGAGTGGACGCTGGACAACTACCGGAGCATCTTCGACACCGACCAGTTCGTCCGCGCCCTGATCAACTCGATCGGCATCGCCCTGATCGCCACGTTCATCGCGGTGGTGCTCGGCGCGATGGCCGCGTACGCGATCAGCCGGCTGGACTTCCCCGGCAAGCGCCTGCTGGTCGGGGTGTCCCTGCTGATCGCGATGTTCCCGCAGGTGTCGCTGGTGTCGCCGCTGTTCGAGATCGAGCGGCAGCTCGGCCTCTTCGACACCTGGCCGGGGCTGATCCTGCCGTACATCACCTTCGCCCTGCCGCTGGCGATCTACACGCTGTCGGCGTTCTTCAAGCAGATCCCATGGGACCTGGAGAAGGCGGCGAAGATGGACGGCGCGACCCAGGGGCAGGCGTTCCGGCGGGTGATCGCCCCGCTGGCCGCCCCGGGCCTGTTCACCACCGCGATCCTGGTCTTCATCTTCTGCTGGAACGACTTCCTGTTCGCCATCACGCTCACCTCGACCGAGCGGGCCCGGACGGTGCCGGTGGCGCTGTCGTTCTTCACCGGCGAGTCGCAGTTCGAGGACCCCACCGGGGCAATCTGCGCCGCCGCCGTGGTGATCACCATTCCGATCATCCTGTTCGTGCTCTTCTTCCAGCGCCGCATCGTCTCCGGCCTGACCTCCGGCGCCGTCAAGGGATAGGTGACAACAAATGGCTGACATCGTGCTGGACAAGGTGAGCAAGAGTTTCCCCGACGGCACCGTCGCGGTGCGGGACGTCGACCTGGAGATCGCCGACGGCGAGTTCGTCATCCTGGTCGGGCCGTCCGGCTGCGGGAAGTCCACCACCCTCAACATGATCGCCGGGCTGGAGGACATCAGCTCCGGTGAGCTGCGCATCGGCGGGCAACGGGTCAACGACAAGGCGCCCCGGGACCGCGACATCGCGATGGTGTTCCAGTCCTACGCGCTCTACCCGAACATGACCGTCCGGGAGAACATGGCGTTCCCGCTGCGGCTGGCCAAGCTGGACAAGGCGACCATCGACCAGAAGGTGGACGAGGCGGCGAAGGTGCTGGAGCTGACCCCGCTGCTCGACCGCAAGCCGGCGAACCTGTCCGGTGGGCAGCGCCAGCGGGTGGCGATGGGCCGGGCGATCGTCCGGCAGCCCAAGGCGTTCCTGATGGACGAGCCGCTGTCCAACCTGGACGCCAAGCTGCGGGTGCAGATGCGGACGGTGGTGTCCCGGCTGCAGAAGAAGCTGGGCACCACCACCGTCTACGTGACCCACGATCAGACCGAGGCGATGACCCTCGGCGACCGAGTGGTGATCATGCGGGGTGGCGAGATCCAGCAGGTCGGCCCGCCCCAGGAGCTGTACGACCACCCGCGCAACCTGTTCGTCGCCGGGTTCATCGGCTCGCCGTCGATGAACTTCCTGCACGCCGCCGTGGCGGACGGGAAGCTGCGTACCGCCCTCGGTGACGTCACGATCGGCGACCGGATCCGCCGTGAGCTGGAGGGGGCCGACGCGCCCCGGGAGCTGATCCTCGGCATCCGGCCCGAGCACTTCGAGGACGCCGAACTGATCGACGACGAGACCCGGGCCCGGGGCATGGAGTTCACCGCCCCCGCCGAGATCGTCGAGTCGATGGGCTCCGACAAGTACGTCTACTTCACCGTCGAGGGGCAGCGGGCCAGCGCCGCCGAACTGGAGGAGTTGGCCGCCGACGCCGGTGCCGACTTCAGCGGCGGCGGGGGTAACCTGGTGACCCGGCTGTCGGCCGAGTCCCCGGTGCGGGAGGGGGAGGACCGGCGGGTCTGGTTCAACCTGGAGAAGATCCACCTTTTCGACCCCGCGACCGGCCGGAACCTGACCCTGCACGAGGGCCGGTCGGCCGGCGCCCTCGGCGACTGATCCCCCTTCACCCCGGATCGGTGGACGCACGCCCCGGCGCCCCCGGCGGCGTGCGGCCACCGATCCCGCTGCCCCCTGCCCTGCTGTAGCCTCCGATCCCGCTGCCCCCTGCCCTGCTGTAGCCTCCGGTCCCGCGGCTCCGCCGCCCTGGCATCCGCGGCCCTGCGTCGCCGCTGCCTCGTACCCCTCAGGTGTCCGGCGTCCTGCCCCCTGACGGACCCGCGCATCCTCCCGTCTCGTCCGCCACGCCCGTCTGCCTGCTCGTTTGGCCGCCCGTGCCGATCGACACGGACAGTGACATCACGCCGAGCGCACCACACCACCTCCGGACACTTTGCTCTGCTGCCTTCGACGCGACGGCTGCTCTTCGTGTCTGTCGCGTCCAGGTCAGCAGAGCAAAGTGTCCGTGAGGGGTTAGTGTTGGTGGGCGGGGTGCTGTGGAGAAAGTGCAGCTCAATGGGGATTTAATCGCTCGGGTGGGCTGGTGGCCCCGGCGACGGCAGATGATCTCCGATCACTCTCGGTGATATCAGCCCCGATTGCGCAGGGTGACCGCATGCGGCCCACGTCGCCCCGCCCCGCCCTGAGCCGGCACGTCCCGGCCCAGGACGGCCGGGCGCAGCCGGAGGCGGGCACGCCGCCGTCCTGCCCAGGCCGGTCGGGTTGTCGGGACCGGGGGTGACAGCCACGCGGCGGGCCGAGGGTGCCGGCGGGGTGGGAGGGCCAGCGGGGTGGAGGGCTGGCGGGGTGGGAGCGTCGCCGGGCCGCCAGAACTGGTGGGCGGGGAGTGTCGGTGGCCTGAGGGAGTGGGCGGGACCTACCAGGTGAGGTGCAGCGGCAGGCCGAGGAAGTGGGCGTAACCCTCCAGCGCCGCCTCGACCCGCTGCCGGGTCGGCCCGTCCAGCGGGGCCAGCGGCTGCACCGTCACGGTGACCCTGGTCCGGGCGAGGCGGCGCTTCCAGGTGCCCACCACCCGGCCGCCGCGCACCACGGTGGACTGGAAGACACCGTTGCCGCCGGGGATCACCGCCTTCAGGTGCGCCGGTTCGACCATCAGGGTGCGGTCCTTGAAGCCGAGCAGGTACTCGTCGAAGCCGGGCAGCACGTGCACGTCGTCCACCGGAAGTCGGGGTGTGTCCAGCAGCGCCGGATCGAGGTGCGACTCCACCCCGTCGACCCGGACGGCGGTCAGCGTCCCGGCGGCGGTGGCGACCGCGATGGCCCGGGTGGCGTCGGCGGCGGTCAACCCCGTCCAGCCGATGAAGTCGCGCCGGGTCGTCGGCCCATGGCTGCGGAAGTACCGCCGGGCCAGGATGCCCAGCGCCTCGTCCCGCTCGGGCCGGTGCGGGTCGGGGCACCACTCGTCGAGCAGTGCGAAGGTCTGCTCGGTGCCCTGGTGCGGGGCGATGCAGGTGACGCCGCGCTGGCTGGCGTACCAGAGCAGGTGGTAGCCGCGCTGGCCGGTGGCGTCGATGCCGGCGGCGGTGAGGGCGGCCAGGCACTGCGCGCGGGTCAGCCGGCCGCCGCCGGCCAGCGTCGCGCCGAGCACGTCGGCGGCCCGGTCGGCCTCGGCCTCGGTCAGCCCGACCACGGCCCGGCGGGCCGCCGCCCCGGCCAGCGCCCGGACCCCGGTCAGCTCCAGCATCCAGCGGGCGTCCCGGGTGGGCACCAGGTGCACGGTGCCGCGCATCGGCCAGGTCCGCAGCGCCTCGCGTCGTTCCAGCGCGGCCCGCACGTCCGCCTCGGTGTGACCGGGCAGCCGCAGCCCCAGCGACCACAGACCGCTCGCCGCGTCCTGGGCCTGCATGGCCCCGAACCACTCCACCACCCCGGCGACGCCCGGCGGGCGGCCACCCGGATGCTCCCGCAGGCTCAGCGAGGTCATCCGCAGGGTGAGCGCCTCGGCCCCGGTCAGTTCCACCATGCCGGCAGGATAGGGAGACCCCCCGACACCGGTCGTCGAGGGCGGGCGGGCCCCGATCGCGCTACGCCGGTTGCCGTAACCGGCGGAGCGCGATCCCCCGTGCAGGCCCCCCTGGCCGCCGGGTTCGCCCCCGCCCACAGCAGCCGTATCCATCAGGATTCCGTGCCGGCCGGCCGACGGACGCGTTCCCGGATGGAACTTGCGGAAATCTTGAGCTGCGTGCGGGGACTTTCCCGGCAGAGGGACGGCCGAGGCCCGGGACCTGCCCGGATCGTGCCGGGGCGCGACGTTTGAGCCGGCAAGGGCCGGGTAGTCGCCGGAGCTGACCCGAACCGAGGAGGACACAGACGATGGACGGCCAGGTCAAGGTAGCGGTGATCTACTACAGCGCCACCGGCATCACCTACCAGATGGCGCAGGCGGCCTGCGAGGCCGCCGGGGAGGCGGGAGCCGAGGTACGGCTGCGCAAGGTGCGCGAGCTGGCGCCGGACGAGGCGATCCGCTCCAACGCGGGCTGGCAGGCCCACCGGCTGGAGACCCAGGACGTGATGGAGGCCGAGATCGACGACCTGGCCTGGGCCGACGTGGTGATCTTCGGTTCGCCCACCCGGTACGGCATGATCGCCGCCCAGCTCAAGCAGTTCATCGACACCACCGGCCCGCTCTGGGCCAACGGCGCCCTGGCGGACAAGGTCTACAGCGCCTTCACCTCCACCGCCACCTCGCACGGGGGCCAGGAGTCGACCCTGCTGTCGCTGTTCACGATCTTCTACCACTGGGGTGGTGTGGTGGTCACCCCCGGCTACACCGACCCGAGCCAGTTCGTCGCCGGCAACCCGTACGGCGCGTCGCACACCAGCAACAACGGGGAGATCGCCCCGGACCACGTGGCGCTCGCCGCGACCGCGCTGACCGCCAAGCGGGCGGTACGCATCGGGGCCGGCGTCAAGCGCGGCCTCGCCGCCGGCTGAAGCCGTGCACCCGGCCCCGCCGGGTCGGGTCGGCCGGGTGACCGGTGTGCCGGGCGGAGGCCTGCTCCCCGCCCGGCACACCGGGTACCGCCGGGTCAGCCGTGCTCGGCGTCACCGTGCGCCGTCAGCGCCGGCCGGGCCAGCAGTTGCCCCAGCAGCTCCGCCAGGACCGCCATGCCGTCCCGGCTGAGCACCGACTCCGGGTGGAACTGCACCCCGGCGAAGGTCGCCCCGCGCAGCGCGTGCACCGACCCGTCCCGGGGATCGCGGGCCAGCTCCACCGGCCCGTACGGCGAACCGACCCGGTCGGTGGCCGACCGGGCGGTGAACGTCGAGTAGAAGCCCACCCGGCGCGGTACCCCGAACAGCGAGACATGCCGTTGCAGTCCCTGGTAGGGCGCGGCGCGGCGGTGCAGCGCCAACCCGAGTAGCCCGCTGAGCAGTTGGTGCCCCAGACACACCGCCAGGGTGGGTCGGCCCGCGTCGAGCCGACCGGCCAGCAGCCCGCGCAGCGCGGCCATCTTCGGCTCGTCGAGGGCACCCGGGTCGCCCGGCCCCGGACCGACCACCACCAGGTCGTATCCGTCGTCGTCGCCGCCGACGTGCCACGGGCGGACGTCCACCGCCAGGCCCAGGGCGCGCAGCTGGTGGGCCAGCATGCCGGTGAAGGTGTCCTCCCCGTCGACCACCAGCGCCCGCCGGCCGACCGCCCCGGGCAGCACCGCCGCGCCGGGGGCACGCTGGTCCAGCCAGAACCGGGCCAGCGGGGCGTTGCGGGCGGCGAGCACCGCCCGTACCTCGGGATCGTCGGCCCAGCGCACCGGCGGGTACGGGCCGGCGCCGGCCGCCTGCGGACCCAGCCCCAGCGCGGCCAGCACCCCGGCCGCCTTGGCGTGCGTCTCGGCGACCTCACCGGCGGCGGTGGAGTGCCGGACCAGGGTCGCCCCGACGGACACCCGCAGCCGCCCGGTGGGGGAGATCTCGGCGGTGCGGATCAGGATCGGCGCGTCCACCGTCTGCCGGCCCTCGGCGTCGCGGCCCAGCAGCGCCAGCACCCCGGAGTAGTAGCGCCGGCCGGTCCGTTCGTGCCGGGCGATCACCCGGCAGGCGTTCTGCATCGGGCTGCCGGTCACCGTCGGGGCGAACATCGTCTCCCGCAGCACCTCCCGGACGTCACGGGTGCCCCGGCCGGCCAGCAGGTACTCGGTGTGCGCCAGGTGCGCCATCTCCTTGAGGTACGGCCCGACCACCTGCCCGCCCTGCTCGGCGACCCCGGCCATCATCTTCAGCTCCTCGTCGAGGACCATGTACAGCTCCTCGACCTCCTTCGGGTCGTGCAGGAACCGCAGCAGCCCGTCCCGGTCGGCGGTCGTCCCGGTGTGTCGGAACGTGCCGCTGATCGGGTTCATCATCACCAGCCCGTCGTCGACGCTGACGTGCCGTTCCGGGCTCGCGCCGACCAGGATCCGGGTGCCGGTGTGCACCAGGAACGTCCAGTACGCGCCCCGCTCGTCGCGCAGCAGGCGGCCCAGCGCCGCCAGCGCGGCACCCAACGGGACACCCCGCACCGTGGCGTGCAGGGTGCGGTGGATGACGAAGTTGGCCCCCTCGCCCCGACCGATCTCCCCGGTCAGCACCCGCTCGACGATCCGGGCGTACTCGTCGTCGTCGACGTCGAACGCCGCGTCGTCGGTCACCACCGGCCCGGCCGGCAGGGCGGCGAGCAGGTCGGCCAGCGGCAGCTCGGCATGCCCGGTGACGGTCAGGTACTCCAGCGGGACGCCGTCGTCCACGCAGGCGAAACCCCGTTCCGCGATCTGCCGGTACGGCACCAGTGCCAGGGTCCGGGGGCCGGGGCCGCCCCCGGGCAGCGGCAGGTCGGCGAGCCGTTCGGCCACCCCCACCGGGCCGGTGAACAGGTCCACGTGGTCGACGCCCTCGCGGCGGACCAGGGCGAACGGGCCGGGATCACCGCCGTCGGCGACGGCGGCGAGCAGGTCGTGCAGGGTGTTCATCGGGTTCTCCTCCGGAGCTGGGCCGCCTCGTCGTCGGGCGGCCCCGGGTGCCGGGGAGAGAACCGTCGGCCGCCTCGTGGGGCGGCCGCGTGGGTGTCAGCTACGCGCGGGGGATGGCCGCCGGGTCGGCGGGCCACCAGCAGGTCAGGTGCGCGGGCATAGCCACACCCTAGGCGGCGGGCGGGCGGCGGGGAAGAGGCTTCCCACGTCGGCCCGGGCGGTGCCGGCGACCCGCCGGCGGGACCGGGCGACGCCGGTGGCCGATCGGGGCGTCGTCGGACCGACCGCCGGGTACCGTGACCCGCGATGAACATTCTCGCTCTCGACCTGGGCACCTCCTCGGTACGCGGACTCGTGCTCGACGCCGACGCCGATCCGCTGCCGGGAGCGTTGGCCCGCCGCAAGGTGCACCTGACCGTGGCCGAGGACGGGACGGGCACCCTGGACGCCGCCGCCTACCTCGCCGGTCTGACCGAGTGCCTGGACGAGTTGGCCGCCGCCGGTCACCTGCGCGACATCCGCCTGGTGGCGACCTGTGCACAGTGGCACTCGGTGGTGCCGCTGGACCGGGCCGGCGACCCGCTCGGCCCGGTACTGACCTGGTTGGACACCCGCCCCGCCGTACCGGCCGGGGTGGGTGGCCCGGCCGATCCGGCGGACTTCCACGGTCGTACCGGGGCGTGGTGGCACCGCTGCTACTGGTCGGTGCGGCTGCCCTGGCTGCGGGACCGGACGGCCGGGGTGGCCCGGTTCGCCGGCCTGGTCGAGTACGTCCTCGGCCAGCTGCTCGACAGCGCGCCCATGTCGGTGTCGATGGCCTCCGGCACCGGCCTGCTCGATCTGCGCCGGTTGGCCTGGGACGCCGAGGCGGTCGCGTTGGCCGGGGCACGGCCGGGTGAGCTGCCCGAACTGGCCCCGATGGACTGGCGCGGCCGGCTGCGCACCGGGTTCGCCCGACGCTGGCCGCAGCTCGCCGGGGCGGAGTGGACCGCCCCGGTCGGGGACGGTGCCGCCTCCAACGTCGGCTCGGGGTGCGTGGACCCCCGCCGGGCGGCGGTCACCGTCGGCACGTCGGCCGCGGTACGGCTGGTCCAGCGGGTTCCCGCCGGGACGGCGCTGCCGGCGCTGCCCGGTGCGCTGTGGCGCTACCGGGTGGACCACGAGTACGTGGTGACCGGCGCGGCGTACTCGTCCGGCGGGAACCTGTTCGCCTGGGCGAACCGGACGCTGCGGTTGCCCGAGGGGTCCGAGCTGGACGCGGCCCTGGACCGGCTGGCCCCGGACGGGGTGCTCGGGGCGAACCCGCGGCTGGGCGGGGACCGGCCGCCCGGGTCGGCCCCGGCCGGCTCCGGCGAGCTGCGGGGGCTCAGCTTCTCCACCGGTCCGGTGGACATCCTCGCCGGCCTGATGGCCGGACTGTGCCGGATGGTCGCCGACGACCTGGCCGTGCTGGAGTCCGGTGTCGACGCCCCGGTCGAGGTGGTGCTGGGCGGGGGAGCGGTGACCGCCTCGGCGTGGTGGCGTACCGCGTTCGCCGCCGCCCTCGCGCCGCGCCGGGTCCGGCACCGGGCCGAGCGGGAGATCGGGGCCACCGGTGCCGCGCTGGTCGCGCTGGGCCGGGTACCCGAGGCGGAGCGGCTCGGCGGCACCGGCCGTACGGAGGAGGACCCCTCACCGACCTCGGCCGTCGGGTCCGGCACGTCCGCCCGGTCGGATGCCCCGTCGACCCGTTGACACAGCTCCGGGGCCTGGTTGGATGGACCCGGCCCCCCGTCGTGGGGACGGGGGCCGAGGAGGCGAGACGTGGACGCAGGTCCCGACCCGACACCGAGCGCCCCGTCGCCGCCGGGTCGGAACCGGTTCGACGAGCGGGTGGTGCCGCACCGGCGGCGCTCGCCGCTGCGGCTGCGGGACTGGCGGATGCGTACCAAGCTCGCCACCGTCCTGGTCATCCCGTCGGTGGCCTTCCTGGTGCTGGCCGGGGTGCAGGCCGGCGGGCTGGTCGGGCGGACCACCGCGCTGAACGACTTCGCCCGGCAGGTCGGCATCGGACGGCAGATCACCGCGGCGGTGGACCGGCTCCAGCAGGAGCGGGACCGGACCGCCGGTGAGCTGGCCGCGTTGCGCCGCGCCGGCAACGCCGCCGACCGGGACGCGGCGACGCTCGCGCTGCGGCCCCTGCACGCGGCCACCGACACCGCCTTCGACGACCTGCGCACGGCGGCCGGGCCGCTGGCCGACTCCGACGCCGCCTGGCAGGTCGCCTACGCCGAGGCGCTGGAGGCGTACGACCAGGTGGTCCGGATCCGGACGGCGGTGCCGCCGGCGGTGTTGAGCAACGACACCATCCTCGGCAACTACCACCGGGCGGTGGAGTCGCTGCTCGGTCTGCTGGCCGAGCCGAGCCCGGGGCCGGACCGTCCGGAGCTGACCGAGGCGGTGCTGCGCTACGTGCAGCTCGCCCGGGTCAAGGAGCTGTCGTCGCGGATCCGGGGCCAGCTCTACGCCGCCGCCCGCGCCGGCCGGTACGGCCTGGAGGACCAGGTCAGCCTCAGTGACCTACGGGTCCAGCAGCTCGCCGCGCTGGGCGCGTTCCGGGTCGCCGCGAGCACCGGCCAGATCCAGGCGTACGACCGGACGTCCCGCGAGACGGCGTTCGTCGACGCGACCCGGCTGGAGGAGAAGAGCATCACCACCGGCGGCACCGCCCTGCCTCCGGTGCTGCCGGCGAACCAGTGGTGGACGGTCAGCGAGCAGCGGCAGAAGCTGCTGCGACAGGTGGAGACCCGGGTGCTCGACGACGCGGTGGTGCGGGCCGACGGGGTCAGTGCCGCCCAGTTGCGCACCACCCTGCTGGTGCTCGGCGGCATCGTGCTGGTGCTCGGCCTGGCGGTACTGCTGGCGGTGCTGGTCGGCCGGTCTATCGCGAACTCGATGCAGCGGCTGCGCGACCAGGCCCTGCGGATCGCCCAGGTGGAGCTGCCGCATGCCCTGGACCGGCTCCGCTCGGTCGACGGCGGGGTGCCGAAGATCGAGGTGCCGCCCGCGGTGGTCCGGTCGCTGGACGAGATCGGCGAGCTGGCCGAGGCGTTCGTGGCGGTGCACCGCAGCGCGGTCAGCGTGGCGGTGGAGCAGGCGGAGACCCGGCGCACCGTCAACGCGATGTTCGTGAACCTGGCCCGCCGCAGCCAGGTGCTGGTGGAACGGCAACTGGAGCTGTTGGACGACCTGGAGCGGGAGGAGGCCGACCCGGACCAGTTGGAGAACCTGTTCAAGTTGGACCACCTGGCCGCCCGGATGCGCCGGAACGACGAGAGCCTGCTGGTGCTCGCCGGCACCGAGTCGACCCGGCGGTGGAACCGGCCGGTGCGGTTGGGCGCGGTGCTGCTCGCGGCCAGCGCGGAGATCGAGCAGTACCAGCGGGTCCGGCACGAGGCGGTGGCCGACCTGTACGTGGTCGGGCACGCCGTCGGTGAGCTGGTGCACCTGATGGCGGAGCTGCTGGAGAACGCCACCGCCTTCTCCCGGCCGGACACCCCGGTCCGGGTGACCGCGCGGGCCGAGGACGGCGGGGCGGTGGTGGAGATCGCCGACGCCGGTCTCGGCATGAGTCCGACGGCCCTGGAGCAGGCCAACGCGGTGCTGGCGGCGCCACCGGCGGCGGACGTGGCCGCCGTGGAGCGGATGGGCCACTTCGTGGTCAGTCACCTGGCCGCCCGGCACGGTGTCGGGGTGCGGCTGGCCGCCGCGGGGCAGGGGCTGGTGGCCCGGATCGTGCTGCCGGCGGGCCTGCTGTCCGCACCGCCCGCACCGGAGGTGGACGCGTCGCCCGCGCCGCGGGCGCTCACCAGCACCGTCGTCAGCGGGCCGCCCCGGTGGCCGGGTCCGGCCCGACCGGCCGAGCTGCCGGTGGCGGGCCGCCGTCCGGACCGCTCGTCCGGGACGCCGTTGCGGGCCGTGGACGTGTTGACACCGTCCGTCCCGACCCCGGTCGACGCCGGTGGCGGCTGGTGGTCCCGGCAGGGTCCGGTGTCGTCGTCGCCGGTGTCGCTGGGGGAGAGCCTGCCCGCGCCGCCGGTCGTCCCGGTGACCGGGGGGACCAACGAGCGGGGCCTGCCGGTGCGGGTGCCGATGGCCCAGCTGACCACGGTGACCGAGCCGGCCCGTCCGCAGCCGACGCGGGTTCGGGAGGACCCGGATCCGGAGGCGGTGGGCGGGATGCTGTCGCGGCTGTACAGCGGCGTGCGCCGGGCCGAGGCCGAGGAGACCACCGAGTTGACGTTGCCGCCGGGTGTGCGGGGCGAAGGAGGACGACAGTGATGACACTGAGCCAGCAGGCGCGCGACCTGAGCTGGTTGGTCAACGCGTTCGCGGAGCGGGTGCCCGGGGTCGCGCACGCGGTGGTGGTGTCCTCGGACGGTCTGCTGGTGGCGCTCTCGGCGCAGCTGCCCCGGGACCACGCGGACAAGCTGGCGGCGGTGACGTCGGGGCTGATGAGCATCACGGCGGGCGCGGCCCAGATGTTCGACGGGGACGTCGTCAAGCAGACGGTGGTGGAGATGGGCCGGGGTTACTTCCTGGTCATGCAGATCCGCGACGGTTCCATCCTGGCCACCCTGGCCGGCGCGGAGGCGGACATCGGCGTGGTGGGCTACGAGATGGCCCGGCTGGCCAAGCAGGCCGGGGAGATGCTGACCCCGGCGCTGCGGGCGGAGCTCCAGCAGGCACTGCCCCGCTGAGCGGGCGCGGTCCGGGGTGCCGGGGTGCCGGGCCGGACCGCCCCCACGCGGTCCGGCCGTGCCGGTGGTGTCCGTCGGGTGCCGGCGGTCGACGCTACAGGCCGTTGTCCCGGATCACCTGGCGGTACCAGTGGGCGCTGCGCTTGAGGATCCGCCGCTGGGTGGGATAGTCCACGTAGACCAGTCCCCACCGCTGGTCGTACCCTTCGGCCCACTCGAAGTTGTCGAGCAGCGACCAGACGTGGTAGCTCTCCAGCGGTACGCCGTCGGCGACGGCCCGGTGGACGGCGGTCAGGTGGTCGCGGAGGAAGGCGATCCGGCCGGCGTCGTCGACCGTGCCGTCCGCGCCGAGGGTGTCCGGGCAGGGCAGGCCGTTCTCGGTGATGGTGATCGGGACCGGCCCGTAGTCGCGGGTGACCCGGGTCAGGATGTCGTACATGCCCTGCGGGTAGATCTGCTGCCAGTCCGCCTCGCTGGTGGGCCAGCGGGTGACGGTGTCGCCGGCGCCGTTCAGGTAGATCGGGGTGTAGTACTGCACGGCGAGCAGGTCCACCGGGCTGCCGATGACGGCCAGGTCACCGTCACGGACGGCGCGGACCATCCGGCTGTCCGGGCCGAGGTCGGCGAGCACGTCGGCCGGGTAGGCGCCGGTGAGGATGGAGTCCAGGTAGAGGCGGTTCTCGTACCCGTCGTGCAGGGTAGCCGCGGCGGCGGCGGCGGTGCTGTCGTCGGCCGGGTAGCACGGGTGCAGGTTGAGTGCCGGGCCGATCCGGGCGTCCAGGCCGGTGGCGCGCAGCGCGCGGACGGCGAGGCCGTGGGCGAGCTGGAGGTGGTGGGCGACCAGGTACGCGGCGTCGGTGTCCTGCCGGCCCGGGGCGTGGTGGCCCCAGAGGTAGCCGTTCTGCACCACGGTCTTCGGCTCGTTGATGGTCAGCCACACCGGCACCTGGTCGCCGAGGCCCCGGAAGACGGCGTCGGCGTAGTCGGCGAACCGGTGGGCGGTGTCCCGGTTCTCCCAGCCGCCGTGGTCCTGCAACGCCTGCGGCAGGTCCCAGTGGAAGAGGGTGACCATCGGGGTGATGCCGCGTTCGTGCAGCCCGTCGACGAGCCGCTTGTAGAAGTCGAGCCCACGCTGGTTGGGCTTGCCGGTGCCGTCGGCCTGGATCCGCGGCCAGGAGACGGAGAACCGGTAGCTGCGCAGCCCGAGGTCGCGCATCAGGTCCAGGTCGTCGGCCCAGCGGTGGTAGTGGTCGGCGGCCACGTCACCGGTGTCGCCGTTGCGGGTGCGGCCGGGGGTGTGGCTGAAGGTGTCCCAGACCGATTCGCCCCGGCCGTCCTCCTTGGCGGCACCCTCGATCTGGTAGGCCGAGGTGGCGGCGCCCCAGCCGAAGCCGGACGGGAAGCGCAGCCGCTCCCCGCTGGGGTCGGCGGTCGGTTCGCCACCCTTCGGCGCGTCGCAGCCGGCGAGGGCGCCGCTGGCCGCGGCCACGCCGGCGGCGCCGACGGCGGGGAGCCCGGCGCCGGCGGTGGCGGTGGCGGAGAGCGCGGCGCGGCGCAGCAGGCGCCGTCGGGTGAGTATCGACATGGATGTTTCTCCTCAGGGTGCGGGCCACCCCGACGGCCGGGAGCGCTCCCAGCGCGGGCGTGCGGCGGCCCGGCCGCCTCGGGGGCGGGTCGCCAGCCTAGAGGGCCGCGCGTGGGCGGCCGGGATGGGGAAGCGGGGGTGTGACGGGCGCCGTCGAGGGACGGTCGGCCCCACTGCCGAGGGCAGATAGCGATCGAGGCCGGCCGGGTGGCGTGTACGCCTGACCCGTCGGCCTCTTTTCCTGTCGAGTACGGGGGTTTAGTGTGGGGACGGGGGAG
Source organism: Micromonospora rifamycinica (assembly GCF_900090265.1). Classification (NCBI taxonomy): domain Bacteria; kingdom Bacillati; phylum Actinomycetota; class Actinomycetes; order Micromonosporales; family Micromonosporaceae; genus Micromonospora; species Micromonospora rifamycinica. The sequence goes on from NZ_LT607752.1 coordinate 6,638,393, forward strand.
GGCAACCCCCGTCCCCACCTGTGTTGCACACACGCACGCTCGAATTGGCGTCCGACAGTGCGTGTCGCGCGGGAGCCGGGCCACGCGAGTGGCTCTGGTTCCACCTCCCTCCGTGGTGGTGGGATGTCGGCTGGCGACGGTGTCCGGGCTGGCCCGTCGTCAGCCGTTCGGGCTGAACCCCGTGGTCGGGCGACCACGGTTCGACCTTCATTTGTTGCATCTCCGTCGATGGAAGCGCTCCCATCGGCGATGCTGCGACTGTAACGCCCGTCACGGCTTTGTGAAAGCCCCTAAACGAGATCGAAACATCGACCTGCGTTTCGATACTGGTAGTTGTTGTGGGAGCGCTTCCATGGCACACTGTCGAATCAACGCAGCGGAGCCAAGCACGCGCGAGTGATGGGTCGCCGAGGGCATCCGGGTCTCCCGGACGGCACCCGAAGGGACGGCACGGCCGGTCGAGTGGCCGTACCCCGTCCCTGCCCCGGCCCACCGGCCGGACCGACCACCATTCCGGCGCCTCCGTCCCCCCGCGCACCCCTGTTTCCGCGCGTGGAGGTGCCTCCGCCGGGGCCCGCAGCCCCGGCCCGGTCCGAGGAGACACCGCGCACATGAGACTCATGGCAAGACGTCGCCGCACGGCGATGCTCGCCGCCACCGCACTCGCCATCGGCGGGGTGGGCCTGCCGGCCAGCGCGGCCCAGGCCGCGCCGGCCTGCGACGTGGTCTACGCCACCAACGACTGGGGCAGCGGCTTCACCGCGAACGTCACCATCAAGAACCTGGGTGACGCGCTCAGCAGCTGGTCGCTCAAGTGGACCTTCCCGAACAGCAGCCAGCGGGTCACCCAGGGCTGGTCGGCCAAGTGGAGCCAGAGCGGCAGCGAGGTCACCGCCACCAACGAGTCCTACAACGGCAACATCGGGACCGGGGGCTCCACCACCATCGGGTTCAACGGCTCCTACTCGGGCAGCAACCCGAAGCCGACGTCGTTCACCCTCAACGGCACCCCGTGCAACGGCACCCCGGCCAACCAGCCGCCGACGGTCTCCCTCGGCGTGCCCACCGGCCCGTTCACCGCGCCGGCCGACGTGCCGCTGACCGCCACCGCCAGCGACCCGGACGGGACGATCAGCAAGGTCGAGTTCTACCGCAACGGCCTGCTGGTCAACACCGACACCTCCGCGCCGTACGCGTACACGCTGACCTCGCTGCCGGCCGGCAGCTACACGGTCCAGGCCAAGGCGTACGACAACGCCAACGGCATCGGCGTGGCGGAGAAGTCGTTCACCGTCAGCCCCGCCACCGGCCCGGCGCTGGTCGCCACGCCCTCCGCGGTGAGCGTCAACGAGGGTGGCAGCACCACCTTCAACCTCAAGCTCAGCGCCGCGCCCTCGGGCAACGTGCCGGTCACCCTCACCCGTACCGGTGACAGCGACATCACGGTCTCGCCGTCCACCGTCACGCTCACCCCGAGCAACTGGAACACCGGGGTCACCGTCACGGTCGCCGCGGCGGAGGACACCGACACCGCCGGTGGCACCGCCACCATCACCGCGGCCGGCACCGGAGTCTCCTCGGTGGTGGTCACCGCCACCGAGATCGACAACGACACCCCCGGTGGGGACAACGCCTACGTGGCGAAGTTCCTCGACCAGTACGGCAAGATCAAGAACTCGGGCTACTTCAGCCCCGAGGGCGTGCCGTACCACTCGATCGAGACGCTGATCGTCGAGGCCCCCGACCACGGCCACGAGACCACCTCCGAGGCGTTCAGCTACTGGCTGTGGCTGGAGGCCTACTACGGCCGGGTCACCCAGAACTGGGCCCCGTTCAACAACGCCTGGACGGTGATGGAGAAGTACATCATCCCGTCGCACGCCGACCAGCCCACCGCTGGCGTCGCCGGCACCCCGCAGTACGCCGCCGAGTACAACCTGCCCAGCCAGTACCCGTCGGCGCTGAACGCCAGCGTCCCGGTCGGCCAGGACCCGCTGCGCTCGGAGCTGCAGTCCACCTACGGCACCGGCGACATCTACGGCATGCACTGGCTGATGGACGTCGACAACACCTACGGCTTCGGCCGCTGCGGCGACGGCACCACCAAGCCGGCGTACATCAACACCTTCCAGCGCGGCACCCAGGAGTCGGTCTGGGAGACCATCCCGCAGCCGTCCTGCGACACCTTCAAGCACGGCGGCCAGTACGGCTACCTCGACCTGTTCGTCAAGGACTCGGGCGCCCCGGCCAAGCAGTGGAAGTACACCAACGCCCCGGACGCCGACGCCCGCGCCGTGCAGGCCGCGTACTGGGCGCTGACCTGGGCCAAGGCGCAGGGCAAGCAGGCCGACGTCGCCGCCACCGTGGCCAAGGCCGCCAAGATGGGCGACTACCTGCGGTACGCGATGTACGACAAGTACTTCAAGAAGATCGGCAACTGCGTCGGGGCCAGCACCTGCCCCGCCGGCACCGGCAAGGACTCCGCGCACTACCTGCTGTCCTGGTACTACGCCTGGGGCGGCGCGTACGACGCCAGCGCGGGCTGGTCCTGGCGGATCGGTTCCAGCCACAGCCACTTCGGGTACCAGAACCCGTTCGCGGCCTGGGCGATGACCAACGTGAACGAGCTCAAGCCGAAGTCCCCGACCGCGGTCGGCGACTGGCAGAAGAGCCTCGACCGGCAGCTGGAGTTCTACACCTGGCTCCAGTCCGCCGAGGGCGGCATCGCCGGTGGTGCCACCAACAGCTGGGACGGTAGCTACGCCCAGCCGCCGTCGGGCACCGCCACCTTCTACGGCATGTACTACGACGTCGACCCGGTCTACAACGACCCGCCGTCGAACCAGTGGTTCGGTATGCAGGTCTGGTCGATGCAGCGTATCGCCGAGCTGTACCTGGAGACCGGCAACACGAAGGCCAAGGCGCTGCTCGACAAGTGGGTGCCGTGGGCGATCGCCAACACCAAGCTGGGCACCAACTGGTCGGTTCCGTCCGAGCTGAAGTGGACGGGTCAGCCCGCCAACTGGAACCCGAGCAGCCCGGCGGCCAACACCGGCCTGCACGTCGAGGTCAGCTCCACGGGCCAGGACGTCGGCGTCACCGGCTCCCTCGCCCGGACCCTGATCGCGTACGCGGCCAAGTCCGGCAACACGCAGGCCAAGACCACCGGCAAGGGTCTGCTGGACGCGCTCTCGGCGGCCAGCGACAGCAAGGGCGTCTCGACCACCGAGACGCGCGGCGACTACAAGCGGTTCGACGACGTGTACAACGCCGCCGACGGCCAGGGTCTCTACGTGCCGCCGGGCTGGACCGGGAAGATGCCCAACGGCGACACCATCGCCGCGGGCAAGAGCTTCCTGGACATCCGGTCGTTCTACAAGAACGACCCGGACTGGCCGAAGGTCGACGCGTACCTCAAGGGCGGCCCCGAGCCGACGTTCAACTACCACCGGTTCTGGGCCCAGTCCGACATCGCCATGGCGTACGCGGACTACGGGATGCTCTTCCCGAACGGCTGAGTTGACCCCACCGGGTGGGTGGCGCGGCGCCGCCCACCCGGAGGCCGACCGGGCCCGGGGGAGCGGACGCCCGGTCGGCGGGCGGCCTGATTCCCACGGTCAGGCCGGGGGTGGGTCGATCATCTGGCCGACGCAGCGGATCGGTCGGCCCACCCCACCATCCCCCACCCCGCCACGGCGGGAAAGCCGCGAAAAAAGAGGGCGCGCGGGATAACGCGACGCCGTATGACGGAGTACCGTGTTGATCGGAGAGGCCGCTCCCCCCGTGGCGGCCTCTCCGTTAACGTCTCCGGCCCCCTGGCCCTCCGGCCCCCTGGCAGTACCTCAGCCGGGTTCCACCGGGTGCCGCAGCCCCGGATGACCGGCCGGCAGCGAGCGGCGGATCACCACCCAGCTCACCGTCAGCGCCGCCGCCACCAGCGGCCAGGTCAACGCGACCCGGGCCACGGTCAACGCGAGCACCTGCCCGCCCAGCCACAGCGGCAGGAACACCGCCACCCGCACCACGTAGGTGGCCGCCCACACCCAACTGCCCCGCCCGTACGCCCGCAGCAGCGCCGGATCCCGCCGCCACCTGCCCCGCTGCCGCAACGCGGTCCCGACGACCACCCCGAGCAGCGGCCGGCGCACCACGATGCTGACCATCCAGGCCAGCGCGCTGGCGAGGTTCGACAGCAGCTGCACCGCGAAGAAGTCGACGGCCCGCCCGGTGCGCAGCGCCACCACTGCGGCCAGACAGACGGCCAGCAGTCCGACCAGCACCGCCCGGGGGCGGTCCCCGCGCCGCCACCGCCACAGCGCCACCGCCGTGCCGGCCAGTACGGCCGCGGCCACCCCGCCGACGACCGACCGTCCGGTCGCCAGCCAGCCGATCGTGAACGCCACCGGCGGCAGGGTCGCGTCGACCGCGCCACTGCGCCCGCCGAGCAGGCTGGCCAACGACTCCACCGACTCCGGCACCGCACCGGGCGGTGCCGCCGGCTCCCGCGCGGCCCCTGCATCGCCCGGCTTCCGCGTCGCCTCTGCGCCGTCCGGCTTCCGCGCGGCCCCTGCGCCGTCCGGCTCCCGCGCGGCCCCTGCATCGCCCGGCTTCCGCGTCGCCTCTGCGTCGTCCGGCTTCCGCGCTGGACCGTCCGGTGTGCGCCCCGGCCCCGGCTCCCGCGCTGCGCTGTCGGGTACCCGGGCTGACCCGTCCGGGGCCGGCGTGTCGCCGGGGGACCGGTCCGTCGACACCGGCCGCGCGGGCGCCACCGGCGCCGGTCGGTCCCGGGGCGGCCCCTCCCGCGCCGACTGCCGGGGCGGTCGTTCGTGCTGTGGTGAGCCGGTCACCGTCACCTCCCGTGGTCCGGAAGCCAAGTATCCGTACCGGATCGGCGACCCCGCGCGCGACGGGCCGGGCTTGCCGCTACGGTGTGCGGGTGCGAGCGACGGCAAGGGGTTGGACCGCGGTCTGGTTGGTCGTACTGGCGTTGGCCCAGACGGCCGCCTTCCTGCTGGTATGGCGGTTCGCGGTGCACACCGGCACCGGGCAGTGGCTCGACACGGTCGCGTTGACCGGCAACCGGATCGGCCAGGACCGCATCGACGGGCTGGTCAACCGGATCCTCAACGCCATGTCGGTGGTCTCCCTGCTGGCGGCCATGGTGGTGATCTTCTTCATCGCCCTGATCCGGGGCCGCAAGGCCCTCGCCATCTCGGCCACCCTGCTGATCGCCGGGGCGAACGTCACCACCCAGGTGCTCAAGTACGTCATCGACCGGCCGGCCCTCGGCATCGACCCGCAGCGTGACGCGGTCGGCAACAGCCTGCCCAGTGGACACACCACCATCGCCGCCTCGGTGGCGCTGGCGCTGATCCTGGTGCTGCCGGCCAAGGTGCGGGTGCTCGGGGCGTTCCTCGGGGTCGCGTACGCGGCCGTGGCCGGGGTGGCCACCCTCTCCGCCGGCTGGCACCGGCCCAGCGACGCGGTCGCCGCCTTCCTGGTGGTCGGGGTGTGGGCGGCGCTGGCCGGTCTGCTCCTGCTGATCTTCCAGCACGAGCAGGCGCAGGTCGCCCCGGACGACGCGCACAAGGTGGCCGCAGCCGTGCTCGGCATCGGCGGTCTGCTCGCCGTCCTCGGCTGCGGGCTGGCGCTGTCCGGCCTGCTCGACCAGCAGCAGGTGCCGGTGGACGAGCTGACCCGTCGCACCCTCTTCATCGGGTACGCCGGCAGCGCCGCCGGGATCGCCGGCACCATGGGCGTGGTGGCAGCACTGGTGCTGCTCTCCGTGCACCGCCTGGTCCCCCGCTGGAAGGGCTGACGCAGCCCCCACCCACCAGCGCCCCCACCCCCACCCCCACCCCCGCCCACCCACCCCGCCCACTCACCCACCACCGCCCCGGTGATCAAGAGGTTTACGTCAAGTTGATGATCAGACTTGACGTAAACCTCTTGATCACCGGGGGCAACATCACCGGGGGCAACATCACCGGGGGCAACATCACCGGGGGCAACAGCACCGGGGGCAACATCACCGGGGGCAACAGCACCGGGGGCGGGCGGGGGCGGGTGGGGGTTACAGGGGTGGGGCGGCGGGTTCCGGGGGGTGGCCGCGGGCGCGGTGGGCGTCGGCCGCCGCCACCATGCCGAGCACCACCGCCGCCACCGTGGCGGAGACCAGTGGGGCCACGTGCAGCAGTAGGGGGAAGAGCAGCACCAGGGCGGCCGCGGCGATCCAGCGGGACGGTGAGACCCGGCCGAAGACCTCGTACTCGAACCGGGCCCGGCCGAGCAGGAAGAGCACCGGGCCGCCCACCACCAGCACCACCCAGGCCGCCTCCGGGGCGGCGAGCGGATGCTCGATGGTCAGCTCGTAGCCGATCGCCGTGCCGACCAGCCCCACCACCATCACCAGGTGGGTGTCGGCAGCCGACCGACCGGTTTCCGACGGGTGCCGGGACCGCACCACCGCATCGGCGAGGATCTGCCCGGCCCGCTGCACGTAGATCCGCCACAGCAGCACCGAGGTCACCAACGCCACCGCGAACGCCCCGGTGCGGGCCGGGTCGAACGGTCCCGTGCTGTACGCCAGCCCACTCACCAGGATCGTCTCACCCAGCGCGACCAGGAAGAACTGCTGGTACCGCTCGGCCAGATGCTCCCCGGCGACGTCCCAACGGCTCGCCGTGGACCGGCCCAGCCCGGGCACCGGCCACCCGAACCGGACTGCCAGGTACTCGGCGAGCAGCGCCAGCGCCCAGCACACCCCCCGTGCGGTGGGCGGCAGGAACGCGCCCACCAGCCAGAGCACCCCCGTCGCACAGTAGGTGAGCAGCATGCGCAGCTTGAGCCGCCGGTACTCGTGACTGCGGAGGGCCACCAGCAGCAGCCCCGGGCGGAACACCTGCGTCACCACGTACGCCACCGCGAACGTCAGGCCGGCGGAGGTGAACGCGCGGGGGATCGCCACCCCCATCACCATGCTGCCGAACAGGGCGATGATCACCACGAGTTGGAGCCAGCCGTGGTGCGGGTCGTAACGGCTGGTGGTCCACGCCACGCCCTGCCAGATCGTCCAGAGCGCGAGCAGGAGCAGCAGCGTCTTGACGCCTCCGGTGACCGGTGACCAGCCGCTGGTGCCGCCGGGTTCGAGGGAGAGATCCTCGAAGGCGCGGAACGAGATGCGGGTGAGCGCGAAGACGAACACCAGGTCGAAGAAGAGTTCCAGGAAGGTCGCCCGCTGGGCCGATCCGGTAGGCCGCAGCGGGGCGGCCTGGTCGCCACCCGTCATGATCCTCGTCGTCCGCGGTCGGTCCGGTCCACCAGGGGTTCGTAGCATCCCGACCGCCCCCGCCGACGGTCAACGCGGCAATCCTGCCCTTGTTCCGTCGGGGGTGAGCGGGCACCATCGACCGGATGACGAACCGATGGGGCCTCACGGTGCCGCTGACCGGTGTCCCGCTCGCCGCGCACGCCGCCTGCTACGCGGCCGCCGAACGGGCCGGCTTCACCGACCTGTGGTCATCCGAGGTGAACGGCACCGACGCGTTCACCCCGCTGGCCCTGGCCGCCGCCTGGCAACCCGGCCTGCGGCTGGGCACCGCGATCACCCCCGCCTTCACCCGGGGGCCGGGCCTGTTGGCGATGAGCGCGGCGGCGCTGGCCGAGGCCGCCCCGGGCCGGTTCGCGCTGGGCATCGGCGCGTCCTCCCCGGTGGTGGTGGGGGACTGGAACGCGGTGCCCTACACCGAGCCGTTCCGGCGCACCCGGGACGTGCTGCGGTTCCTCAAGGCGGCCCTGCGGGGTGAGACCGTCGACGGGGCGTTCGACACCTTCCGGGTACGCCGGTTCACCCTGGAACGTCCGCCGGCCAGCCCGCCGCCGGTGCTGCTCGCGGCGCTGCGGCCGGGGATGCTGCGGCTCGCCGCCGCCGAGGCCGACGGGGTGATCCTCAACTGGCTGGCCGCCGACGACGTGCCCCGGGTCCGCGCCGAGCTGACCGGACACGGGCCGGACTTCGAGGTGGTCGCCCGGGTCTTCGTCTGCCCCACCGAGGACGTCGACCACGCCCGCGCCCTCGGCCGCCGGTTGATCACCAGCTACCTCACCGTGCCGGCGTACGCGGAGTTCCACCGCTGGCTCGGCCGGGAGCCGGCGCTCGGCCCGGTCTGGGCGGCCTGGGCCGCCGGTGACCGGCGGGCCGCCGCCGCGGCCGTCCCCGACGAGGTGGTCGACGCGCTGATCCTGCACGGCTCGCCGGAGCGCTGCCGCGACCAGGTCCGCCGCTACGCCGACGCCGGGGTGGACGTGCCGGTGCTGGCTCTGCTGCCCACCCCGGAACTGGCCGCCGGTGGGGCCGCCGCGCTGGGCGACCTGATCGCCCGGCTCGGACCGCCGCCGGCTCCGGGTGTGCCGCCGGCTCCGGGTGTGCCGCCGGCTCCGGGTGTGCCGCCGGCCGCCGGGAACGGGGCGGCGGCGGGGCGCACCGGGCAGCCGGCGGAACGGGGCTGAAATGAACCTGACCGACCGGGTGGTGGTGATCACCGGCGGAGCGGGTGGCATCGGGTCCGCGCTGGCCCGCCGCTTCGCCGCCGAGGGCGCCGCCGCCGTAGTCCTGGCCGACCTGGACCTGCGGGCGACCGTCGCGGTGGCCGAGACGGTCGGCCCGGCGGCCCGCGCGGTCGCCGTCGACGCCGCCGACGAGGGCCAGGTCCGCGACCTGGTGGCCGACACCGAGCGACGGTACGGCCGGATCGACCTCTTCTGCGCCAACGCGGGCGTGGCCACCGGCGGCGGTATCGAAGCCGCCGACGCCGACTGGGACCGGGCCTGGCGGGTCAACGTGCTGGCCCACGTGTACGCCGCCCGTGCCGTGCTGCCCGGCATGCTGGCCCGCGGCGGTGGCCACCTGATGCACACCTGCTCGGCGGCCGGTGTGCTCACCGCGGTCGGCGACGCCCCGTACACCGCCACCAAACACGCGGCGGTCGGGCTGGCCGAGTGGCTGGCGATCACCTACCGGGACCAGGGCATCCGGGTCAGTGCGCTCTGCCCGCAGGGGGTGGACACCCCGATGCTCGCCGACGGGTTGGGCAGCGGGCACCTGGCGGCCCGGGTGATCGCCGCCTCCGGCCCGGTGCTCACCGCCGACCAGGTCGCCGACGCGGCGGTCGCCGGGCTGGCCGAGGAGCGTTTCCTCATCCTGCCCCACCCGGAGGTCGCCCGGTACGCGCTGCGCCGCGCCGAGGACCCGGACGGCTGGCAGGCCGGCCTGCGCAAGCTGGTCCGCCGGCTGCGCGCTGCCGGCCCGCCCCCCGCGTAGTCGGCCCGCTCCCGGCTCCCGTGGTCGATCGGTGGTGCGCGGCGGTGCCGGGCAGGGGTCAGCGGGGCCAGCGCAGCGGGCCGGGCCGCACCGACCAGAGCAGCCGCCGCCAGCGGGGGCGGGCCGCCCGCAGCGCCGTCGCGTACCCCTCGGCGAGACCCCGGGCCCGGTCGGCCTGGGCGTCGGTCAGCGTGCCCGGGGCGAAGGCCGCCTGGTTGAGCAGCCCGGCCAGCTCCGTCAGCGTCGTCTCCTCCCCGGCCCGCCCGGAGTCCTCGGCGAGTGCCCGCCCGGCCAGCTCGGCCACCTCGGTCGCGGAGAGCTGCCCGCCGACCGGCCGCCCCGACAGGCGCAGCGCGTCGGTGGTGTGCCGCCACGCGCCGCCCACCCGGGTCGCCGGATCCCCCCGGGTCAACCGGGTCCGGGTCTGCGCCCGACGGCGCCCGACCAGCACCCCCAGCACCACCCCGACCAGCAGCAACCCGGCGGCACCGGCCCCCAGCCAAACCGGGACCGGACCGGTGCGTTCGGCGGCGACCCGGCCCGGACCGGCCACCGCCGGTGGGGTGGCCGGCAGGGTCGCGGTCGGCTCGGGCACCTCCGACGGCGGTGGACTCGGCGCGGCCGGCCGGAAGTCCTCCTCCACCGGGCGGGGCGCGCTGTCCGGCCGGGGCAGCGGGTCGAACGGCACCCACCCCACCCCGGTGAAGAGCACCTCCGGCCAGGCGTAGGCGTCGGCGGCCCGGACCGGCCCGTCCCCCCGGGCGGTGAACCCCACCACCACCCGGGTCGGCAGGCCGGTCAACCGGCCCAGCACCGCGAAGGCGGCGGCGAACTGCTCCGAGGTGCCCCGCTGACCGCCGCCGTTACGCGGCCCGAACAGGAAGAACTCCAGATTCGGGTACGCGTGCCCGCTCGGCGCGTCCGCCACCAGCCGGTAGTGCTCGGCGAGGAACTGCTCCACCGCCGCCGCCCGCGCGTACGGGGCGCCGTTGTCCTCGGCGAGCTGGGCGGCGAGCCGGCGCAGCGGCTCCGGTACCCCGTCGGCCACCCGCAGCACCCGGGCCACCTGCGCACCGGCCGGCACGTCGGCGGTGCCGAGCAGGTTCGCGTCCGGCCGCTCCCGCGCCGAGGTGACCGAGTACGTCAACCCCGGCACCAGCCCCTCCGGCCGGATCAGCGTCCCGCTCTGCGGGTCGTACGCCACCCGGGCGCCGTCGACCGTACGGGGGGTGGCCACCGCCGGGAGCAGTCGACCGGTCAACCCGGCCACGGTGATCTCCTGCCGGACGGTGTCCACCGTCCCGGTGCCCGGTTCCCCGGCCGGGAGCACCCGACCGGCGGTGCGGTAGGTCGCCCCCACCCGCCAGGTGACCCCGTCGTAGTCGCTGAGCACCGCCAGCCGGATCGTGGTCGGCCCGTCCGCCGGGGGGCGGGTCGACACGTCCAGCAGCTTCTGCTGCGGTTCCAGCGCCCACCCGGAGATCCGGATCAGCGGGTTCTCGTCCAGCGACTCCACCCGGGGCGGCGGCACGTAGCGACGCGGGTCCACCGGCCGCTCGTCGACCCGTCCGGCGAGGGCCGGGCCGAGCAGGGCGGCCGCCGCCACCACCAGCGCCACCCCGGCGGCGGAGACCGTGGCGGCCCGGAGCCGGACGGCGGCCCGCAGGGCCGGGGCCAGCCCGGCGGCCGGGTCCGGGCCGGGGGCGCGTGCCGTGGCCAGGGCCACCGCGACCAGCCCGGCGAAGACGACCGACGCCCCGACCGCCGGTGCCGCGTTCGGGCCGACCACGTAGACCACGGCGATGTAGAGCGCGGTGGCCGGCAGGAACCCGAGCAGCACCCGCCCGGCCCGCAACGCCACCTCGGCGCCGGCCAGCCCGGCCAGCCAGGCCGCGACCACCGGCAGCAGCACCGTGTCCGGTGCCGGCTCGACCGGGATCATCGCGGTGAGCAGCCGGGGAACCGCGTTGGCGGCGGCGTCGGCGGTCACGTCGAGGAAGCTGCCCGGCAGGTCGGCGCTGGTCGCGGCGAGCCGCACCGACCAGCCCGTCCAGCCGAGCATGGCGGACACCGACAGGGGCGCCACCAGCCAGGACGGCAGCCGGCGGGCGGCCACGCTGACCAGCACCGCGCCCAGGGCCGCACCGCACACCAGCCGGGTCAGCAGGTCACCGGCGTACACCCGGTTGAGCACCACCCCGGTCAGGCCGATGGCGGCGACCAGCGCCGTCGGCACCACGGCGGCGCGCAGCACCCGCCCCGGCAGCCCGCCGGCCGTCCGGCCCGGACCGCCGGCCGGGCCACTGTCGCCCGGCCCGCCGTCGCCCGTGCCGGTCCCGGCGGGCCGGTCGGTCACCGTCACCACCGGCGGACCGCGTCCCACGCGGCGGCGAAGGCCGCGCCGTCGGCCGCGTCGAGCACCACCGGCCCGGCCGCCGCCGGTGTCGGCCCGGCCGCCCCGAACATCCCCACCACCACCGACGGGTACGCCCCGCGCAGCGCGCCGACCCGCCCCAGGTCGTCCCGGCCGCCGGGGCCGGTGAGGAAGACCAGGGTGTCGCCGGGCCGCTCCCGGCGCAGCCGGGTCACCGCCGCGCCCAGCACCCCGTCGGGCGGGTCACCCGGACCGGTGCCGGTCAGGGCCACCGCGGCCAGCCGGTCCAGTGCCGGGTCGGTGGCCCGGTCGTCGGCCGGGTCGACCAGTAGCAGAACCACCGGCAGGTCCTGGCGGAACGCGGCCACCACCAGCGAGGCCGCCGCCTCGCAGGCCGCCTCGAACGACCCGGCCACCCCGTCCGCCCCGTCCGGGTGGGCGGTGGCCCGGTTGTCCAGCAGCACCACGATCCGGGGCAGGCTGGTGTCCACGTTCTCCCGCACCATCAGCTCACCCACCCGGGCGCTGGTCCGCCAGTGCACCCGGCGCAACTCGTCGCCGACCACGTACTCGCGTAACGAGTCGAAGGTGATCGACCCGTGCGGCACCCCGTCCACCCGGCCGTCCAGGCTGCGCCCCGCCCCGGTGGGCACCGCCGTCAACGGGAACACCCGGGGATGCACCCGGATCACCGTCGCCGACCCGTACGGGCGGGTCGCGGCGCACAGGCCCAACGGGTCGCGGCGGGTCACCCGCAGCGGCCCCACCGGCAACACCCCCCGTCGACGGGTCGGCACGTCGTACCCGCAGGTGGTGTCCCGGCCGGGGCGCAGCCGCAGCAACGGCACCGGCACCGGGCGGCCCGCGCAGCGGTCCTCGGCCAGCAGGCTGGTCACCCGCAACCGGCCGGCGTTGCGGACGGTCAGGGTCATCCGGGCCGGCTCGCCCACCGCCACCCGGTCCGGGTCGGCCTCGCGGGCGACCACCAGCCGGGGACGGCGGGCCGCGCCCAGCACCGCCTGCCCGACCGCCACCGCGCCCGCCGCCCCCAGCACGGTCAGCTCCGGGTACCCGAACCGCAGCCCGCTACCGAGCAGCGCGGTCGCGGCGACGAGCAGCCCGGTACCCCGGGTGGTGAGCCCCATCCCGGCCCGGTCAGCCGTGCGCCGGGGTCGACTGGCCCGACGGCAGCGGCACCGGCACCGACGCCACCGCCTGGCGCAGCACCTCGGCGGCGGTCACCCCGCGCACCTGCGCGTCGGCGGTGAGCAGCAGCCGATGGGCGAAGACCGGCTCGACGAGCGCCTTCAGGTCCTCCGGCATGATCCATCCCCGGCCGTCGATCAGCGCGTACGCGCAGGCCGCCCGGGTCAACGCGATCACCCCACGGGGGCTGACACCCACCCGTACCTGCGGGTGCTGGCGGGTGGCCGTGGCCAGCCGGACGGCGTACCCGTAGAGGGGTTCGGCGATGTGCACCCGGCGGGCCATCCGGACCATCTCCCCGACGGTGGCCGTGTCGGTGACCGGCTGCAACGAGTCGGGGGAGCGGACCGTCGCCCCGCGCAGCACCTCCACCTCGACCGCCTCGTCCGGGTACCCCACCGACAGCTTCACCAGGAACCTGTCCAGCTGGGCCTCGGGCAGCCGGTACGTGCCGTCCATCTCCACCGGGTTCTGGGTGGCGACCACCAGGAACGGCTGCGGCACCGGATGCCGGACACCGTCCACCGTGACCGTCCGCTCCTCCATCACCTCCAGCAGCGCCGACTGGGTCTTGGGCGAGGCCCGGTTGATCTCGTCGGCGATGACGATGTTGGCGAACACCGGCCCCGGATGGAACTCGAACCCCCGGGTGGCCTGGTTGAAGATCGTCACCCCGGAGACGTCCGAGGGGAGCAGGTCCGGGGTGAACTGGATCCGCCGCCACTGTCCCTGCACCGTCGCCGCGACCGCCCGCGCCAGCGTGGTCTTTCCCACCCCCGGCACGTCCTCCAGCAGCACGTGCCCCTGGGCGAACAGGGCGGTCAACGCCAACCGGACCACCTCCGGCTTGCCCAGCACGACCGCGTTGACGTTCTCGGCCAACCGGGCGGCCAGGGCGGCGAAACCCTGGACCTCCGGCTGGCTGAGCGGTTCGGGAGTGCTGTTCACGACGGCGGAGGGCTCCTCGGCTGGGATGACGGAGGTCAACAGGTGGGCAGCACGGCGATGTCGTCACCACCGGCCAGGTTGAGCCAGGCCCAGGGAATGTAGTTGCGCCCCTGGTAGTCGACCCGGACCCACCAGGTGCTCTGCTTCTGGTCGTTGTAGATCCAGGAATCGACGTTCTCGCCCTGCCGCCGACAGTACGCCCGCAGCCGGGTGCCCGGCTTCGCCCAGCCGACCTGCTTGTCGTCGTCCTGTCGGGGCACCGAGAACACCTCGTTGCCGTTGCGACCGTCCACATCGGCGTCACAGTAGGTGCGCTGGTCGCCGTCCGGGCCGTTGACACAGGTCGCCACCCCGTACAGCGGGTCGGTGGCCTGCGCCCGGGTGGCGGTGCCCCGACCGGCGGCGTTGCTGGCCGTCACCGTCACCGTGTACGACGTGCCCGGGGTCAGGCCGGTCACCCGCAGGCTGGCACAGCCGCCCGACGCGCTCTTCCCGCCGGTGGCGGCGGTGCAGGTCGGCTCCCCGCCACCGGCGTCCACGGTGAACCGCACCGTCACCGACGTCGCATCGGCCGACGACCCGGTCACCGTCACCCGGGGCGCCGCCACCGTACGCGCGGTGGCGGTGGCCTCCGGCCCCGGCCCGGCCTCGTTGACCGCCTTCACCCGGACCATCACGTTCTGCCCGTCGCCCAGCCCCGTCACCGTCGTGGCGGTGTCGGTCACCTCACTGGTCCGCCCGCCCACGTCGACCTGGTAACGGCTCACCGGCCGGCCGTTCGCCGCCGCCGGTGACCACTGCACCGTGATCGTGCCCGGCCGGTCGGCCACCGTGGCCGCCCGCAGCCCCGCCGGCTGGCCGGGAGCGGTGAACGGCACCACCGGGTCGCTGATCGGGGAGGCCGCCGAGGCGGCACCCCGGTCGTTGACCGCGGTCACCGTGAACGCGTACTGGGTGCCGTACGTCAGCTCACCGGCCGGGACCACCAGCTCGGTGCGCCGCGACTCGCCCACCGGGGCGTTCGCGCCGGCCGAGGTCGCGGTCACCGCGTACCGGGCGATGCGGTTGCCCTGCCCGTCGGCCGCCGGCCAGCGCACCAGGACCGTGCCGTCGGCGCGGGCCTGCGCGGTGACCCCGGCGGGTGGATCGGGCACCGCCGCGGTCGGGGTCACCGGGTTGCTGCGCCGGGCCGGACCGTCGCCCTTGGCGTTCACCGCGTGCACCGAGAACGTGTACGTCGAGCCGTTGGTCAGCCCGGTGATCTCCACCGCCCGCTGGTTGGCCCCCACCTCGTGCCGCTGACCGGCACCCTCCACCACGTACCGCAGCACCGCCGCGCCGTTCGCGGCCGCCGGCCGCCAGACCACCCGGGCCCGCGCGTCACCCGCCGTCGCGGTCACCTGCCGGGGCGCACCGGGCTTACCCACCTGGGGCTTCGGCGGTGGCGGCGGTGGCGGCGGGTCCGGCGGCGGATCCCCACCCAGCACGTCGTTGGCGTACTTGTCGACGGTGCGTACCCGGTGCGCGTCGTCGACCACCCGGGCGGTGGCCGCCCCCGGGGCGTTGATGAACAGGTGGTTCTCCCGCACCTCCAGCTCCCACGGGCCGGTGGCCCGGCCGGGCCGGATCGTCTCCACCAGCTGCCCGGCGGCGTCGAACGCGTAGACCGTGCCGGTCACCCCGTCGGCGCAGTAGAACCGGCCGGCCCAGGCGACCGCCGGCCCGACCCGGTCACCGCCGCCCGGCACCACGAACCGGGCGACCACCCGGCCGTCGTCCACGGCGAGCACCCGGCGGTCCCCGCCGATCGTCACCGGCACCACCGGGCCGCTCGTCCGCGCCGGCAGCGCGCCGCCGGCCGTCGCGCCGAGCGCGGTACGCCGGACCTGCCCGGACCGGACCGTCACCAGCGTGCCCGTGGTGCGGTCCAGCACCGCCACCCCGTCGTCCAGGGTGGACAACACCAGCTCGTGGTTCGGCTCGGCCACCGGACGGGTCTCGACCCGTTGCGGCCCCCGCCCCCCGGCCGCCCCCGACACCGGCCCGGACGGCAGGGCGGCGGCGGTGACCGCAGCGACGGTCCCCTCCGTCGGCACCGCGATCCACAACCGACCCCGACCGTCGAACGCACCGGCCGTGATGCCCGGCGGGAAGAGCACCGGATCACCCACCGGCACCAGCGAGCGGGGGTCGAGCTGCCGCACCACCCCGCGCACCGCGTCCACCACGAACGCGGCGTCGTCGTGCAGCACCACGTTGACCCCGAGGCCCGGCGTGGTGGGGGTGGTCGCGGTGATCTGCAGGGTGGCCAGGTCGAGCGCGCTCACCTGACCGGTCTCCAGGTCCCGTAGGACCAGCAGCCGGTCGGTCTGGGTGACCTGCACCGGGTGCTGCCGGGCGCCGGGGACCTCCTTGCGGGTGTCCACCCGGGCGGTGATCCCGTTGACCCGGGCCAGCTCGCTGCGGGTGCTGCTCCACAGCCAACTGCTGGCGTCGAAGCTGGCCAGCGCGTCCTCGGCGGCACCCCGACCGAGCAGGGTGAGCCCCAGCGCGGCCACCAGCGCGGTCACCGTGCCGACCGTGACCAGCCCGCCCCGTAACCGGGACCGCCGACGGGACGCGCCGACACCGGTCTTCGCGGCATCGTCGATGCTGGCCACAGCGGCTCGCCCTCCGTCCGGTGGCCGGGCGGCAGGCCGGGTGCCGGCCGTCCTGCCCTGAACCGTGGGACATCATATGGGCCGTCCCGGGACGAGGAAACCCGCACCGTTCCGAATCGGACACCCAGCGTGCCGGAGCCAGCCCGCTCCCCGCACCGTCGCGGTGCCGGTCGGCGTCGACCCGGTCAG
The DNA here is from genome assembly GCF_900090265.1 of Micromonospora rifamycinica. NCBI lineage: Bacteria > Bacillati > Actinomycetota > Actinomycetes > Micromonosporales > Micromonosporaceae > Micromonospora > Micromonospora rifamycinica. The sequence continues at coordinate 6,655,089 of NZ_LT607752.1, forward strand.
CCGCTCCGCGACGGGCGGACCCGGTCGGTGCAGACCTGACCGGAGGTCGCGAACGCGTTCGTCGAGTAGACCGCCAGCACGGTGAAGCAGTAGTCCACCTCGGTGTTCAGCCCGTTGACCGTGAAACTGGTCTGTCCGGGGTCGACGGTCGCCATCACCCCGAGCGCCCGCCCGGTCCGTCCACCCGCGACCATGAACGGCACCGAACCGTTGCTCGGATCGGACCAGGTGACCGTGATGGTGGCGGCATCGTCACGCAGCTTCAGGTCGGCCGGCGGCGGCCCGGCCGTCCCCCCGGGCGCGGTACCTGTCGACTGTCCCGGATCGGTCGACTCGCGGCCCAGGATCAGCGCGCCGACCGTGCCCCCGACGGCCAGCACCACCACCACGCCCGCCACCACGGCCACCAGCCGACCCCGGCCCCGCGACCCGCCTGCCCGCCCCGGGGACGACAGCGGCAGCTCGCGGTCACCCGTGCCTGTCGGGCCGCCCGTGCCTGTCGGGCCGCCCGTGCCTGTCGGGCCGCCCGTGCCTGTCGGGCCGCCCGTGCCTGTCGGGCCGCCCGTGCCTGTCGGGCCGCCCGTGCCTGTCGGGCCGCCCGTGCCCGCTGGTTGGACCGTGCCCCAGGGGTCGCTGTTCCACGGCGGTGGCGCACCCGCCGGCAGCCGCCGGGGCGACGGCGGCCCCGCCGGATCGAGCGGCTCCACCACCGGCGGGCCGTCAACCGGGTACGCGGGTGGCGCGGCCGGAGAGGCCGGCGCTTCCGCCGCTGACCCGCTCACCCCGCGCGCCGACGGTCCGTCCACCGGCTGCCGGGGGGAGGCGGCAGGGGGCGCGCTCACCGGTTGCGCCGTCGTGGATGGCCGGTGCGGTACGGGCACCGCAACGGTCGGCGGAACCGGCACGTCGGTGCCGGTCGACCCACCGTACGTACCGGGTCGGTCCGGCGGCGGCGTCGGCGCGGCCGGCGTACCACTGCCCGGAACCGGGGGCACCGGAGGGACGCCCGCCGGTCCCGCCGCCCTGACCCGCGTGGGCAGCGTCGATGGTGCCGATGCCGGTGCCGCGCTCACGTGCGGGGGCGGCCCTGCGGCCCCTGCCGGTGGCGGCGGCGTGGCCGGTGCTGCCGGTGCTGCCGGTGGGGCTGGTGGAGCTGGTGTCGACGGGGTTTCCGCCGGCGGTGGTGTCGCCGTGCGTGGTGCCGCCGCTGCGAGCGGTGGTGCCGCTGCCGCCGGTGGCAGCACGCCCGCCGGTGTGGGTGCCGGCCCCGCTCTCGCCGGTGCCGCCGCCGGTGGTGTGGTCGGCGTTGGTACTGGCGTTTCCGCCGGTGGCGGCGGGATGGTGGCGTCCGGTGGTGGCATGCTCCGGGTCGGGTGCACTGCCGGTGCCGGGGGTGGTCCGTCGCCCGGGGCGGCGGTGGGCGGTGCGGCCGGGGGGTGGCCGTCGGGCAGCGTCCGCTGGTCTGCGTCGCCGTCCTGCTCCTCCAGCAACGGCCCGATCTGCCGTACCTGCACCGTCGGGCGGTCCCAGGTCCGCGCTGGTGGCGACCCGGCGACGAGTGGTACGGACGATGCCGGTGCCGGCGGCAGTGGTATCGGCGGTGGTGGTGCGGGCGGGGACGGGTCGTTCGGGGGAAGGGCCGGCACCCCACTGTCGAGAGGCGGTGCCAGCCCGGCCGGCAGCGCGATCGGCCGGGCCGGGCCGGAGGGCGAGCCGGCGGGAATCACGACCGGCCGCCCGTGCTGGGCCGGTGGGCCTGGTGGCATGGCGGTGGACCGTCCGTGCTGGGCCGGTGGGCCGGGTGGCAGCGCGGTCGGCCGCCCGTGCTGGGCCGGCGGGATGGCGGTTGGGTGGCCGTGCCGGGGTAAGGACGACCGCGCGGCCGACTCCCCGGGGCCGGACCGCTCGGGCGGTTTCGACGGTGCCTGATGGGAGGGCGGCTCCGGTTGGGGCGGTGCGGAGCGTGGCGGCTGGTCGTGTGGCGGCCGGAGGTGTGGCGGTGCCCAGGGCGAGGCGGCCGGTCCGCCGCCGGAGACCGGCGCGGACGGGGAGAACGGTGGTGCCGACCGCGGTCGGGGCGATTCCGCCGCCGGGGCGGAGTCCGGTGTCCGTTCCGGGGGAGTGGAGTACGGCGGCACTGCGAACGCCCCCGGGCTGGCGGGGCGCGGTGTGGGCAGCGGCGGTGCCTCGGACTGTGGCCCGGGTGACGCCGGTCGAGGGCGGGGCGCCCCGGGCCGGTGGGCGGTCGACCGGCCGTACATCTGCCGGGGCAACGGCACCCGGGGTTCGGCGTCGAGGAGGGGGTCGACCCGAGTGTCGCCCTGGCCCGGCACCGGTGGCGGGTGCACCTGCTGACCGGGGGAGTGCGGTGGGTCAGACGGGGCCGGCGGGGCAGCGGCCGGTGCGGGCGTCGCCGGCAGGGAACTCCCGGTAGGACCCGGCTGGTCCGCCGGGATGCCCAGGTACCGGCGGGCGGCCTGGACGGTGGGATGCTGCTCACCGAGCGCGGCGGGGCCGGCGGTCGCTACCCGGGTGTAGTTGCGGCGGGCCTCGTGGCGGTTGCCCAGCTCCTCGGCGACCCCGGCCAGGTCGAAGGCGAGGGCGAGCATCAGCGGGTCGGCCGGACTCCACCGCCGCTCGCCGGCCGCGTACGCCTCCTCCAGCACCCGACGGGCGGCGGCCGGTTCGTCGGCCTCCCGGTGCAGCCGCGCGAGCAGGTACAGCGCACCCATGACCTCCGGGTGGTCCTCACCGTAGGCGGGGCGGGCCGAGTCGATCGCGTCGGCGAGCAGCCGGCACGCCGCCGACAGGTCACCGGAGGAACGCAGGGCGAGCGCCCGGTGTCGGACTGCGGCGAGGGGTGCGGGTGCGGACACGCCACCCATGCTGCCGCCTGTACGGGTCCGGACGCTACCCACCCGATGATGCGCTCCGATGCAGGCTTCTGACCTGCGATGATCCAGTCCCCGTCCGACCGCCCGACGGTGATGTGCATGATCCATTCCGGCCGTGTACAGTAATGCCCCGTGCGGCCCACCAGGCCGGCTGACCGGGGTGAGAGACGCCGGAGCCGACCCGGTAGGCTGAACGGGCAAGTCCGGGTGGCGGAATGGCAGACGCGCTAGCTTGAGGTGCTAGTGCCCGTATAGGGCGTGGGGGTTCAAGTCCCCCCTCGGACACACTTTTGCAGCATCCCTGCTGTCTACGACGTACTGGTGGTGGGGCGCGCTTGACCACACTGATCTGATCTCCGTGTCGACGTCGGCTGGTCCCGCTTCGGGCGGGGGTGGTCGGCGTGGCTGACGTTGTGGTCGCTCCCGTCGTCCCGCCGGTTGTACTGGCTGGCCGGGGCAATTCGGGTGGTCGGTCTGACCGGGGTCTTCGTCGTCGGCCGTTGCCGCTTGCGGATCTTTCTTCCCCTCGTGTCGGCACCCTGGTCTATGGGGTGGCGGCGCTGGATGCCAGTGGTCGGATCGCCGACAGTGGGGTCGTTCGGGCGCTCGGTTGGGTGCCGGGCACCCGGTTGCAACATCCGTGGGGGTGCGTGCTCTGCACGGATCGGCAGTGCATCTTCACGGTGACCGGTGGTCAGGGTCATCTGCGGCTGGCGACGGCGAGGGTCGTGCACGGGGGCGACAGCCTCCTCGCCGACGCCCTGCCCGAACTGCAGGCTGACGTCGTCGTGGCGAACTTCCCGTTCGGCATTCACGACTGGGGCCACGACCGCCCCACCTACGACCCCCGCTCGGCCCTGCTTCGCCGAGGAAGTGGGATCGGGCTGAGGTGATAACTTTCCACCCTCGTTGCTACCAGTGTCGAGAAAGGACGTTTGGGTGACGGACGACCACTCCGGGGCTGAGTACGCCGCCGATGTGCCGAGGCGGCGACGCCGCTGGGTCAGCCTGGTGGTGGTGTCTCTTGTGCTGCTCGCTCTGGGAGGCGGTGGCGCGGCGGCGTACTGGGAGTTCGCTGACCGGAAGGACGAGGATCCGGGGGTGACCGCGTGTCGTTCGGCGGGGTTCGTGGTGCGGGTCGAGCAGGGTCAGGTTGCGCCTGCCGATGAGGTGCAGCGGGTGGCGGAGCTGTTTCAGCGTTCCGCTCATGAGGATCTGAAGTCCGCGGGGGTGACTGCGGTGGGCATGGTGCAACGGGTGCAGAGTCGTCGCGGTAGTGAGGAGGTACAGCACTTCGATCGGGTCACCTTGACCCGTGTTGTTCCCGGGCTCATTGCGGCCTGCGAGAATCACCAGGTCACCGTCAAGTCGTAGGGGCCGGGGCTGATCGCTGCGGTCGGACGCTTGTTGCGGCGAGAGACTCGCCTGTGGGTGGAGCCGACCTGGAGCGGTGTGGGCCGGGCACCCTATCGTCGGCCCGGCCCACACCCATGATCTCACCAGCCGGTGGCGATCTGGGTTCTCGCGCTGAGCAGTCCGTTGGTGGTGCCCGGGTAGAGGTATACGGTGCCGGTGGAGTTGTCCCGGGCGATGACGTCGGGTTTGCCGTCACGGTTGAAGTCGGTGAGGCCGAATGAGGTGAAGCTGCCCCAGCCGGTGCCGACCTGGCTGACGTTGTTGGGTGGGAAGTCGTACAGGTTGAGGATGCCGGTGCTGGTCAGTCTGGCGTACATGTCGGGTGTGCTGTCTCCGACGACGTTGGCGATGCCGAACGTGCTGTAGTTGGTGGACCAGCCTGTGTCGAGTTGCACCCGGGTTGCCTGACCGCCCTTCAGATCACCGGGATAGTTCCACATCTCGCCGGTCGCACCAGCGGCGATGATGTCTTGGTAGCCGTCGTGGTTGAAGTCAGCGATCCCGAACGGGGTGAACTGGTCCCCTTCGGCAACATCACCAAGCAGGTCGACACCCGCTACGAGCCGGCTACCACAGCAGAGACCCAGTGCTACCGGTACGACGCGCTACGCCAGCTCACCTCCGCCTGGACCGCCACCGACAACTGCACCCTCGCGCCGAGCGGCAGCAACCGCGGCATGGTCGGCAGCGGCATCAGCCCCGCCAGCGCCTACTGGACCGAGTGGACGGTAGACACCCTCGGTAACCGTCAGAACCAGAAGCAGTACTCGCTCAGCGGTGGCACGGACATCACCACCACCTACGCCTATGACGGCAACAGCAAGGGACAGCCGCACACCCTGACCAGCACGGCAACCAGCGGCGGCCTGACCGGTACCACCTCGTACACGTACGACAAGACCGGCAACATGGCCACCCGCAGCGCGGGTCAGGGCAACCAGACCCTGAGCTGGGACGAGGCTGCCCCTGTCGCTGTGAAAGATCACGTCGTCGACGGTGTCGCCCCGGCTCGCGGCGGCCATGTTCAGTGACGCCTCGACCAGGTCGGCGTCATGGTGAGCGAACATGGCGTAGCCCAGCAGCCGGCGGCTGAACAGGTCGATGACCGTAGCTAGATACAGTTTCCCCTGGTCAGTGACGATCTCGGTCATGTCGCCGCACCAGAGCAAGTCCGGTGCCGGAGCACCGAACTGCCGGCGGACCCGGTCCGGTGCCGCAGGCCGCTTGCCCTGCCGGGTCCGGCTACGGCGCCGTTTCGATGGGCGACCGGCCAGCCCGAGCGCGGCCATCCTGCGGGCGACGGTGTTCTCCCCGACCCGCCAGCCCGCGGCCTGCAAATCGAGGGTGACCTGCGGCGAGCCGTAGGTACCGCCGGAGGCGTCGAAGATCCGACGGATCTCGTCGTCGAGTTCGGCCCGGCGGGTCTGGGCGCCGGTGGGCTGCCGGTCATGCCACATGGATGACGCCTGATCGGATCAACACTCCCTCCTAGGATGATTTAGAGGGTGTGGAGGTGGCATCCTTTCAGGGCAGGCAATGCTTCACTACGCAACGCCTTATGTCAGAATTGCCCGGTTCGTATGTTAATACAACAGAGGTATGAATAGTAATGGATTGATCGCAGGTGTCAATCGCTTGCGCGGCGCGATCCGTCGAATGGCGGTGCTCCGGGGCTGGCTTGCCTCAGGTCACGGGTGTATAACAGTTACTGCCTGCGATCGAGGTGCGGGAGTCCCTGCCCATCGCTCATAATCCAGCAACCCTGAGTAATTGTTGCTGTTCGCTACGTCGCCGGAGATCCCCGTCGAGACGCCTCAGCCAACCTGGCCCCGCTCGTGGTGTGGAGCAGCCGGGCCACGAGGGTGCTCCCAAGTGGCTACTGTGCCGCTTGCCTGATCAACGATCCACGGGGGTAGCTGCTTTGATGCGTCCTGCGCGCCTTCTCATTCGGTTATCCGATACATCTATGAACGCCAGCTGCGGGCGCAAGGGTCGACCAGGCGCGCGGTTCGGCACCGCCGTGGCGACCGCAGTCGTTGTCACTGGGTCGGTGGCCCTGTGGATCAGCGGTGGACCGACGCCGGCTGTGGCTGCTGCTCCCGACTGTGGGAGTGCCGTTGCGACCGAAGCGAAGGCGTTAAGTGCCGCTGCTTCTTGTGGTCAGGCGGTCGTGATTGATGCCTCGCGAACTCCGTACACGCAGGTCGTGGCGCAGCCGGATGGGCACCTCCAGTTTGAATCTGCGGTTGTGCCGCAACGTACTCGGCGAGCTGACGGCGCGTGGGCGGACGTCGACTTAACCCTTCAGCAAGGCGGAGACGGGCTGTTGCGCCCGACAGCGTCCGTGGCCGATGTCGCGTTCTCCGGCGGTGGTGACGCGCCTATGGTGACGTTAATGCGGTCCGGGCAGGAGTTCCAGCTGTCCTGGTCCGGGTCTTTGCCTCACCCGGTGGTGAGCGGTGACACTGCCACCTACCGGGATGTCCTGCCGGAGGTAGACCTGGTTCTCCGCGCCACGCATACCGGTTTCACCCACGTTCTGGTGGTGCGTTCGGCGGACGCGGCTGCCGACTCGGCGTTGCGGGACCTCACCTTACAGGTCGGCGGTGACGCCGAGCTGAGCCGCGTCCAGGACGGTTCGTTGCGGGCCGTATCGGGAACGACGCTGGTGGCAGAAGCGGAGCCGGCAGTGATGTGGGACTCGTCGGCGGCGCCTCCGAGCGCGCAAGGCCAGGCCAGGCAGATGTCGGATGCGAAGGCGGCAGGCGACGGCGCTCGGATGGCGAAGGTCGCGACCCAGATTACTGGGGATGGCGGGCTGCGGCTGGTGCCGGACACAGCCCTACTCGACTCGCCGGGGACAGTCTTCCCTGTCTATATCGACCCGGCCTGGTCGGTAAGTCGGTCGAAGTGGGCCTACGCGACGAGCGATGGCTGCACCAACACCGACTACACGTACGCCCGGGTGGGATACAGCCCGGACGGGCCCTGCGTCGGCTCGCGGTTCCGGTCGTACTTCGAGTTCCCGACGATCAGCGGCTCGGTCTCGCTAAAGGGCAAGCATGTCGAGTCGGCGTATGTGCAGATGAAGTTGTTCCACTCGTGGTCATGCACCGACACGTCGACTCATATGTACCTGACGCCGGTGATCAACGCGACCATGAAGGCGTCGTTCTCGGCGATGAAGCTGAAGACGTGGTTGGACAGCGCGGCCGGGCATGCCAACAAGGGCGCCGGGTGTTCGGACTCACCGCAGGCCGACATGGACATGATCTTCAACGGCTCGGGGGTTACCAGCCAGACCCAGGCGGCAGCGACCGGAGGCTGGCCCACGATGACCGTCGGCTTCTGCGCCTGCAATGGCGATGGGCAGTACGAAACCGCGCAGGACCGTTGGAAGAAGTTCTACCCGGCCAAGGCCAAGCTGGTGGTGGACTACGACTCCATCCCGGGAAAGCCGAACAGACTTCAGGTGGCCGGGGTGTCCTGTCCGACCAGCGGCGCGGTGACGATCGGCACGGTGAATCCGATCTTCTCGGCGGTCTACCCGGATGCCGACTCCGGCCAGACGCTGACCGGCTCGTACGAATGGATCGAAGTCCCCTCAGGCGGCATGAGCACGGTTACCGCCACGTACCCATCACGCAAGACAGGGCCACCGACGGCACCGGCGAGCGCGAACGGACGCGCCACCACGGCTGCGGTCGCCGCGGTGGCTAACCGCAACTACGCGTTCCGGGTCACTGCGGTGGATCCGGCGCCCTACTCGCAATGGAGCGGCTGGTCCGCCTGGTGCCAGTTCTCCATCGACACCACCGTGCCGCCCGCGCCCACCGTCACCTATGGCACGGTGCCAGGCCCGGGACAGCCAATCACCTTCACCCTGTCCTCCACGACCACGGACGTGACCAAGTTCCGGTATAGCTGGACGGGCCCGCCCGGCACACCGCACACGCTGCGTTCCTACGCGGGGGACGGTGCCGGTAGCTTCAGTTCGAGCTTCACCACACCCCCCGGTCTGTGGGACACCGACGGGACGGTGCTGAGCCCGGGCGACCTGTCCGGCGACGGTAAACCCGATGTCATCTACCGCCGATCCGGCGATGCCAGCCTGTACCTGGCGCGCGGGAACGGCACGGGCGGCTTCTTGGCCGATCCGGAACTGCTTGACGCGGGTAACTGGTCCGCTGCCCAGTACCTCTTCTCACCCGGCGACTTCAACGGCGACGGCAAGCCCGACCTCATCTACCGGGATCGGGCCACCCAGAACCTGTTCATGCGACGCGGTACGGCCACGGGTGGCGTGGAGAGCACCTCCGTCCAGATCGGCAGCGCCTGGTCCGCGGCCACCTGGATTTTCTCGCCGGGTGACTTCAACGGTGACGGTAAGCCTGATGTGCTGTACCGCAAGTCCGACGGCAGCCTCGTAATGGTCCGCGGAAACGGCACCGGCGGTTGGATCACGGGGGTCTCGGAGACCATCGGCACCGGCTGGAACGGCGCCGCACTGTTCGGTCTGGGGGACTTCTCCGGGGACGGCAAGGCCGACGTGCTTTCCCGGATCAACGCTACCGGCGAGGTCCGGCTGACCCGGGGCAACGGCACCGGTGGGTGGTTGGACACCACCGGCGTCACGAAGGGCACGATCCCGAGCGGAGGAACGATCTTCGTGCCGGGTGACTTCTCCGGTGACGGCACGAAGGACATCGTGGCCACGATCCCCGCAGCGCCGAACTACGGGGAACTGGCGGCTACCGGCACCACGACCAAGACGGCGACCGTCACGCTGAACACCTACAAATACGGCAAGAACATCCTGTGGACCCGTGCCATCGACTCCACCGGAAACCTCGGCAACACCGGCACGGTCGAGATCACCGTTCCCCGCCGCACCTCTGCGGTCGCCCGCTGGGGACTGGAGTCCTACCCCGGCCGTACGCAGGCCGAGGCGCTGGCCGACAGCCAGGAGTTGTTCGGCGACACCGATGGCAGCGGTCCACTGACGAACAACACCCCCCTGAGCGCCACCAACGTCAACTGGCCGGCTGACGTGCACCTGATGAGTGGCCAGTCAGCCGCCTTCAACGGTGCCTCGTCAGCAGCGTCCACGGCCGGGCCGGTGATCAGCACCTCCGACTCCTTCAGCGTGGCGGCATGGGTCCGATTGACAGCCGTGCCGACCACCGAGATGAAGGTGGCCACGCAGGAGGGTACGGACGCCGCCGGGTTCGAACTCGGCATCCGGCAGGAAGGCTCCCCGCTCAAGCCGTACTGGTCGTTCCTGATGAAGGACAGCTCGGCTCAATCCAGCACCACCAGACGTGCCATCGCCACCACCCCGATCACCTCCACCGACGTCGATCGTTGGGTTCACCTCGCGGGTGTGTACGACAAGGTCGCCGGGAAGCTGCGCCTGTACGTCAACGGGGTGTCGGTCGACGAGGAGGACCGGGCAGTGACGCCATGGCAGGCAGCCGGCCGGTTCACCGTGGGCCGTGGCTACTCAGGCGGCGCACCTGGCAACTGGTGGAGCGGCAACATCGCCGACATGCAGGTCTTCAACCGGGTGTTCGTGGACGACGACATCACCGGCCAGTTGGCGTCAGATCCGGATTCCGGCGGAGTCGACGAACCCGGCGTCCTCGCGCCGACCGAGGTGGGGCGTTGGGACTTCACGGTGGCCCGCCCCTGCTACCTCCAGAACCTCATCGACACCTGCGATGCCGTTGACGGGACACAGTTCGACCGAGCGCTCGCGTTGCAACGGGGTGCCTCGATCGACTCGGGGCACCGGGGTAATGGTCTCTACCTGGACGGGTCCTTCTTCCCAGAGGAGAACCCACCACCGTGGCAGACCACCCTGGAATGGGGCCGGTCGGCCCGGAACACCGGCTCGACGGCCCCGGATGCCAACGGCAACCAGTTCTCGATCTGGCAGGACACGCCCGTGCTGCGCACCGACCAGTCGTTCACCGTGTCGACCTGGGCCTACCTCGACGACGCCCTTCGTGACCAGACGATCGTCTCCCAGGCAGGGGCGCATCAGTCGGCGTTCTGGCTGAAGTACTACCCGGCCGCCACACGGTGGGTCTTCACGGTGGCCCAGAGCGACACCAACCCCGCGCCGCAGCCGGGTATCAGCTCGACCCATCTCGCCGAGGCGGACGTGTGGACCCACCTGGTCGGCGTCTATGACGCCTCCCGTATGCAACTACGGATCTATGTCAACGGCGAGCCGTCAGGGGCTCTGAGCATTGCGCAGCCACCGATGGCATCGAGCGGGCCGCTGCAGGTGGGGCGGACCTTGTGGAACGACAAGCAGACCGACTACTGGCATGGCGGTGTCGACGACATCGGCCTCTATCAGGGCGCGATGACTGATGTCGACGTCAAACAGCTTTACGAATCCCAAGCCGTAGACCCGGCGTAGCACACGACAAAGTGGGAGCACGGCGGCTCTGGGTGCCGACCGCAGGGCTGACCCCGGTCAGCTGATCAACAGTCTTGGTTGAGCGTTCCATCCCTGCCTGACAGGGGTATCTGAAGGGTTTGGTGTTCGAGTCGATGGACGCACGCCTACGTGACCTGTTCCCTGCACGACGAGACCCGTCCGGGACGCGCCAGCGCAAACTCGGCAGCGGGTTGCTCGTCGGCGTGCTGGTGTGCGGCCTGTTGCCGGTAACGCCGGCTCGGGCGGAGGCCACGGTCACGCATCTGTCTTCGCAGACGGAGAAACTCGACAAAGACGGTGGACGCCTCAACGCCCGGGCCTGGCCCTACGCCCGTCAGCAACGGGAGGCCCCTCCCGCTCCGGAATGGCCCGCGGCCGGCACCGCGCACGTTTCTCTGACAGGGGACGTTGTCACTCGGGCCGGCAGCCTTCCGGTGTCGGTCACCCCGGCTACTGGTGCGGCCGGTGCACGGGTTTCCGAAATGACGGTGCAGGTCCTGGACCGGACCACCACGCCTGCGGCCTGGCAGGACGGCATGCTGATGCGGGTCGGCACCCCGACAGGCTCACAGACCACCGGAACGGCGAGCTTATCGGTGGACTACCGGTCCTTCCGGTACGCCTACGGAGGCGACTGGGCCTCCCGGCTGCGGTTGTGGCAGGTACCGGAGTGTGCGCTGCGCACCCCGGCACCGTCCGACTGTATGGCGACGCCGCTGCGGTCGCGCAACGACACCGCCGCTGGTGTGGTCACCGCCGAGGTTCCGGTGGTGCCCCTGGCTTTGGCAGGTCGGTCGACCAGAAGCGGTCAGGCCGCAGAGCCTGCCTCGGCGGCGCAGCGCGGCACTCTCGTCGCACTGGTCGCCGGTCCCTCCGGGCCCGACGGCACCTTCACCGTCAGCCCGCTCGCGGCCTCATCAACCTGGGGCGTCGGTGGCGCTACCGGTGGATTCACCTGGTCGTACGGGATGCGAACGCCGCCGGTTGCCGGTCCCGCGCCGGGAGTGTCGGTGTCCTACTCCTCCGCCAGCGTCGATGGGCGTTCGGAGACGTCCAACACCCAGCCGTCGTGGGTGGGTGAGGGTTTCGACTACTGGCCAGGCTATGTCGAGCGACGGTACGTGCCGTGCGCCGAGGACATGGACGACGACAAGAACGGGGCTGCCCCGAACAACACGGTGAAGAACGGCGACCTGTGCTGGCGCTCGGACAACGCCGTGATGAACCTCGGCGGTCACGGTTCTGAACTGGTCTACGAGGGGGGCAAGGGTTGGCACTCCCGTAGCGAGGACGGCTCGAAGATCGAGAAACTCACCGGTGCTGGCAACGATGACAACAACGGTGAGTACTGGAAGGTCACCACTACCGACGGTACTCAGTACTTCTTTGGCCGGCACAGCCTGCCTGGCCAAAGCGTGGTGACGGAATCGACGTGGACCGTGCCGGTGGCCGGAAACCACATCAACGAACCGTGCAACGCGTCGTCGTATATCTCATCGTTCTGCGACCAGGCCTGGCGGTGGAACCTCGACTACGTGGTGGACCCGCGCGGCAACACCACCTCCTACTGGTATGCCAAGGAAACCAACAAGTACGGCCGCAACATCAGCGACACCAACGTGGTCTCCTATACCCGGGGCGGGACGCTGGCCCGGATCGACTA